>NZ_JBKEUV010000003.1:0-244799 GCF_056356755.1 Bifidobacterium sp. LH_449
GGCGGGAGTGAACATTCCGTTTTTCATGTCACGGGCTCCTTTCGTGCCCGCCGGCCTTGGTTCCGATTCCGGTTTATTCACGGTTTCGGAACATGTGTACGGAATGTGGGGTACACCTCACACTTTTGACCGCCAATTGCGGCGTGTTGCGGTCAAAAGTGTCAATGGGGGGGGGCGGGCGGTTGCTGATGCCGCCTTTTGGCTGCCCCTCCTTGACACTTTTGGCCGCAACACGCCGGTGACGCCGGTCAAAAGTGTCAAGAGGGGAGCCTGCCGTTGTCGGTGACGTCGTTGACTGGCCCTCTTCTGACGTTTTTGACCGCGGCCGTCGGCGTGTTGCGGCCAAAAACGTCAAAAGAAGGAACGGCGGCCCGTCTATCGCTCCGTCGGGTCCTTCTGCAGGCAGAGGAACACGAGCGCGACGGCCAGCAGCAGCGCGATCGACAGGACGCCGATGGAGGCGTTGCCGGTCAGCGACGTGGTGGTGGCCACGAGGAAGGTGCCGACGATCGACGCGGTTTTACCGAAGATGTCGTAGAAACCGTAGTATTCGTTGGCATGGTCCTTCGGAATGATCTTGCCGTAGTAGGAGCGCGACAACGCCTGGATGCCGCCTTGGAACATGCCGACCAGAATCGCGAGAATCCAGAATTCGACGGCCGAGCGCAGGAAGAACGCCGCGAAGAACACGATGCACAGATACGCCACGACGGCGATCACGATCAGTCGCTTCGCGCCGTAACGTCCGGCGAATCGCCCGTACAGGATCGCGCACGGGAAGGCGACGAGCTGTGTGACGAGCAGTGCGATCACCAGCTGCGTCGAATCGATGCCCAATTGCGTGCCGTATGATGTGCTCATCGAAATCACCGTATTGACGGCGTCGATGTAGAAGAAGAACGCGATCATGAACATCCACAGCGGCTTGTCGGCGCGGATCTTGCGGAAGGTGGACGCCAGCTCGCGGAATGTTCCGTGGATCGCCTCGCTTGCGTGTTCGGCGGTCGTGCGGAAATGCACTTGCTTGTAGCTGGTCAGCAGCGGCACGGTGAACGCCACCCACCATACGGCGGTGATCAGGAAGGAGATGCGCGTGCAGGCGGCGGTGTCCAACCCGAGCAGCGCGGGCCCGCCGAAGATCACGGCAATGCATACGATGAAGGGAATCGTCGAACCGACATAACCCCATCCGTAGCCGTGCGACGATACCTTGTCCATGCGCTCGTTCGACGTGGTGTCGATCAGCATCGAATCATAGAATGTCAGCGATCCGTTCAGGCCGATCGTCGCGAGGACGCACAGAATCAGGAACGGCAGCCAGCTGAGCGGCAGCGCCATCGCGCAGCAGGCGACGACGCCCGTCAAAAAGAATCCGATGAAGAATTTGATCTTCATGCCCTGAATGTCGGCGATGGATCCAAGAATCGGCATCAGCACCGCGATAACCAGCGATGCGATCGTTTGCGCGTATCCCCATGTGGACACGATGTTGTCCTGTCCGGCGGCGCTCAGCAGCGAATTCGCATAAATCGGAATGATCGCGGTCGACAGCAGCACGAATGCGGAATTGCCGACGTCATACACGATCCATTTCTTTTCACGAGGCGTCAATTTGCCGGCCGGTCCCACCGGGAAGTCGCCGCCGGCAAGGGCTTCGGGCGCGTCCTGGCCTTTGATGGCGGATGCGGTGTCGGCCGCTTCGGCCGCATTGTTGCGTTCAGACATGGAAACTCCTGACTTTAGGGCTTCCTTTATCCTATGCACTTTGGTCGAAGAAGCAGCCTGCCGAATATGAATGGCGGATGAATTATGGGATGCCGCGGAATTATGAGGCGTCGCATGTCTGCGGGATGCCGCCGCGATTCGAGGATGCCTGATTATGACGTTTCCCGCGGTCTGCGATACGACGTGATATGGCGTGATGCGTCGTCACATGACGGAGGCGCCGCCAACGATATCGCCATACGACGATTCATATGACGGCGCCAATCTTCACAGGCGCGATCGATGATTCCGATTCCCGCGATATCGGACTGGAAACCGCTCCCGTCGCGTCGGCGGGCGCGATTGCTGATTTTCGATTATCGCGGTATCAGATTGCCTGCGGATCCGCTGATTCCGCGAATGACTACGCCTTATCCGAAGTCTGCGGTTTTTGGTCAGCGGTCTGCGCCAATTCCATGGTCTGCGCGTAGGACGGGCAAACCGGCACGCCGTTGACGTTGTTCTGAATGGCCAGCGATGCGGCGGCGTTTGCGATTTTCACGGCGTCTACCAGCGACCAGCCTTTTGCGATCAGTCCGCACATCGCCCCGATATGGCAGGCTCCCGCGGACCGCGTATGCGTGGATTTCACGGGGAAACCTTCTGCATGAACGACTTCGCCGCCCGGCGTGCGCACCCACGCTCCACGCGATCCGGCGCGAACGACCATCGGCGCACGCAATGCGGAACCCAACGCCTCGCACAGCGCGGCCATGGATTCATCGAACCCGCCATTGACCTTCATCGTGGCCGAATCATCCACATACACGCCGAGGCGGTCGGCCAAAGTCGTGGCCTCCTGCCGGTTGCACGACCAGACGGGGCGGGCCAGCACGAGATCCTCCAACAGGTGGTCGTTGACCAGACGCAGCGTATTGGTCGGATTGATGACGAGATGATACGGGCGATTGTCCGGATCGGCCCCGGCGCGGCGTACGAATTCGTCGACGCCCGCTGCGGTGTGGTCCATCAGCGAATTGCCGCTGACATGCACCACGCTGGCCCCCTCCAAAGGAATGCTGTCGAATGTCGACTCGCCACCCTGAGATTCCGCGCCATAGTTGGCGACGAATGTTTTACGCGTGCCATCGTTGAACACAAGGCGGAACCCGGAATCGCCGTCGATGCGATTCGGCCCGATATGTTCGATATCGTTCTCTTGGAAAGCCTCGCGAATCACTTCGGCCCACAATCCGTTGCCGACGATTCCGGCGTGCTGGACGCGCGCGCCCATGTTGCTTGCGGCCTGCAGAATGCGATAGCTGCCGCCGACGGCCGGGGAGGTCTTCTGCGCCACGGCGAACTGGCCTGGGCCGGGGACCTCTTCCACGTTCATCATGATGTCGACCCAGACCTGGCCGAGTGAAATCACTATTGGCTTGGCGGACTTCTCCTGACGATTGCTGAATGGCGAGCCGATCATCGTTGACGCCTCCTTACTGATTCAACATTGTTATCCCATTTATACTGATTGTAGGGATTTTTGCCGGATTCGGTTGGAAGCTGCGCACGAAGTCCATGTGTGTTTTGCAAAATGTCATACCGGGTTGTATATTAGTGAAGTTGTGTGTTTGCGTGTACGTTGATTGCATGCTTGATGCGTACGGGTAAAGCACAGACTTGCAAGTCAGTAGTAGTTGTAGGGAGTCCATTATGGCAGCTCGTTGCGCAGTGTGCGGCAAGGGACCGCAGACCGGTTTCACCGTCTCGCACTCTCATATTCGCAATAAGCGCACCTTCCGCCCGAACCTGCAGCCGGTTCGCACCACGGTCGACGGTGAAAACGTCCGCGTCCGCGTGTGCGCCAAGTGCCTCAAGGCCGGCAAGGTTCAGCGCGTGGCCGCGTGAACAAATGCGAAATAGCAGCTTGAAACCCCGGATAGTCTGATGACTGCCGGGGTTTTGCTTTGTCCGATGGCCGGAGCGGCCCAACCGGCCGGTTGTTGACGTCGGAACATCGGAGAACGGGTTTGTCTGATGGCTGGAGCGGCCCAATGACCGGCCTGTTGCCGTGTTGCGGCCTGCAATGGTTGGACGGCCTGCCGTCGCGACGCCTACGGGTATGCGCGCGAAGACGAAAATCCGGGTCGCCTATAAAGGCCCGCCGCCGAAGTCCGGCAATCCAACCACAATAAGAGACTATGAGCAGCGCCAATCTGAACACCCCCATCTCGTCGGTGATGACGAACAAGCGACGTGCCGGCGCGCTGAAAAGCCTTGGCGTCACGTCAATCAACGATGCGCTGACCTATTATCCGTTCCGCGTCACCGATCCGGTGCCGCTACGCGCGCTGCATGAAGCCAAAATCGGCGAGAAAATGGCGTTCGCCGCACACGTCCGCGCCTTGCGCGTCTCTCCGATGGCCCGCCGCGGCTTCCGCCTGGAAGCATTGGTGGATGATTCCGAATTCGCCGCCTCGCGCCGCATGCCAGGCTCCACCGCGTCGCTGGTGTTCTTTTCCTATAAGAAATCCTATGTCGACTGGGTCGCCATGCGCCTGCGCGAAGGCACGCATATCGTCGTCGCCGGCGAGCCGAGCACCTACAATAATCGCCTGCAATTCACGCATCCCGATCTGCTGACGGTCGCCCCGATGGTGACGCCCGACGCGACGTTCGCGCTGCCTTTCGACGCCCCCGATAATGTTGGCGGCAGCGGCAATGCCGGCCGCATCGGCGGCGGGAACGCCGGCAATACCAGGAATCCGTTGCCTGCCTCTTCCGCGTCGCCGCACAACGGCGGAACTTTCGTCATGACTTCGCCGACGGGGCTGAAATATGATGCCGACACCATGCAGGAGGCGCTGTCCCGCGTCTGCAGACCGCGTCCCGTCTATCATGCGACGTCGCGTATTTCCAGCGAACACATTCATGATTGCATCCTGCAATTCATGGATTTGCTGCGCGATGATGCCGACGATGCCGGCGCTGCTTCCGGTGAGGCCGCCGGCAGTATGGGCGATGATATTGGCGCCGCCGCTGCCGGCATCGCTTCTGCGACGGCGCAGCCGTACGGCGAATTCGATATTCCGCAACGCGACCGCGCCGCAATGGCGAAGGCGCTGCGCGGCGCGATTCCCGACATCATTCCTGAAGGAATCCGCGCAAACAATGGGCTGATGCATCGCGCGGAGGCTTTCATGGGCGTTCACGAGCCCAGCGGGCGCGACGAATTCAACGCCGCCATTCGCACGCTGCGCTACGAGGAGGCGCTGATCTGCCAGACGGCGCTGCTGCAGGCGCGGCGGCATGCGCGCGCGGCCTCGGCGGAACGCTGCGATGATGCCGCGCTGCGCGACTCTTTTATTGCGGCGTTGCCGTTTGAATTGACGCAAGGCCAGCGTGACGTCATCGACGCGATCGGCGATGATATGGCGCGCGATTATCCGATGCAGCGACTGCTGCAGGGCGAAGTCGGCTCCGGTAAAACCGTGGTCGCGGTGGCCGCCATGCTGCAGGCGGTCGGATCGGGGCATCAGGCGGTGTTGGTCGCGCCGACGCAGGTGCTGGCGGAACAGCATTATGAGACGATTCGCAGGATGGTGGCGGGTGGCGAATCCGCTGGTGATGCCGCTGGCAGTGAGGCCGTTACGGCTGGCGATGCCGTCGGCGAGGCCGCTGCCGTCGGCGGCGCGTCCTTGAACGTGCCCGTCATACTGCTGACCGGCGGCATGCGTTTGGCGGCGCGACGCAAGGCGCTGGCCGCGGCCGCAAGCGGCGAGCCATGCATCGTCGTCGCCACGCATGCGGCGTTTTCGAAGACCTTCCAAGCGCCGAATCTGGCGTTGGTCGTTATCGACGAGCAGCACCGCTTCGGCGTGGAACAGCGCGAATCTTTGCAGGACAAGGCGCAGCGCACGCCGCATCTGCTGGTGATGACGGCGACGCCGATCCCGCGCACGGCCGCGATGACCTGGTTCGGCGATCTGGACATTTCCTGGCTGACCGAACTGCCGGGCGGCCGCAAGCCGATCCGCACGTTCGTGATTCCCGAAGCCGACGGGCATACGATGGCGCATATGTTCGCGCATATTCGCGCCCGCATCGACGCGGGGGAGCGCGCCTATGTGGTCTGCCCGCGCATCGACGCCGACGATGAGGCCGAAGGCGGTGCGGCGGCCGGTGGCGGTGCGGGAGGCGTCGCCGACGCGGATGCGGAAGACGGCATCATCGACGGCCATCATTTCGACGACATGTATGATCTGGGCGAATCCGACGAGCAGCGCGCGCAGCGGCCGCCATTGCATTCGGTCACGGAGATCGCCGCACGATTGGCGGCGTTGCCGCAATTCGCCGGCATTTCGTTCGCCACGTTGACGGGCCGTGACGATGATGAGACGAAGCGCGCGGTGATGGCCGGTTTCGCCGACGGCACGACGCCCGTTTTGGTGGCGACGACGGTGATCGAGGTCGGCGTGGACGTGCCGCAGGCCAGCTGCATGGTGATTTTCGACGCCGACCGATACGGGCTTTCGCAGTTGCACCAGCTGCGAGGCCGAGTCGGGCGAGGCGGCACGAATTCGTGGGCTTTCCTGATTTCGCGCGCCGAGGACGCCTCGCCTGCGGCGCAGCGTCTGCAGGTGATCGAAAGCACGTTGGACGGCGCGCGGATCGCGCAGGCCGACTTGGAATTCCGCGGCGCCGGCGATGTGCTGGGCGACGCGCAGTCGGGCGGCAAATCAAGCCTGAAGCTGCTGCGCGTGGTCAAGGACGTGAAGATCATCGAACAGGCGCGCTCCGATGCGCAGCAGCTGCTTGGGCCGGATCCCTTGCTTGCCGATGAAGTCCAATTGGCGGGTGCGGTTTTGGACTTCACGCGCGGCAACGAGACGTTCCTGACCAGCAATTAGTGTATTTTGTGTCTTTTCGTCATCTCCGATAGGCGATGCGTTTACCCCCCCCCTATAGGGGAATTGCTGGGGTTGTTGACAGTGCGGCTTTCCTTGTAAAAATACGGCTTTTCCGTGAATATTCTTGCCTCTTGAGAACTGTTAGACCGCATATGTGGCCTGGCAATGATGTGAGGAGGGGCTATGCCGGAGGCAAGGCTTTTTAAGAAGATCGCCGCGTCTGTTCGAAAACTGGCAACAAGCCTGAGGGCGACGCGCAAAGGGAATGATACTGAAGCGCGGCATCCACATGGTGTGCGTCGTGTGTGCGCCGCGATGACCGCACTGGTGGTTTCGGTCGCTATGATTGGTCCGAGCGCATATGCGGAGCCGACCGCTTCGATGCCGATGGCGGCAGGCGATGCCCACACGGTCGCCGATCCTTCCACGGTGAATAGTTGGAGGGACTATGCCGCGGACACCAGTCAATATACGGGGCGCATCTGGACGGACAAGACCGTGGCGACAGATGATATTACGCTCACCAATACGGGCGGTGACGAGACGCTTACCGTCGGAAAAACCGATGATGCGGATTTCCTTGTCGGGCTTTCCGCCCTGTCATCGGCCTCATCCCTGACGACGACGTCTACGACGCCGCTTGATATCGTGCTCGTCCTCGACGTCTCCGGCTCGATGGACGAGGACATGACTTCCTATTCGTATGACGAAATCTACAGTGGGGATCTCAGTACTCGGGGAACGTATTACGTGAACATTGACGGCACTTATAGGCGGGTTGATCGAGATCGGAACGGATGGTATTACACCATTGGATCCGGTTGGTGGCCGCAAACCGTTTACGTAACGCCGAAAACCAGCGTGTCGGATTCGAATCAGAATCATACGCAGTTCTACAAGCGAACGTCTAACTCTACTGGGAAAATCACTGCATTGAAGACCGCGGTGAATTCCTTCCTCGACGCCACAGGTGACGCAAACGCCAAGATAAGCGATACGGATAAGCAGCATCGTGTCTCGCTGGTGAAGTTCGCGGGCAGACAGAACAACCGTATCGGTGACCAGACATATCGGGAGGATGGCAATACCCATAACTACACTCAGGTTGTTCGTGACTTTACAACGGATACATCGAGCGTGGAAAATTCCGTTGAGGAGCTGCACGCTGCTGGTGCTACAAGCGCTGATTATGGTATGGATTTGGCGTCGAGGGTGTTGAACGGGCAAAGATCCAGTGGAAATACTGATCCACTGGTAGGAGCCCGTGATGACGCGCAGAAAGTCGTTATCTTCTTCACCGACGGCGAGCCGAATCATTTCAACGGTTTCGATGGCGATGTGGCAAATAGCGCAATCGCTACCGCGAGAACATTGAAGGCAGACGATACGCTGATTTACACCATCGGCATCTTCGCCGACGCCGATGCGAATGACACGGAGACTAACACGAATGCTTACATGCATGCCGTGTCCAGCAATTATCCGAACGCTTCTAGTTATACCAATCTCGGCACGCGTGCGGAGGATTCCGATTATTACAAGACGGCAAGCGATGCCGACGAGCTTGCCCAGGTCTTCCAGGACATCTTCGACCAGGTGAGCACCGGTTCGGGCGGCCCGACGCAGGTTGATGAGGGCTTTGACGCCGCGCATTCCGGCTATATCACATTCACCGATCCACTCGGCCGGTACATGGAAGTGAAGGATTTCAATTCCGTCGTTTACGCCGGTGAACAATACACGGAGAAAACATCCTCAGATTACACCGATAGCAGCGGAACCGTTATCGGTACGCAATACACTTTCGAACACACCATTGAAGGCAACGATGTTTATCAGCGCGCAAATCTGCACGACATCATCATCACGGTGACCGACGGCACCGATCTTCAGACCGGTGACACTGTCACCATTCAAGTGCCGGCCGCGAATATCCCGCTTCGCTATTATTCGGTGACGCAGGATGATTCCGGGAATCCCACGTTGAAGGTGTCTCAGTCCTATCCGTTGCGCCTGTTCTATTCGGTGGGCCTGAAGAATGGTGTAAAGGAAGCCATTGCAAGCGGCAATACGGCGACGTATGACGATGACGGCGATGCCGATACGCCGGAAGCCACCTATCTTACGGATGCGCAATACAGGGATCTGCAAACATATATGGCCTCTCATACCGATGGCGAGGGCAATGCGCAGTTCTATGAAAGCGCCTACGGAGACGGTGAAGCCGGCACGACCGCCATCTTCCATCCCGCAACGACCAACATGTTCTATTACATTACGGAAGATACGCCGTTATATGACGGGGAAAACGGACAGCCTGTAAAGGAGCAGCCCGTGCCCGGCACGACGTATTCGTACAGGTATGACTTTTATCGGCTGAATGGCGCTTCAACCGAGACGGACACCGAATGGATCAACATTGACGGAAATCTTTTGACGGGCCATGTCGTGCGGCATAATGACGGCAACTTCTATATCAAAGCCGGCACCGCGCGTACAAACCGTCCGGGCGAATTCACGGCAGTGAAGAATCCGAACCATACCGGTACGGCTGGGAATTCGTATGTCGCTGATTTCGATGGACAGACCGTTACCGAGTCGTTGGGCAACAATGGTTTGCTGAAGGTCGAACAATCGGCGACGCTGACCGTGTCCAAGAACATAGTTGTTCCAAACGGCGTGGACGCCTCCGAGTATGCAGACACTGACTTCACCATGCAGGTCACGCTGACGGATGCTTCCAATAATCCTGTTTCCGGCGCTTTCAAAGCCAAGGTGTTCAACAATGACGGCACCCAAGCTGGTGACGCTTTTGTGATGGCCTTTGGCAAGGAGGGCACGGCAAGCCATGCCATCAAGCCGACGCAGCGTCTGGAAATATACGGCTTGTCCGCAAACACGAACTATGAGGCGATCGAATCCGGCACGATGCCGGCCGGCTTCAGCCAGACGGCTGCCACTGATGACACCGGAACATTGCAGGCCGGACGGACCAGCGACGTCTCGTTCACCAATACGTATGGAGTGACGCCGACGGAGCCTAAGATCTACTTCTCCGGCCGCAAGGCCATCAGCGGCAGGAATTTCCTGAGCACTGACAGCTTCACCTTCCGCGTAGGAGGCTCCTACACGGCGCCTGCCGGGCTGAACGCTACAGTCGCTGCGGACGCCATTCCGATGCCGAATGGTCTTGACAATGTTGGAACCTCCGGCGACGCCCGAATCGGCACCATCACCATCAAGCCGACCGCAGGCGATTCCAGCTTTGATTTTGACTTCGGCACGATGAGCTATTCGGTGCCGGGCACGTATACCTACTATGTGCGTGAGCCGGATCCCGCCGAAGGCATTGCCGGCATCACATATTCGCGGGCGGTATATGTCGTCACCGTTGAGGTGACCGATAACGGCGATGGCACGTTGCAGGCCGAGGCATCCACCGTGCAGCGCAAGGATGATGCAAATAATAACGTGAATGTTAATGTCGACGGTAACGTGGCGACATTTATCAACACCTACGCTCCGAATGCTGTCAACGTAAATTTGCAGGGCACTAAGGAATATACGGATTATGCAGGCAGCAAACCGCTGACGGATGGCATGTTTGATTTCCGCCTGACGGCGGTCGACGGTGTCGGACCTGATGACGCGCCAATCGCGCCGGAAGATGTCCCGATGCCAAACGACGGCAGCACAGTGTTTGATTCGCAGAACGACGGCAGTTACATCACTCTCGGAACCATCGCATATGAAAACGCCGATGTAGGCAACACCTACCATTACACGGCCCAGGAAATCGTTCCGGATCCCCCGGTTGCGGGCATGGCCTATGACGACACTGTCTGGAATATCACGGTTACAGTGACGTTGGACGGTACCGACGTAAAGGCTACCGCGCAATACGCTACGGCAACAGGGGATACTGGGGATTTAGCGACGTTCACCAACGTGTATCAGCCGTCCGCGGCTACGCTGAGCGGTGATAGGGCGTTAGGCGGTACAAAGACGCTGAACGGGCGTGACATGAAGCAAGATGAAAGCTTCGGCTTCACACTGACCCCGACCGGTGAGACCGCCGCAGCCATCACGGACGACACTGCCGGCATCACCGGCATCGGCAACAACGGTCTTGCATCCAGCGCGTCCGGTGGAGCCAACGGTAACGCCGTACCGTTCAACTTCGGTGATGTCACCTTCAGCAAGGTCGGCACCTATACGTTCGACATGACTGAAAACGCTCCGGCGGACGGCAACGGCATGACCTACGATCGGCATACCGGCACCGTGACGGTAACGGTTGCTGACAACAATACCGGCCAGCTGGCGGCAACTGCCGACTATGGCACCTACACGCCTACGGGTGGAAGCGCGCGAGCCGGCAACGAATTCATCAACACGTATCAGGCAAGCACGTCATTCGTCGGCCTGACCGTTACCAAGACGCTGACCGGCAAGAGCATGGCTGCAGGTGACTTCACCTTCACCATCACCGGCGTCGAAACAGAGGGTTCCACAACGGCTAACGATGCGGACCGTAAGTTGTCCGATACCGACAGGTCGTTCAAGAATACCGTTTCGGGCGATTCCGGCACTCCCGTGAACATGACCGGCAAAATGAGCGGAATCCGATTCACCCAGGACGATGCGGGCAAGACCTACACCTACATGGTGGCTGAAACCACGCCGGACGGTGCTGACGACAACCATATGCTCAATGGTGTCACCTATGACCAGACCACATACAGCGTGGCTATTCAGGTGATCGATAACGGCGACGGCACAATGCACACGGTCACCACCGTCACCAATAACGCCACACATGATCAGCTCACGTACGACAGCAGCGCTCCATCGCAGATCCCGACTCTTGGATTTGCGAATACATACCAAGCGGCACCTGTTACGACGACGGAAGGCGATATCAAGGCCACCAAGACCTTGACTGGCCGCAGCATGGGTGAAGGGGAAACCTTCGACTTCACGCTGAGTCTGCGTTCCGGGGATTCCTCTGCTGTTACGGGACTTGACGACGATAACACGTTGACGGCACGCGTAACCGGACTGCAGCAGGATACGGCCGGTGACGTCAAGTTCGCTTCCCTGACCTTCAGCAAGGCTGGCACCTACGTGTTCAACATAGAGGAAACCGGCTGGAACGGTGAAGCTTTGCCCGATCAAAACAATGAAGGCAGCCTGCATTTCGATCGGAGCGTCAAGACCATCACCGTTACCGTTACGGATTCGGAAGATGGTCAGTTGGTGGCCGCCGTCGGTGCAGCCCCTGAGTTCACCAATGAATATGATCCCGTCACCAGTCTTCCGCTGACCGGCGGTTCTTCGACTGCCCGAACCGTGATCTTGGCTGGCTTCGGCATATTGCTGCTCGGCGGATTGGCGTGGCTTGCGCTGAAACGCCGGACCTTATAGCAGATGCGATTCCTGGCTTGCATCAAACACATTTGATTGTGTGATGCAAGCCAGGAACAGTGGATTTCCCACTCATCCTTTGCCGTCCGGATGGGCTGGGGTATCACATGGGCGGCAAAGAAACCATTCCCGATTTGATCTCTCCTTATTTGGAGGGGGACAAGGAGAACCCATGCGAGGGTTATTGAAGAAGACCGTCGCCGGTTTGGGTGCGGTGGCGTTGGCTGTTGCCGGCATGGCTGCCGGAGCCGCTTCCGCATACGCGGATGAGACCACGCAAATCACCATCACCGGCGATGTGGGCGGCCGTACGTTCACCGCATATCCGCTGGGCACATACGCGCATCCGGTTGTGTCCGGTGATGCGCTGACAAGCGTGGATTTCGACCAGAATGCTGGCTGGGCGTCGCCAACGATCGCCGACGCCGCCAAGACCGCGAACGGCGATACTGATTTGCCGTCCACATATTCCGGCAATGAGCTGGCTTGGGTGGCGACTTTGGACCAGACTGCGGACGGTGCGAAACTGCGCGCTTTCGTGAACGCTTTGGCTGGTGCCACAACGAAACCAGAAGCAGCTGTTACAGCTACAGCGCAAGCTTCCGACGATTCGGTAGTTTTGGATGTTCAGAATCAAGGTTGGTATCTGATCATCGACTCCGACGGATCGCCCATGCTGGTAGGCACCAAGGTAACCGTTGGCAACGTTACATACGATACGCTGAACAGCACGACCTTGGGCACGGCTGCAGCCAAGCCGAATACGGTTCCCGTCCCGGAAAAGACGGCGGACGTTGCCCCTGGTGAGGTTGCCGTAGGAACGGTAATACCGTTCACCGTAACGGCTGAGGTCCCGAACACGACCGGCTATTCCGAGTATTCTCTGACCGTCAAGGACGTCGCGTCCAAGGGCCTGGACGTTCATACTGACGCGGAGTCTCTGACAGTGGCTCTTGGCGGCGACACGCTCACACAAGATACGGATTACACTGTGGAATCCACAGTTGATGATGTTTCCGGTGAGACAACGACGATTGTGAAGATCAACGACGTCGCCGGACATGACGGCGAGGACGTCGTCATCACCTACAGCGCAACCGTGACCAAGGATGCGGTCAACAAGGTGACGAACACGGTCACGGCGTCGCATAATGACGGTGCTTATGGCCAAGGCAAGACAGTGACCTACGATCTGGCCTCTTTCTCGTTCAAGAAGACCCAGGCCGACGGCACGTCGCCGTTGGCCGGTGCCGAGTTCACGGTGCAGAATGAGGCCGGTCGGTATGTTGCCGCTGACGGCACACTGTCTGATGAGCCTGTGTACCTGTCCGGATCCGGTGAAGACAGTGCGACCTACACACTGAATAATCTTGCCGCCGGCACCTATACCGTCAAGGAAACCACTGTTCCTGACGGATATCTGCAAAGCGCCCCGGCGGACTTCACCGTAACCATCGCATGGAATTCCAACGCGTATACATACACCAAGGGCGGTGACCTTCTCGGTCTGGTGACCCCAGGTGAGGATGGCAACTCCTTCACTGTTAAGAATGTGGAGTCCATCACGCAGCTGCCTTTGACCGGCGCCGCCGGCATCGGCCTGTTCGTCACGCTTGGCTTGCTGGTCGTGGCTACCGGTGCGGTCCTGTCCGTGAAAAGCCGCAGTATGCGCGATGCCATGATGTGAGTCTGATCCGCATATGAGATCGGACGCCGTTCGGCATGCCGAATGATGAAGTGGCCGGGTCGCACACTATTGCGAGACCTTGGCCACTTCATTGTTTCCGCCGCTGGTCGGAAGGGCTTCATGAAGAACAATGTGAAAAACGATCGCGCCGCACACGCGTCGATGCACGGAAATCCTCCTTATGAGGAAGTCGTTCCATCATTCAGTGACGCATTGGGCATACCGATAATCGCGGCCCAATATCGTCGTGCGCGGATTCGCCTTCTGCTGCTGCGCATCATGGCGTGGCTGCTGGTGGTCTGCGGCATGATGCTGGTGGTCTATCCGCTTGCATTGCAATGGCATTCGAATATGACATTGTCGAATACCGCATCGCGTACGGCGCGTGAAGTGTCTCAATGGGTGTATCCGCAAGCAAAGGAAGCGCTGCAGGCGGCGAGGGAGTACAACAAGAAGCTCTATCAGTCAGGGCAGCCCGTGCTGGGTGAGGTATCGGATCCGTTCATATCATTGGCCGGCGGCACGCGCTCATCGGACGACGCATCCGGCTCGGCTTCCGACAAGGAATACATGGGATTGCTGGATGCCGGCGGCGGTGTGATGGGCTCGATATCGATTCCCTCGATTTCAGTGGACCTACCGATCTATCACGGCACCTCCGAAGAGGCGCTGGCTTCCGGTGCTGGGCATTTGTATGGCTCCAGCCTTCCGGTCGGTGGCAGATCGACGCATGCCGTGCTCACAGGGCACCGTGGGCTGGTTGAAGCGGCGATGTTCACGAGATTGGATGAATTGCATGAAGGAGACTCCTTGTACATCGATGTGATGGGAGAAACGCTGGCATACGAAGTGGATCGGATATCAGTGATCGAGCCCGACGACGACTCGTTGCTGCGAATCACCCAGGGAGAGGATCGCGTAACCTTGATGACCTGTACGCCGTACGGTGTGAACACGCAACGTCTGCTGGTATCCGGCGTACGCGCGTCCATGCCGAACGAAGTGCCATACGAGCAGGATGCCTCAATCGACGCGCGGGCGATATCCGCAGGCGTCGCCTTGGCGGTGCTGCTACCAGGGTGGCTGGCGGTATCGGTGAAGCGTCGCGGAGGCTGGCGGCGCATGCGGCACGGCAGCGCATGGCCTCGGCATTGGTGAAGGTTTTCGCTATATATGGAAACTGAAGCGAAACAAGGTAGGAGTGGCCTTGAGAAACGGTAAATTTACAGAAAAGGAACGCCGATATCTGATGTCGTTGCCTGCTGTGGAATCCGTCATACAAGGACGAATCTTCTATGCCAACGCATTTAAAGTGGAATGTCTGCGTCGGTATCATGAAGGCGACTCGCCTGCGAAGATTTTCGCCGAAGCGGGACTGCCCAGCAAATTGATCGGGTATAAACGAATCGAACGATGCATCGCACGGTGGAAGGAAGACGAGCGGCAAGGCCGCTTCCTCAGCATCACCGACACGTGGGAGGACGGGCAAAAGAAGACCGAGGAGATCCTAGGAAGGCTTAAGACCGCATCTGGCGATGTTTCCCGCCGGATAATCGTCGATCAGGGATATGGCGGAGTCCGTCCCCAGATGATGCAGAACAATCGGGGGGAGGGTATTCTTCCGATGCTTCAGGCAATGCGGAAACGTCAAGCGACAGGGAAGATCTGTTGGAAGAATATGGGCACAGAATATGCGCGTTGGAGCATCGGATCAACGATCTGGAACATCATCTTGAAGAACTGCGGGAAAGCTGGAACGAAAAGCGTGAACGGCACTGAATGCGATACTCCTGAAGTCCAATTGGCGGGTGCGGTTTTGGACTTCACACGCGGCAACGAGACGTTCCTGACCAGCAATTAGTCTGGAGGGCATGCGCGTTATTTCAGGACGATTCAAAGGCGTGGCGCTGACCACGCCGAAATCCGGCACCAGGCCGACGACCGACCGTACCAAAGAGGCGATCTTTTCGCGCCTTGACGCGTGGGGCGTACTGGAAGACGTGCGCGTGCTTGACTTGTTCGCCGGCACGGGCGCACTCGGCATCGAAGCGTTGAGCCGCGGCGCCCGAGAGCTGGTGGCGGTGGAATCCTCCGCGCCCGCCGCCGCGCTGATCGCCAAAACCCTGACGACGCTGAAGCATAATCGCGCGTGGGAGGCAGGCATGTCGGCGCGCGTGGTGAAGGCGAAGGCGGAAAAGTACGCCGCCGGAACCGCCGAAGCGCCATTCGGCATGATCTTCATCGACCCGCCGTACGCCTTCGAGACGGAAGCCTGCAACCGGCTGCTCGCCGATCTGGCCGCCGGCGACATGACGGACTCCACCACAATGATCATGCTGGAACGTTCCGTACGGTCGGAAGCCCCCACCGCCCCAGCGGGCTGGGCCATCACCGAACACCGCGACTACGGCGAAACAGCCGTCTACTATCTGGAGCCCGCTGCGGAGCAGCTCAGCTGAGCTTGCGAGGATGGTCGCCGGAAACCTCCCATCCCAGGGACATCAGGGTTTTGCGGTCGGCCTTGTCGAGTTCGCGGCAGTCCAAACGTCCGATCAGGTCGGGGCGCAGATCGGCGGTTTTCGCCAGCGCCTCGTCACGGCGGAAACGGTCGACCTTCGCATGGTCGCCGGAAAGCAGAATATCCGGTACTCGAATGCCTCGCCATTCTGCGGGCTTCGTGTACTGGTGATGCTCCAGCAGCGCGTTGCCGCCGGTATAGGATTCCTCGACGATCGAATCAGGATTGCCCATGAATCCCGGAATCAGGCGCGTAATCGCCTCCAACATCACACTGGTGGCGACCTCGCCGCCATTCAACACGTAATCGCCGATCGAATATTCGCGTACTTCCACGCCTTGCGCACGGTAGTACTGCGGAATTCGCGCGTCATACCCCTCATAACGCCCGCATCCGAACAGCAGATGCCCTGCGTGGCTCAGCTCCGTCGCGTCCTGCTGCGTAAACAGCGGTGCGGAAGGATTGGGGAAAATCAACACCGGGCGGCCCGCCAAATCGGCGGTGCAGGCCTTGCCGGCATCCTCGATTGCGGCGTCGTCGGCATTATCGGCGTCGATATCGGCATCGCCATCATCGTCGGCATCGTGTATTTCCGACATCGTCGCAGACTGCAATCCCAGCAGGTCATCCAAGCATTCCGCCCACACTTCCGGCTTCATCACCATGCCGGCGCCGCCGCCGACAGGGGTGTCGTCGACCGAATGATGCACGTCATGCGTCCAATCACGCAGATTGTGGGCGTGCACTTCCACCAGGCCCTTGGCCTGCGCCTTGCCAAACAGGCTCAGATTCAGCACTTCGAAGTATTCCGGGAATACGGAGACGATGTCGATCTTCATATGGTCCACCTTACACAAAGGGTTTGGAATGCGATGTGGGGAGGCCGGGTGGAAACGAACTCCCCACATGTTGCTGTATCCGAATCATACGGCTCTACAAACCGGGAATCAGGCCGCGCGGCGGATTCACCGTCAGGAAGCCCTCTTCCAGATCGATATCCGGAACCAACTCTTCGACGAAGGGGACGAGCGCGCTGTTTTCCAGCACCTCGCCGTCCTCGCCGCGAACGGGCTCGGACAGACGGATCTTCAGCAGCCACTGGGCCACGTCCATCACGTCCACGACCTTGCCGATGACGCGGCCGGCCTCAAGGCCCAGACCGTTGCCTTCGGCAAGGCGCGCCTCAAGACCGATCAGGTCCTTCGGATACCATTCGTCAGCCTCAAGCATGTCCTCAGGGTCGTCGGCCTCGCCGTACAGCACGGTGCCGTTGGCGGCTTCGGAGGCGTCCCTGTCGTCAATGCCTTCGAACTTGATGATCCAACGGTTCTTGAACGTGCGGGAATGCTCCACGACGTATTCTTCGGAACCGTCCTTCGTATACAACACAGCACCGGGAGCGAACCGGTAATCCGGATCGTCCGTAAAGATCTGCACGGTCACCTCACCCTTGAGGCCCTGAGCGCGGCCGATACGACAGACCCTCAGCAGCTCACGCTGTTGAGGGTCGTCGGAATGCATTTCACGCACCACGCTAGGATCTCACCTGCGCACATCCATGATGTCGACGCGCACCTTGTGGTCGGCCAAAGCCTGCACCACCGTGCGAACCGCATTCGCCGTGCGGCCGCCGCGCCCGATGACGCGGCCGATGTCCTCAGGGTTCACACGCACGCGAATCAGTTCGCCATGCGCGTTCTCATGGGACTTGACCGAAACATCGTCCGGAAAATCAACGATGTTCTTAATCAGATGTTCCACAGCCTGGGCGAGCATGATCACTCAGCTTCCTCAGCGGCCGGCTCCTCAGCCGGGGCTTCTTCGGCAGCGACGGCTTCGGCTTCGGCCTTGGCCTTGGCTTCGGCTTCGGACTTTGCGGCCTTCAGCTTCTGGGCCTGGGCTTCAGCGGCTTCCACGCGGGCAGCGGCATCCGGGCCGGCCTGAACGGTCTTCAGGGTACCTTCGGCACCGTCAAGGCCCTTGAACTTCTGCCAGTCGCCGGTGATCTTCAGCAGGTTCAGCACCTGCTCGGTCGGCTGGGCGCCGACGCCGAGCCAGTACTGTGCGCGCTCGGAATTGATCTCGATGGTCGAAGGCTGGGTGTTCGGATTGTAGATACCGATCTCTTCGATGGCACGGCCGTCGCGCTTGGTGCGCGAATCCATGATGACCACGCGGTAGAACGCGTAGAACTTCTTACCCATGCGCTTCAGACGAATCTTGGTTGCCAAAATGGCTCTCCTTGTAATCTAGGGGTGTGGTTTTCGTTTTCTGTGTGGGGCACGGAATCCGAAACCCACATGTTCCTCACGTCACGCGGTGATAGAGGGCCCCGCGCACGCGAATAACTAGGAGAGTATAACGCGCGGCATGGATTAACCGCGCGATTTTCCGCCACGCGGCGTCCCTGCTGGCAACGCGCGGTAAACGCTTAATCAGGCATGCCGTCATGGATAATATGAAGCAGAAAAATTCATGGCCGACAGCATTGCCAAGGAGGGCGCGCATACCATGTTCATTCCGCGGTACTACGAGGATCTCGACACCTTGCATTTCGGTTGCGAACCGAATCGCGCATACTATGTGCCTGCATCGAAGCCGACCGACACCAGCGTCGGACGCCGCATCCAATCAGACCGATTCCATCTGCTCAGCGGCGACTGGGATTTCAAATATTACGACAGCATCCACGATCTGGACGCGGAAGTGGGCGACGCGCAGGCCACCAATAATCCCGCCTTCTTCGACATCGCCTTCAACCCCGACGCCGCCTCCGGCTACACCACGATTCCCGTGCCCAGCGTTTGGCAGAATCACGGCGTCGATACGCATCAATACACGAATACCCGCTATCCGTTCCCGCTGGATCCGCCTTTCGTGCCGCAGGACAATCCCTGCGGCGTCTATCTGACGTCATTCGAATACGTCGAAGATCAGGCGGCGCCGCGCGCATATCTGAACTTCGAAGGCGTGGACAGCTGCTTCTACGTGTGGCTGAACGGCGACTTCGTCGGCTATTCGCAGGTATCGCATTCCACTTCGGAATTCGACGTCACCGATTACGTGGAGGAAGGCGAAAACACGCTCGCCGTGCTCGTGCTCAAATGGTGCGACGGCAGCTATTTGGAAGACCAGGACAAATTCCGCATGAGCGGCATCTTCCGCGACGTCTATCTGTTGAAGCGCCCGGAATCGGCGATCCGCGACTATTTCGTACACACCGGCATCGCGAAAGGCCAGTCCGATGAGGAAGGCCGGCACAATGCCGACATCGATATCGATTTCGACTTTTACGGCGGCAAGGTCATCGACGTGGCCTGCACATTGATCGATGGCAACGGCAACACCGTCGCACGCGGTGGCGCCAAGCCGATTGAAGGCGTTACGGCGACGCCTGCCGGCCGCGACCACGACAACGGCGCGGGCGCGCAGTTCACGCCGCGTGCGCACGCGCACCTCACCGTCGAAAACGCGCATCTGTGGAACGCCGAAACCCCGTATTGCTACACCCTTGTCCTCGAAACCGAGCATGAGGCCATCCAAAGCGTCGTCGGCATTCGTGAAATCGCTGTCGCAACAGGCGATGACGGCATGCATCAGATCGTCACCGTCAACGGCATGCCCATCAAAATCCACGGCATGAACAGGCATGACAGCGACCCCGTCACCGGATACGCCATCAGCGAAGAGCAGATCGTCAAAGATCTGACGCTGATGAAACTGCATAACGTCAACGGCGTGCGCACAAGCCACTATCCGAACGCGCCGCAATACTACGATCTGTATGACCGCATGGGCTTCTACGTGGTCGGCGAGGCCGACAACGAAAGCCATGGCGCCGACGATTTCTATGTCAAGGGCACAGGCGACGGCGAACGCGACTGGCAATACCGCTCGCAGCGTTGGAACGAGCTGATCGCCGACAATCCGAAATTCACCGAATCCACCGTGGACCGCGCACGCCGCTGCGTCGAACGCGACAAAAACCATGCCAGCATCATCTTCTGGTCGATGGGCAACGAATGCTCCTACGGCTGCACATTCGAAGAGGCGCTCGCCTGGACGAAGGCCTTCGACCCCAGCCGGCTGACGCATTACGAAAGCGCGCGATACGTGGAGGCGGACGGCCATGACAAGCACGAATACGGCGATATCGACGTGCACAGCCGCATGTATCCGAGCGTGGAAGACATCGAAGCGTATTTCAGCGACGAAGGCCCGCAAGGCGACGGCGCGAACGGTGAGGACGGCACGCGCGATGACGGTCTGATCAAACCGTATCTGATGTGCGAATTCTGCCATGCGATGGGCAACGGTCCGGGCGACTTGGAGGATTATTTCAAGCGCATCGACCGTTTCGACGGACTTGTCGGAGGTTACATCTGGGAATGGTGCGACCATGCCATCGACCGCGGCACCACGCCCGACGGACGCCGCGTGTACGCATACGGCGGCGATTCCGGCGAATACCCGCATGACGGCAATTTCTGCACGGACGGCATGGTGTATCCCGACCGTACGCCGCACACCGGCTTGGAGGAATTCAAGAACGTGTACCGCCCGGCGCGCGTCGTCGCATTCGACCGCGCCACGGCGACGGTGACGTTGCGCAACTACTATGATTTCACGGTCTTGGGCGACGAAGTCAACGTGATGTGGGAGCTGTACATCGACGGAGCGCTGCAGTCGTACTGCCTGTTCGGCGAAGGCGATGACGATCTGGCGCAGCTTGCGATCGCGCCTCATACGGACGGCGCCGTCGTATTGCGCGGACTGCCGGATCTGGATGAGCTTACCGCCGGTGACGGCAAGGTCACGCTGGTGTTGCGCTACCTGTCGCGCAAGGCGAACGATTACGCGCCGGAACTGTTCGAGCTTGGCTTTGACGAGATATCGTTGTCCGATCCGGAAGCGGCGAATCTTGCGGTCGTCTCGCAGATCGTCGGCGATGCCGATGGCGGCGCGGAAGCCGGCAATGTCGGTGTCGCTGGTGTCGCTGAGATCGCCGTGCTTGAACGTGGCGCGGAACTGATTTTCGAAGGCTCGAATTGGCGGTACGTATTCGACAAGCGTACGGGCCTGTTTGCACGCATGTCATATGCGAACCGCAATCTGCTTGACCGTCCGATGGAACTCGAAGCATGGCGTGCGCCGACCGACAACGATCGCAATGTCCGCTCCGATTGGGAACGAGCCCAGTACGACCACGCCTATGCGCGCGCATACGATGTGGAGCTTTCCGCAGGCGAAAGCGAAGGCAGCGTCGATATCCGTGCGACGATGGCGCTGGTCGCGCCGGTCGTGCAGCGCATCGCCAATATCGAAACGGAATGGAACATCGACGTGAACGGCTCCGTGCACGTGCATATGGATGTCCGCCGCGATATGACGATGCCGTTTCTGCCGCGCTTCGGTCTGCGCCTATTCGTGCCCAGGACGATGGGCGACGTGACCTACTGCGGCATCGGCCCGAACGAAAGCTACTGCGACAAGCGCCGCTCCGGATGGCACGGCATTTTCGAAGGCACGGTCGACGGCCTGTTCGAGCCGTATGTCAAGCCGCAGGAGAACGGCAACCATCATGATTGCGATTGGGCGAGCATCGCCGGCGACGGGTTGGCCCTGACCATGTTGACGACCGGCTGCGAATTCGATGCGGAAGTGGAGCCCGATGAGGAAAACCGCGCCTTCCGCGGATTCGACTTCCAGACGCTGCCGTACACGGCCGAAGAGCTCACGGCCAAGGCGCACAACCACGAACTGGTGCGTTGCGATTCGAACGTCGTATTCGTCGGCCTGCAGAGCGGCATCGGCTCGAACAGCTGCGGTCCGGCCCTGATCGACCGGTACCGTCTGGACGCCGCCGACTTCAGCCTGGACCTGACCTTCAAGCCGATGAAGGCCTGACGTTCGGCTTCTAAAAGTCGGCAATGGGCCGGCGCCTGCCGAGGCGTTCGGCCCATTGTTCGTGTTCGGTCTGCGTTTGACCCCATTCAGGTTCCATTGAGAGGCTTATCCGGTTTTGTCCATCCGTATGCCTGGCGGCCGATATCGTCGGATTTTCCTGATTCGTCAGACTTTTGCCCGGCCGGCTGTTCTTGGCGACGTGGGTGACATGAATGGTGCGGGCGGGGAGAAATAAAGGCGGCGCGAGCCGGAAACGCCCCTACTCCAACGTGAGGGTGGCGGCCAGCGCGAGGTGGTCGGAGCCCCCCACGCGGAACGACCGCACATCCGAAGCCTGCAGTCCGCGCGTGAACAGGATGTGGTCCAAAATGATGCGCGGCCACGGCAGCCATGACGGGAACGTCGCTTGGCGTCCGCGGCCCTGCATCATCGCGGCATCCTGGAAACCGGAACGCAGCAAAGCCCGGAAACTCGGATGCGCGATGTTGGAATTCAAATCGCCCATGACCACGGTGATGTCATGCGCCTGCTGCGTGGAAGCCAACTCACCCAAACCGATGATGCCGTCAGACCAATCGCGGCAGCCGCGCATCGGCGACTTCGGATGCGCGGACGCGAACGTGATCGTGCGCGTCGCGCTGATCGGGAAGCATATGCCCGGCACATCGGCGGCCGGAATCGTCGCGGTGACGGGGGAGGCGTCGGACGGCTCCACGCGGATCCAAACGCCATTGAACCCGCCGTTGTCGGAAGCCTGCGCCTTGCCAAGCTGATGATACGGCAGCACATCATCCAATCCTGCAGCATTCAAATCAGTGACCAGCTTCTCGGAAACCTCCTGCAATGCCAGCACCGCAATGTCACGATCCTGCACGGCCTTCACAATGGCGGCGGCATCCGCCCTGCCATATCGGCAATTCAACGTCATCACATGAAATACGCCGTGCGAAGAGGACGTCGCCGGAGCCTGCCTGCGGTCCGCGAAGAGCCGCCAATACGGCATCTTCGGCGAAACAACAAGGAAACATACCGCAATGGCGGCGCAAAACAGCGCCGCATCATGCAGCAGCAGGCCGCCCGCGGCCACCATGACGACGGGAATCCACAGAAAATCGATCAAGGCGATCATATACGGCAACGGCTTATGCCCGTCCGCCTTTGCCGGCAACAGCGCCAACGCCGCCCACAGCGCCACAAACGACAGGACGGCCCACAACAACGCGACCACAAATCCTCCACATATCAAATACATAGCGCAAAGCGCCGCACCGGCATCATGCCGAGGCAGCGCTTTGAATATGCCATACGATAGCTGTCACATACGGCGGACGTCGCAACAGGCGGCGCCGTCAGCCGTATGCGACGCGGAACCGAGTCCGGATCAGCCAAGCAGACCGGCCAGTCCACCGCCCAAATTCGGCGGCAGCTCGCCATTGCCGTCCATCAGCTCCTGCAGGCCGGCAGGCAACGCCGGATTCTGCGGCTTCTTGGCAAACGCGGAGCCGCCGCCGTTGCCGCCGTTACCGGAAGACTTGCCGGCAAGCTTGTCGCGCAACGCCCTCTCCTCGGCCTCACGCTTCATCGGGTTACCGGACTTGGAACCCTTCTTCTTGCCCTTCTTCGCGTTCTTCTTCGCCCCCGGGCCGCCGAAGCCGGGAATGCCGCCGCCCAGACCGGCCTTGTTGCTCATGCGCTTCATCATCTTCGCGGCCTGCTCGAAACGCTGCAGCAGCGCATTGACCTGAGACACGGTCACGCCGGAACCATAGGCGATACGGGCGCGGCGGGAACCGTCGATGATCTTCGGATTGCGACGTTCCGCCGGCGTCATCGAACGGATGATGGCCTCGGTGCGGTCGATCTCACGCTCATCGAACTGCTCCAAAGCCTGACGATGCTGCGCCATGCCCGGAATCATGCCGAGCAGGCTCTTCATCGACCCCAGCTTGCGCACCTGCTGCAGCTGGTCCAGGAAATCATCCAGACCGAATTCGCCTTCGGCCATCTTCTGCGCGGCCTTGCGGGCCTCTTCCTCGTCGAACTGCTTCTGCGCCTGCTCGATCAGGGTGAGGATATCGCCCATGTCGAGAATGCGGGAAGCCATACGGTCGGGGTGGAAGACCTCGAAATCCTTCAGGCCTTCGCCATTCGACGCGAACAGGATCGGCTTGCCCGTCACGGAAGCGACCGACAGCGCGGCGCCGCCACGCGCATCGCCATCCAGCTTCGAAAGCACGACGCCGGTGAAGTCGACGCCTTCATCGAACGCCTTCGCCGTCTTCACAGCATCCTGGCCGATCATCGCATCGATGACGAACAGGATCTCATCCGGCTGCACGGCATCGCGGATGTTGCGCGCCTGCAGCATCAGCTCTTCGTCGACGCCCAAACGACCGGCGGTATCGATGATGACCGTGTCATACAGCTTCTGCTTAGCCAATGCCACCGAATCGCGGGCCACCTGCACAGGATCGCCGGTGGTCAGGCCCGGCACGGTGACGGCGTCGCCGCCATCGGACTGCACGCCCTTCTCCGGCGCATACACCGGAACGCCGGCGCGCTCGCCGACCACCTGCAGCTGCGTCACCGCGTTCGGACGCTGCAGATCGGCGGCGACCAGCAGCGGCGTATGGCCGGATTCCTTCAGCCAATAGCCCAGCTTGCCCGCAAGCGTCGTCTTACCGGCGCCCTGCAGACCGGCCAGCATGATGATCGTCGGCGGATTCTTCGCGAAATTCAGCGGTCGGTCGACTCCCTGGCCAAGGATGCCGGTCAGCTCGTCGTTGACGATCTTCACGACCTGCTGCGCCGGATTCAGCGACTGCGACACTTCCTCGCCGAGCGCGCGCTCGCGCACATGGGCGGTGAAGGAACGCACCACTTCAAGCGCCACGTCGGCGTCGAGCAGCGCACGGCGGATTTCACGGATCGTACCGTCGATGTCCGCCTCGGAAAGCTTACCCTTGCTCTTCAGATGCTTGAACGCATTCGAGAGCCTGTCTGTCAAAGAACTAAATGCTGCCATAATGCCCACCAGTCTACCTGTCGCGCGGGAAAACCCGCTGTCCTGCTTCCTCTGACGTTTTTGACCGCAACACGCCGTGGCTGGCGGTCAAAAACGTCAGTTGGAGGTGGTCGGAGGCGGTTGCATCTCCTGCCGTTGTCCGTTGGCTGACGGTTTTGACCGGGACACGCCGTTGTTGGCGGTCGAAAGTGTCAGGGAGAGGTGGTTGTGCCCCTGCTGTTTTCCGTTGGTTGACGGTTTTGACCGGGACACGCCGTTGTTGGCGGTCGAAAGTGTCAGGGAGAGGTGGTTGTGCCCCTGCTGTTTTCCGTTGGTTGACGGTTTTGACCGGGACACGCCGTTGTTGGCGGTCAAAAGTGTCAGGGAGAGGTCGGTTGGGACGGTTGGGCGCTCGGTTGGGGCAGTTGGTAGGCCGGTTGGGGTGGTCGGTAGGCCGGTTGGGGTGGTCGGTAGGCCGGTTGGATGGTCGGTCGGGGAGATTGGGGCGGTTGGGTAGGCCGGCGGCGGCCGGCAAGGAGGCCGGCTGAGAGGCCGGGCGGCCGGTGCGGTCGGGCGGCCGCCGCCGGCCGGCGGGCACCGTATTCCGCCCGGGGATGAAACCGGCGGGCCGTCATCCGAGCCGCCAACTACCATGGAACGGTAAGCAGTGATATGTGATTCGAATTCGATGTTCGAAAACTTGAAATTCGGTATATCCCTGGACACCCCTATCGCGAGCCTTGACATGCGCCATCGCTGACGTAGGCATCGCCCCGCAATATGGAAGGACCATTTATGCAGCATAAGAAAACGGAACGCAAGGCGTTGACGGTCGGCATCGTCGTCAATGCACTGATGGTGTTGGCCGGCTTCGCCGTGTTTTTCATCACCGGCATGCGCGCCATGTTCCTGGATGCGGCGTTTACGCTGATTTCCGTCGTCTCCGGCATGGTCGCCGTGTATTTGTCGTCGAGAACGGTGCGCACGACCGACCGTTTCCCCAAAGGCATGTTCGCGTTGGAGCCGATGTATGCGATCTGCAAGTCGATTTTCACGTTGACGCTGCTGCTGTACTCCTTCCTTGACGTCGCCCGCGTCGCCTACGAATATTTCGCGTTCGGCATCGGGGAGCGCGTCAACGTCGGTCCGGTGATCTTCTATGAGGCGATCATGGTGGCGCTGTGCTTCGGATTGGTGGCATACTATCGCCGCGGCAATCGTCTGATCGGCGATGCCAGCCTGATGCTGCGCGCCGAAGCGAACGGGACGCTGATCGACGGCCTGATTTCCGCCGGCATCGGCGTGGTCGCGCTGGGCCTGTTCTTCCTGCCGGACGGCACGCCGTTCGATTTTCTGCATTACACCGGCGATTTCTTCATCACGACGGCGATCGTGCTGATGGCGGTCAAGGAGCCGGTCGGCGTGCTGCGTGACGCCTTCGTCGAATTGGTGGGCGGTGTGCATGACGATGACGATTTGAACGCTTTCGTGGAAGAGCGTGCGCAGCATCATCTGCCGGTCGGCACGCAGTATGAGCAGACGCGCATCTTCAAAACCGGCATGAGCTATCGCATCGAGGTCTACATTTCGGGCACCGATGCCACGATCGCCGTCGCCGATCTGAAGCGCTGCCGGCAGGCGTTGGAAGCCGATCTGCGGCATCGCCTGCACATTGTGGACGTCGATTTTGCATTCGATTAGATCATCGTTGATCGCTGTGATTGAACATTATGGTTGCGGGCCTGTCGGAAAACGTTCCGACAGGCCCGCAACCAATTATTTTGTGATTAATTTTGATGTTGGTTATCCCGGATTATTTGAGGGTCCAGGTGGAGCCTTGGGGGCCGTCTTCGATGATGATGCCGGCGGCGTTCAAGGCGTCGCGGATCGCGTCGGCCTTGGCGAAATCCTTCGCCTTACGGGCGGTCTGACGTTCCTGCAGCTGGCCGGAAATCAGCATATCCAGCGCGGCGTGTTCGGCGGAACCGCCGTCGCCTGCGCCGGCGGCGGCAGCGGAGACCCAAGGTTCGGCCAGCGGGTCCAATCCCAACGTGTCCAACATGGCGCGCACCGCGACCAATGCGTCGTGCAGCCGAGCGGCGGCGTCACCGTCGGCGGAGCCGTCCGCGATCGCGGCGAGCAGCGTGTTGCCGGAGCGGATCGCGGTGAAGATCGCGGCGGTCGCGCCGGAGACGTTCACGTCGTCATTCATTGCGGCGACGAAATCGGCGGGCAGCATGTCGGCGGAAACCGCGACGATTTCGTCGCGGGACGGCTGGCCGCTCAATGCGGCGCCGGCGCGCTCGATGAAATTGGAAACGCGGTCGTATGCGGCCTGCGCCTCGGCCAGCGTCTGATCCGACCATTCCAGCATCGAACGGTACTGCACGCCGCCCAGCGCATAACGCACCACCCATGCGGAATGCTCGGCCAGCACCGCCGGCACGGACAGGCCGTTGCCCAGCGACTTGCTCATCTTCTCGCCCTTGGCGGTCACCCAGGCGGAATGCATCCAGACCGCGGCCGAATCGAAGCCGGCGGCGCGCGTCTGCGCCATTTCGTTCTCATGATGGGGGAACCGCAGATCCAAGCCGCCGCCATGAATGTCGAACATGCCTGCCAGATAGCGGTTGCTCATCGCCGAGCATTCGATATGCCAGCCGGGGCGGCCCCCGCCGAACGGCGTATCCCAGCGCGCGTCAAGCGGATCGGTGTCCTTTGGGGCCTTCCACAAGGCGAAATCGCGCACGTCATGCTTGTCGGGGGACATGTCGGCCGGGTCGACCGGATTGTATTTGTCGTTGCCGGCGGCGTCCACGCTTGGTCCCATGCGATTGGCGATTTCCGCGGCCTCGTCGAGGGGCGCGGCATCACCTGCTGCGGCGCCGACGCCATCGGAAACGGTCTGCTTCTGATGCGTCAATTCGCCGTAATGCGGCCATGAGGCGACGTCGAAATACACGTTGCCGGTCGGATCGCCGTTCTCGTCGCGCACCACATAGGCGTGGCCGTTGTCGATGATGCGCTGAATCATCGCGACCATGTCCATCATATGGCCGGTCGCGCGCGGCTCGTACGTCGGCGGCAGCACGCCCAACGTGTCATAGGCCTGCGTGAATTCGCGCTCGTAGATATAGGCGCGTTCCCACCAGTGCTGGCCGGCGGCGGCGGCCTTGTCGAGGATCTTGTCGTCGATGTCGGTGACGTTGCGCACGAAAGTGACCTTATAGCCCAGGCGCAGCATCCATCGGCGCACCACATCGAATGCGACGGCGGCGCGGATATGCCCGATATGGGGGGAGCTCTGCACCGTGGCGCCGCACACGTACATGCCCACCTGCCCGGGCCTGATCGGGCGGAAAGGCGAGGTCACATGCGAAGCGGTGTTGTACAGGCGAAGTCCGGCGGCCGCTTCGGCAAGCTGCGGAGCTTCGGAAATGTTGGAATTCTGCGGTTCCTGGGTCATGCTCATACCGTCGAGCGTATTCGTATTCGGCGACAAAACCGTCGTCGGCATCGCGTTGACAAAGCGGCTGCAACACGTTGATAAAACGTTATCCGATTGGTTTTTACGTGCATGGTGCCACAATGGGAGCTATGCCTCGATCACAAGTGCTTATTGTGCAGCACGTCCCATGGGAGAAGCCGGGACGTATTTTGGCGAACCTGGAAGACCTTGGTCTTGAGGCTTTGACGTTGAACATCGCCGGAACGAAAAAGCCGGATCTGCCGAATTTCGATGAGATCGCGGGCCTCGTCATCATGGGCGGGCCGATGGGCGCGCTCGACTACGACAAATACCCGGGATTGAAGGCGGAAGCCAAACTCGCCAAGGCCGCCGTCAGCGTCGGCAAACCGGTGCTCGGCGTCTGCCTGGGCCATCAGATTCTCGCCACCGCACTTGGCGGCAAGCTTGCTTCTTCTGAAACGCCGGAAATCGGCATCGGGCCGATCAAACGAGTGGACCGGCACGATTATTTCTCCATGTACGAAAAGCAGATGGACGTGCTGCACTGGCATGGCGACGTCGTCACCTTGCCGGACGGCGCGCAGTTGTTGGCGAAATCGCCGGCAACAAAGGTGCAGGCCTTCCGGTTCGGTTCCGCGCTCGGCCTGCAGTTCCATCTGGAAGTCAACCCCACATTGCTGGAGGAATGGCTGGCGGAGCCCAGCATGGTGAAGGCGTTGAAGGCCGCCGGCGGGTCGAAGTCGCAGCTGCGTGATTCCTTCGCCGAGCACAACGCCCAGATTCAGGCGTTCGCCGAGCAGACGTTCTCCGCCTTCGCCGCGCGCTGCAACAGCTACGCGCAGACGCTGCGATAGCATTCGGCCGGTCTATTCGGCTGTTTTCCGGCCAAATGCCTACGCCGGGCGCTACATTGGTGCCTTATGCCGACTTATGACCTGGGACTTGAACACGTATCGCTTGCCTTCGCGACGAAAACCGTTTTCACCGATGTGACGCAGGGCGTTTTCGAAGGCGACCGCATCGGCATCGTCGGCCGTAACGGCGACGGCAAATCCACGCTGCTGCATCTGTTCAACGGCACGCAGGAGCCGGATTCCGGCCGCGTGACCAAGCGCGGCGGCCTGACCTTCGGCATGCTTGACCAGCGCGATCCGCTTGACGACAACGCCACCGTGCGCGAGGCCGCATTGGAGGGCCGTGAGGATTACGAATGGGCGTCGGAGACCAAATCGCGCGAAATCGTGGAGGCGCTGCTTGGCGGCATCAGTTTGGACGCGACAATCGGCTCGCTTTCCGGCGGCCAGCGTCGCCGCGCCGATCTGGTGCGCCTGCTGCTGAAGGATTGGGATATTCTCGCGCTTGACGAACCGACGAACCATTTGGACGTCGTGACGATCCACTGGCTGGCCGAACATCTGAAAAACCGTTGGGCCAAGGGCCAGGGCGCGCTGCTGCTCGTCACGCACGACCGCTGGTTCCTCGATGAGGTCTGCGAATCGATGTGGGAAGTGCACGACGGCGTGATCGACCCGTTCGAAGGTGGCTATTCCGCATACATGCTGCAGCGTGTGGAGCGCGACCGTCAGGCCGATGTGCGCGAGACGAAGCGCCGCAATCTCGCCCGCAAGGAATTGGCTTGGCTGAGCCGCGGCGCGCGTGCGCGTTCGACGAAGCAGAAATTCCATGTGAAGGCCGCCCGCGAGCTGATCGCTGACGTGCCGCCGCTGCGCAATACGCTGGAATTGAAGCAGATGGCGACTTCGCGCCTCGGCAAGCAGGTCGTCGATCTGATCGATGTGACGCAGATCTTCTCCCATGTGCAGGGCGAGGCCGATATCGACCCCGACGTCGCCGCGATGGAAAGCTCCGCTTCCCGCGTCGACGTGGTGCCGGCGATGTATGCCGAACCGCAGGTGCACGGTTCCGTGGAAATCGCCGTCGACGACATGGCCGATCCGCGATTGCTGGACGCCGCCGTGAGGACATCCGATATCGCGGCGTCTGCCGAGGCGTCGTCTGATATGACGACTTCCGATGCCGCCAATGATGACGCCGGTGTTGAAGCGACGTCGGCGGCGCGGAAGATCACCGTGACGGGCCGCAAGATTCTGGATGATGTGACGTGGCTGATCGGTCCCGGCGACCGCTTCGGCATCGTCGGCGCGAACGGTGCCGGCAAATCGACGTTGTTGAAGATCCTTGACGGCACGATCACGCCGACGGCGGGACACGTGAACATCGGCAAAACCGTGAAGTTCGCGGTGCTGTCGCAGCGTCTCGACGAATTGGAGAAGCTCGGCAAATACAAGATCAAGGAAGTGCTGAGCCGCTATAAGCCAAGCTATATCGTCGAAGGCAAGGAAGTGACTCCGGGCCAGCTGATGGAGCGCCTCGGCTTCGAATCGGCCCAACTGATGACGCCCATCCGCGATCTTTCCGGCGGGCAGAAGCGCCGTATGCAGCTGCTGCTGATCCTGCTGGATGAGCCGAACGTGCTGATCATGGACGAGCCCGGCAACGATCTGGACACCGACATGCTGGCCGTGATGGAGGATCTGCTCGATACGTGGCCGGGCACGCTGATCGTGGTCAGTCATGACCGGTATCTGCTGGAGCGCGTCACCGACCAGCAGTTCGCGCTGATCGGCGGCAAGATCCGGCATCTGCCGGGCGGCGTGCAGGATTATCTGGATATGACCGACGCGATCAAGGCGGGACGCGACCCGTTCGGCGGCGATCGGACGGACCAGCGAGGCAAGGGCGTCGCCGGCGGTGCCCTTGCCGTCACGGATGCCGGCGCGGGCAACGACGGCGCCGCATCCGACGGATCCACGCAATCCGGGGCGGCATCTCAGCCTACTGCGCCGAAACTGACCGGCAAGGCCTTCCACGATGCGTCGAAGCGCGTGTCGGCGATCGAACGCAAACTGGCCAAACTGGAGGAGCGGAAGTCTGATCTGGAAGCGCGGATGGCGGCCCACGATCCCAGCGACTACGCGGGTCTCAACGAACTGAACCAGCAGTTGCAGTCCGTCGCGGCCGAATCCGAAGAGCTGGAAATGGAATGGATGGAGCTTTCCGAACAGCTCGAGTAGCGCAGCCGTGCCCTCCCCGCACGGCCCACGACCGACCCCCGATTCGTCAACAGCCTAGGGCCTTTACGGAATCGGGGAGGGACAAAAGCCGGCGAAAACGTAAAGCCACGGGGCCCTTACGGCAACAGGGTTTGGGAAAACCCCTGAACCGTAAGACCCCGTGGTTTTTTACGAAAGCGCAGGCGTCTCGGTCAGCGGCCGGTGACTTCGGAGCCAAGCACCTTTTCGCTCAGGGCCTTCGGGCCGCGGGTCACGGCGACGGCGCCGGAACGCACCAGTTCGATGATGCCGTAATGTTCCAGCAGTCCGAGCAATGCGTCGATCTTGCCTTCCGCGCCGGTGGCTTCGATGGTCATGGATTCGGTGTTCACATCGACCACGCGCACACGGAACAGCCGCACGATCTCCAGCACGTCGGAACGATTCGCCTGAGTGGCGGAGACCTTGATCAGCACCAGTTCGCGTTCCACCGTCGTCGCCGGGTCAAGATCGACGATCTTCAGCACATGCAGCAGCTTGTTCAGCTGCTTGATGATCTGCTCGAGCGGCACCTCCTCCACGTCGGCGGTTACGGTGACGCGCGAGATGTCCGGACGTTCGGTGGGGGAGACGGACAGCGAGTTGATGTTGAACGCGCGGCGGGCGAACAGGCCGGCGATGCGCGCCAGCACGCCCGGGCGGTTTTCGACGAGCACGGACAGCGTGTGACGCTGCGAACCCGGCTTGGATGCGGGATAGTTAGCCATGATATTGCGCCTTCCTTACTCGTTCACTCGTTGTCTGCGTCGTCGTTGCCCGCCGTATGCTGCAGCGGGTAGACGCCCGGCTTGTACATGACGTCATTGTTGGATGCGCCCGCCGGAACCATCGGGAAGACCATGGCATCCTTCCACACGCGGAAATCGATCAGCACAGGGCGGTCGTTGATCTCATTCGCCTTGGCGATGGCCTCCAGCGCCTCCTCCTTGGTGAAGGCACGCATGCCGACGCAGCCGTATGCTTCGGCCAGCTTGACGAAGTCCGGAACGTCGAAGAATTCCTCCGCGCTCCTGCTGTCGCCGTCCTTCAGATTCGTGGCCGAATAATGCTGCTTGTAGAACAGCGTCTGCCACTGGCGGACCATGCCGTACACGGAATTGTTCAGCAGCGCGATCTTCACCGGAGCCTTCTCCAGGAAAGCGACGGCCAATTCCTCGGACAGCATCTGGAAGGATCCGTCGCCGTCGATCAGCCACACCGGACGCTTCGAGCCGATCGACGCGCCGATGGCCGCAGGCAGGCCGAAGCCCATCGTGCCCAGGCCGCCGGAGGAGATCCAGGAATGCGGCTTTTCGAAATCGATCAGCTGGGTCGCCCACATCTGATGCTGGCCGACGCCGGAAGCCCATACGGTATCCGGATCGGCGGCCTTGGAAAGCTGCTCGACGACCCACTGCGGGGCCATCGGACCGTTCGCCGGCTCATCATAAGCGGTCGGATACTTGGTGCGCCATTCGTCAAGCAGCTCCCACCACGGTTCAAGGTTCGGGCGGCCGTACTCGGCCTGATGACGTTCGATCTCCGGGATCAGATCGGCGAGCACGGCGGAGACGTCGCCGACGATCGGCACGTCCGCCACACGATTCTTGCTGATTTCCGCCGGATCGATATCGATATGAACGACATTCGCGGTCGGCGCGAAAGCGTCCAGCTTGCCGGTGACGCGATCGTCGAAGCGCGCGCCGATGGCGACGAGCAGATCGCAGCGCTGCACGGCGCCGGTCGCCGCGATGGTGCCATGCATGCCCAGCATGCCCAGCACCTTCGGATCGGAATCAGGCACGATGCCGCGCGCCGGCAGCGTCATCACGATCGGGGCCCCGGTCACGTCCGCGAGCTTCTTCACCAGTTCGCCCGCATCGGAACGCATCGCGCCGCCGCCGACATACAGCACCGGGCGGTAGGACTGGTCGAACAGCTTCGCCGCGTCGGACAGCACACGGCCGTGCGCCTTCGTCGTCGGATTATAACCGGGCAGGATCATGCGCTGCGGCCACGAGTAGTGCATTTCGCCGACCTGCGCGGTCTTGGTCACGTCGACCAGCACCGGGCCTGGGCGGCCGGAGCGTGCGATATACATGGCTTCGGTCAGCACGCGCGGAATATCCTGCGCGCGCGTGACCAGATACGAATGCTTGACCACCGGATAGGTGGCGCCGACGATATCGGCTTCCTGGAACGCGTCGGTGCCGATGGAATCGACGCCGACCTGGCCGGTGATGACCACCATCGGCACGGAATCCATATTCGCATCGGCGATCGCCGTGATCATATTGGTGGCGCCGGGGCCGGAAGTGACGATGCACACGCCCACCTTGCCGGTGGACACCGCATAGCCTTCGGCGGCATGGCCGGCGGCCTGCTCGTGGCGCATCAGGACAAAGCGGAATTTCGTGTCTTCTTTGATCGCGTCATATACGGGTAGGATCGCACCGCCCGGAATGCCGAAAACCTCCTTGACGCCAAGGTCTTCCAGCGAACGGACCAGCGCTTCGGCGCCGGTCAGCTGTTCGCCGTCGGCAACGGTCTGTTTCTCCGTGGTGGCAGCGGCCCTGGGCACGCTGCTGAATGCCTGCAAAGGAGTAGGTAACACCATGTTCCCCCTCAAGATACTGTCAAGGTCGTTCGCTGTGTTGTCCGGTGCGGATTGCGCTCCGGGGTGTGTCGAAAGGGGCGGCGGCACGCGTTGTGCGCATGGTCTCATCCCTCTCGATTATCGCCTATCGTAACGAGCCTGTAACGAATGCGGGTGCAGGGGGCCACATTTTGAGTCAGAAACGTATCGTCATACGCGACGAGGCGTGCTCCGGCGGAATTCCTTCCCCAGAGCACGCCTCGCCGGCATGCCGCAACGATCGCGCTTCACTTTGCGTGAATCACCGTGTGCGCATCACATTGTGTGAATCACTTTGCGTCACTTTGCGCGAATCGTTCCACGAATCGTTTCACGCGGCTTTTCCGCGCTCGTCAAGCGTCCGCCAGGCGTTCTCCGCGGCGGCCAGCTGCGCCTTGCGCTTGCTCGATCCCTTGCCGACGCCAAGCACTTCGCCGGTATCCTCCACAATCGCCTCGGCGGTGAAGATCTGCGCATATTCCGGGCCGCTGACCGACATGCGGTAATGCGGATCGCTCAATCCCATGCCGTGCGCCTTGACGGTAAGCGACGTCTTCCAATCAAGTGCGGGGCCTTCCGTCGCGACCTCGGTCAACGTGTCGTCAATAAGATGATGCACGACCGCTCGCGCGCCTTCGATGCCGTGCTCCAGGAAGGTCGCTCCGATCAGCGCTTCGACGATGTCGCACAGAATCGAGCTTTTTTCGGCGCCATGCTGGTCCTTTTCGCCGTTGCCAAGCAGAATGTACGGGCCGACATGCAGCTTGTCGCGTGCGATGCGGCTTAATGATTCCTCCGATACGGCTTTGGCGCGCATCTTCGCAAGCTGGCCTTCGGTCATGTCGGGATGGGTGGCGAACAGCGTTTCGGTGGAGACCAGTTCGAGCACGGCGTCGCCGAGGAATTCGAGACGCTCGTAATTGCGCGCCCCGGGATGCTCATGCGAGAACGAGCGGTGGGTGAGCGCCTCGACGAGAATCTCAGGGCTCAGCGTCGTGCCGAGGGCATCAAGCAGCACATTGCTCGGATCCAAATCGCCTTGCGAAACAAGGGAGGCCTGCGAATGCCTTTTGGAATTCGTTTTGGAGGCGGCGTCGTGAGCTGCGCTGTGATCCGTGATATGCGTCATCAGAAATCCTTCAATCGAGTCTGCAGATCTGTTGTTCCCGCACTGGTGTTCCGTCGTGGCGGGATTTTCAGGGGGGGGGGGATTCCGCCGTTCCCGAACGGTCATTCCATTTCGGCGGCCGGAAAGGACGGCCGTAAAGCGTCGTCGGAAAAGGTCGGGATGAAGCCGGGCGGTGACATATAAGAGCCCTGCCACCCGTCGATGGCAGGGCTCTTATTCATAATGCCTTGAATCGTTTCCGGCTGCTCACTTGGTGTGAGCGGAGCGGATGGCCTCGCGGTAGACGCGGCCACGGAAGGAACCGCAGCTCGGGCAAGCCATGTGAGGCAGAGCGGGAGCGCCGCAGTTCGGGCAAGTTACGGTCTGGGAAGCCTTGGCCTTCCAGTTCGCGCGGCGGGAATGAGTATTCGCGCGCGAGGTCTTGTACTTAGGCAGTGCCATTGTTGTTCCTCTATTTCGTTCGAACGATTGAGCTTAAGCGTTCAGTATCCTAGCGCATACGTCGTACAAAGTCCATTTTGGGACATGCCGAAGCGCCGTCACCCCTGCTGTTCGCGTTCCAGCTGCGCCTTCAGTCCTTCCAGCGCCGCAAAACGAATATCGGCGACGTCATGATGATGATCGGGATTCTCGTTCAGGTCGATGCCGCACTGCGAGCACAGTCCCAGGCAGTCATCCTTGCACAGCGGCTGCATCGGCAGCTCCTCGACCAATGTGTCGCGCAGCAGGGCCTCCAGATCGGCGAACGCGCCGTTGTCGAGCAGCGGGTAGATGTCTTCGGACTCGTCCTCGCCGGCGATGATGTCGACGTCGTCATTGCCGGCGTTCTTCGCATCCTGCGCCTCGTAGGGGAAGAACGCGGTCACCGTGATGCCCCAATCACGGCGGATCGGCTTCAGACAGCGCGTGCATTCGGCGTGCACGGGCGCGTTGATGCGGCCGGTGAGGATCAGTCCGTCGACGATGGAGTCGAAGGAACCCGTCACCTGGACGTCGGCGCCTTCTTCAACGCCGATGATCTCGTCGCCGATGCCGTTCGGCGCGGGGAACGTCGTGTCGATCTCTTTGCTCTGGCCGGGACGCGACGCCACCTGCGCCACGGAAACGGCCCATGGGGAATCTTCGGTACGTGCCATGAATCAGCCCTCCGGATAATCGTTGGAATCGATATGCGGCATATTCTCGCCGGCCGCGCGCTGCCGTTCGTTCAGTACGTTCAAACCGGCCTGAACGTCATGTTCAAGCTTGCCGAGCTGCTGCTGGAGGCTTTCCATGACGGTGGTGCAATAGCGGTCCGCGCCCTGCGTCAGATGATCCGCTTTCGCCTGCGCCTGATCGAGGATAGCACGCGCCTTCTGGCGTGCGATCTCGGTGACGTTTTTCTGGCCTGCCAGGAACTGCGCCTGTTCGTTCGCCTCCTTGATCATGTCGGCGGAACGGCTTTGCGCCGAAGCGATGATCGCATTGGCCTGCGTCTGGGCGCTTTCCAATCGGCGTTCGGCCTCGCGCATCAAGGCGGAGGCTCGCTCCAGCTGCACCGGCAGCATCTTTTTGAGGTCGTCAAGCCGGTCGATGAAATCCTCGCGGTCCACTCGCACCGCACCCGGCGCGAACAGCATCGGCTTGGCCTCGTTCAGCATGGTCTCCAAATCGTCGATGATGTCGTAGACGGTGGTGAATTCCTCGCGGCTCTTGTCGACTTCGCCGTCCGGATCAAGCGTCTCGCGCAGATCCGGCAGTTCGGGCATGCTGGTTCTGGTGGCGGGGGTCGCGACGGAAGCGGCGGATGCCGCAGGCTTGGCGGTGTCGGAAGCGGCGGTCTCGTCGATCATATTGCTTATGCTTTCCTCTCTTTGTTCAGCGCTTCGGCGAGCAGCGGAATGACGCAGTCGGGAACCATGCCTGTCACGTCGCCGCCGTGACGCGCGACATCCTTGACGATGGAACTGGAAATGTGCTCGCGCACCGGATCGGCGGGAAGAAACAGCGTTTCCACGCCGGACAGCTTGCGATTGACCAGCGCCATGCCCAGCTCCGCCTCGTAGTCGCCGTTCTGGCGCAGGCCTTTGACGATGACCGTCGCGCCGACCTTTTTGCAATAGTCGGTGATCAGTCCGTCGGTCGAGGAGACCTGCACGTTGCGGCATCCATCCTTGTCGAGTGCGCGACGGATGACGTCGACGCGGGTCCGTTCGGAAAACATCGGTGTTTTCGCGGCGTTCACTGCGACTACCACATGCACTTCGTCGAAGAAGCGCGCGCAGCGTTCGATAACGTCCAAATGCCCGGAAGTGACCGGGTCATAGGATCCTGGGCATACAGCAATGGTCATAGGCATAAGACTACCGCGCATCATGGCACGGACACGGCGGCGAACGGAGCAAAAGAAGGGGCGTTCCTATGATCGCTGCGGCTATGATGGATGCGGATGGCCGCGTCGCGGGTGATGCGGCGCGCAAATTCGGGAAATATGAGGAGCGATGTGATATGCAGGATTCGTTTGACGCCGTAAGGGCCGATCGTTGGGATATTCGTATGGAGGCCGAGCCGGATGGCGATTCCTCCACCGGCACCGCGGTGTTGGAGCGTCCGGAAGTCGAAGAGCGCACGGAGATGTCGGATAACGGCGACGCCGACCGCTTCGCGCATTATGTGTCGCGCGACCGCATCGCCGAATCGCGTATGACCGGACGCCCGGTCGTGGCTCTGTGCGGCAAGGTGTGGGTGCCGAAGCATGATCCTTCGCAGTATCCGGTCTGCCCGGACTGCAAGCGCATCTACGAGGAGATGATGCACTGACCGCGGCGTTCCGCACGGCAATCGCAACGACCCCGTGGCTTTGGCGAAATCCCCCGCATCATCGCGGGGGAGAGGCGTCAAGGCCACGGGGGCGTTGCGGATCGGTGGGGCGGCGCAACGTCGGCCGGAGCGTCGCCGGCCGACGCGGACCGCTGCGGATCGGCGTGAACCGGCGTGAACCGGCGTGAACCATTGCGGGTCAGCGCAGCGAAATCTCGTCGATGCGTGCGAGCTCCTCGTCGGTGAACGTCGTGTTCTTCAACGCTCCGATGTTGTCGAGGATCTGCTGCGGCTTCGACGCGCCCGCCAGCACCGACGTGACGACGCCGTCATGCAGCAGCCAGGCCAGCGACATTTCGGCCAGGGTCTGCCCGCGTTCGGCCGCCAGGTCATTGAGCTCGCGGATCTGCCGCAGACGCTCGGGCGTCAGCGCGCTTTCCTGCAGGAACCGCCCGTCGGCGGCGATGCGGCTGTCCGACGGGACGCCGTTGAGATAACGGTTCGTCAGCAGGCCCTGCGCCAGCGGAGAGAAGGTGATGATGCCCTTGCCCAGTCGCTTCGAGGTCTCCTTCAAACCGTTGCGTTCGACGGTGCGGTCGAAGATGTTGTAGCAGTTCTGGTTGATGATGAACGGCACATGCAGCTCGTCGAGGATCGCCGTCGCCTTGTGCAAGGTCGGGCCGTCATAGTTGGAAAGGCCCACGTACAGCGCCTTTCCGCTGGAAACGGCCTGCGCCAGCGCGCCCATCGTCTCTTCCAGCGGCGTATCCGGATCCATGCGATGGTGGTAGAAGATGTCCACATATTCCAGGCCGAGCCGTTCAAGGCTCTGATCGAGGGAGGCCAGCAGATATTTGCGGCTGCCCAGGTCGCCGTACGGGCCGGTCCACATTTCATAGCCGGCCTTCGTGCTGATGATCAGCTCGTCGCGATGATGGCTGAAATATTCGCGCAGCAATCGCCCGCAATTCTTCTCCGCGCTGCCCGGCTCCGGGCCGTAGTTGTTGGCCAGGTCGAAATGCGTGATGCCGTTGTCGAAAGCGGTGAAAGCAAGCTGCTTCATCGTTTCGTATGGCGTGTGGTCGCCGAAATTATGCCAGAAACCAAGCGAGACGGCCGGAAGTTTCAGGCCGCTGACGCCACAGCGATTGTACGTCATCGAATCGTAGCGGCTTGGCGCCGGCGTATAGACTGCAGTCGGTTCGAACATGGATGCTCCTTTGGACGGTGTTCGCTTGCTGTATCTGTGTTGTCGCGATGTCATTATCGTCTTGGGCGTCGTCCCAATCGTCTCACTTCAAGTACACTTGAAGACAAGTGTCGTTGTAGGCGTGTCGGCAAAGGAGATGCGATCATGAGCGAAACGTATACGATCCGCGATCTGGCGAATCGTTTCGACCTGCAGCCTTCGACGCTGCGCTATTACGAGGAGTGCGGCCTGCTGCCTGAAGTCGCGCGCAATGAGGCGGGGCAGCGCGTATACGACGAATCCCATGTGGGGCGCCTTGATGCGATCCGCTGTTTCAAACACGCCGGCATGAGCATTGACGAACTGAAGAGATTCTTCGCATACGAGGCCGATGAGAACGCCCATATCGCACAGATCATGGAGCTGCTGGAGGCCCGGCGCGACGCCATCGTCGAACAGCGCCGCGCGTTGGACGATGCCTACCTGCATGTGCTGCGCAAACTGCGATTCTACGGCGACATCAAGCGCAGCATAGAAGCCGGAACGCCGCATCCGGACTGGGCCGACTACGATGGCAAGGATTTCTCCCGCTGATTTGCGCTTTCCGATCGGATGCAAGCGACCATTCTTGCCATTCCGCACGAAGCCACTACGCGCAATTGGTCGTTTGAGCGCCTGTGAGCGACCAATTGCGCGCAGTGGCCTCGTGAAAAATGGCAAAAAGTGACGGAACGCGCAGTCGGCGGCGCCACGGTCGGGCGATGCCGTCAACCGCCGGCGTCACAGCACGGTGATTTCGGTGGGGATGGCGGGATCGCCCTTCATCAGCGACTGCGCGGTGATGGGCAGCTCGCCCAACGCCTTCGCACGGTATTCGTGTGCGCGCATAATCGCATCATGGCCCTGATACTGCCGGTCGATATGGCCGTCGACCACATAATCGACCAGCAGGTCCTTCCATCCGTTTTCAGGCCGGAAGGCGGCGAGCCGTTCTTCCGAACCGGAAACCACATGCTCGCAGTCGGCCAGATTGTATTCATACGAACGGTAGGCGAGCTTGCGCCCCGGCACGGTGGCCTTGTCCTTCGACTTCTTGGCGACCGGCTGCATCACGCCCTCCGAATTTTCGCGTTCGGTCAGCTTGTACACCATCGCGCAGGTCGGTGCGCCCGAACCCGTGACCAGCATCGTGCCGACGCCGTACGAATCCACCGGGGCGGTCTGCAATGCGGCCAATGCATACTCGTCCAGATCGTTGGTCACGGTGATCTTCGTATTCGTCGCTCCCAGCGCATCCAGCTGATTGCGCACGCGCTGCGCCATCGCCGCCAGATCGCCCGAATCGATGCGCACGCCGCCCAACTGCGGGCCGGCCACTTCGATCGCGGTCTTCACGGCCTCTTCGATATTGTAGGTGTCGACCAGCAGCGTCGTGTTGCTGCCCAGCGCCGCGATCTGCGATTCGAAGGCGGAACGTTCGTCATCGTGCACCAGCGTGAAGCAATGCGCCGCCGTGCCGATGGCCTTCAGGCCGTACATCTGCGCCGCCAGCAGGTTGGCGGTTCCCTTGAATCCGCCGATCACGGCGGAACGTGACGCCGCCACCGCGGCCCATTCGTTCGTGCGGCGGCCGCCCATATCCATGCAGGGGCGGTCCTTCGCGGCCGACACCATGCGGGAGGCGGCGGAGGCGACGGCGGAATCGTAGTTGAGCACGCTCAGCAGCAGCGTTTCGAGCAGCGTGCATTCGCCGAATGTGCCTTCGACCTGCAGGATCGGCGAATTCGGAAAGAACATTTCGCCTTCGCGGTAGCCTTTGATCGAGCCGGAGAAGTGGAAATTTTCCAGCCAGTCCAGCGTCTGCCTGCTGACGATACGGCGGTCGGCGAGGAACCTGAGGTCTTCGTCGCGCAGATGGAAGTTCTCCAGCACGTCAAGAATGCGGCCCGTGCCGGCGACCACGCCGTAACGGCGGCCTTGCGGCAGGTGACGCGTGAAGACTTCGAATACGCATTTGCGATTCGCGGTGCCGTCCCTCAGACAGGCGTCCAACATCGTGTATTCATACATGTCGGTCATCATTGCCGGCGAAAAATCCATGATTCCTCCCAACTTTTCCGAGCTTGGCGTTTGGGCGCGCAAGGCTGCCGTCCTGCGCATGCGCCGCGTCCTACGGTCAAAACGGCGGTGATAAAGCCAATAGTCAGAATAACTATATGTATGATTTGCGACGATTCCAGCCCGGAGCGTCGCAGTGTGAAACGCGGATGAGGGCGGGTGCTAGGCTCGGCAGAAGCAATGATCGATGATAACGACCGATGATTACGCCGCCTGATCGAAGGGAAACGGGAAACAGCCATGGCTGAGATTAAGGATTTGCTGTCAGGGAACGTGGTGCTGCGCGCGGACGGACGCGCCGTCGACGAGCTGCGTCCGGTGAGGATCACCCGCAATTTCACGGATGTGCCGGAGGGGTCCGTGCTGATCGAATGCGGCAATACGCGCGTCATGTGCACGGCGACGTTCACTGCCGGAGTGCCGCGCTGGCGCAAGGATTCCGGCCTTGGCTGGGTCACCGCCGAATACGCGATGCTGCCGCGGGCCACCGCCGAACGCACCGACCGTGAATCGGTGCGAGGCAAGATCGGCGGCCGCACGCATGAGATCAGCCGCCTGATCGGACGCTGCCTGCGCGGCGTCGTCGACATGAAGGCGCTGGGCGAAAACCAGATCCAGATCGACTGCGACGTGCTGCAGGCCGACGGCGGCACGCGCACCGCCTCCATCACCGGCGCGTATGTGGCGCTGGTCGACGCCGTGCGCTGGGCGGAATCGAAGAAGCTCATCAAACGTGCCGACCGTGTGATCAAGGACAGCGTCTCCGCCGTGTCCGTCGGCGTCATCAACGGCACGCCGATGCTGGACCTGCCGTATATCGAAGACAGCCAGGCCATGACCGACATGAACGTGGCCATGACCGGTGCCGGCGAATTCATCGAGATCCAGGGCACCGCCGAACACCGCCCGTTCAGCCGCGACGAGCTCAACACGCTGCTCGATCTGGCACAGAAGGGCAACAAGGCGTTGCAGGCCGCGCAGCGCGCCGCGCTCGCGGTGGACTGACCGCCGCCCAAACGCGTAAACCACGAAACGCGCGGCAGGCGCCGGAAAACAGCGACACGACAACGAATCGCAGGAACGAATCGCAGGAGTTTAAAAGGACACCCATGAAAATCATCGTCGCCACGCATAACGAAGGCAAACTGGTGGAAATCCGCCGAATTCTGGAAGAACGTCTCGGTGGGGACGCCGCCGATGTGGAGCTTCTTTCCGCCGGCGCGCTGAATTTGCCCGATCCGGTGGAAGACGGCGTGACCTTCGAAGAGAACGCGCTGCTCAAGGCGCGCGACGTGGCCCGTCGCACCGGATACCCAGCCATCGCCGACGACTCCGGCCTGATCGTGGACGTGATGGGCAACGCTCCCGGCATCCTGTCCGCCCGCTGGTCCGGCCGTCACGGCGACGACCAGGCCAACAACGAACTGCTGCTCGCGCAGATCGCCGACATTCCGGACGCCAAACGCACCGCGCGCTTCCGCTGCGCCGCCGCGCTCGTCGTGCCGAAAGCCGATTGGAATCGTGAGATCACGGCGACGTCCGACGCCACCTTCGAAGGCGCTCCGTACGAAATCGCCGGCGAAACCGTGGAATCCGGCGAAATGCCGGGCCATATGCTGCGTGAATCCCGCGGCGAACACGGCTTCGGATACGATCCGCTGTTCGTGCCGGACGACCAGCCCGCCCGCGCCATCGAAGCCGGCGAAACGCTGACCTCCGCCGAAATGACGCCGGAAGAGAAGAACGCGATCTCCCATCGCGGCAAGGCCCTGCGCGCGCTCGCACCGGCCGTCGAGGCGCTGCTGCGGTGATCCCAGCCGCCGTCGCAGGCAATCATCGCAATCCGTCATTTCAATTCATCATCAGGAAAGGATGCCGCTTCATGCGAACGTTCGAAATGGCAAGGCTGTCGCCTGAGGAATTCGACGTGTTCTCCGCCGGCCATCCGCAGGGCAACTTCCAGCAGACCTCTGCCGCAGGGCGACTGCGCGCCATGCAAGGCGTCACCGTGGAATACTGGGCGGCGCGCGAACAGGGCATCATCAAGGCGGCGGCATTGCTTGAAATACACCGAAGTCGCCTGTCGACGTTCGCCGCAGTCCATGACGGGCCGCTATGCGACTTCTCCGACGCGGAACTCACCGGATATTTCATCGGCCGATTGAAGGCCCGCGCCAAAGCGTTGAAGGCGTCGCAATTGGAAATCACGCCGGAAACGCCATATCGTCTGCGCGACTCATTCGGCGATCCGCTGCCGGGCGGGCAAGGCGAGCCGCATGACGGCGAAGTCGGCAACCTGCGCGCCTGCGGCATGAGGCATTCCGGCTTCACCGTCGGCTATACGGCGGTTCCGAGATGGCGCTACGTCAAGGACCTGACCGGCATCGCCGACGAAGCCGCACTGCTGCGCACCTATGACAAGCGCACGCAGTGGAGCGTGAAACGCGCCTCTTCGATGGGCGTGCACGTGCGCGAACTCGGCGAAGACGAGCTGCGGACATTCGCGGACATCGAACAGGCCACCGCACAGCGTCGCAGTTTCGCCTATCGTGGCGCCGAATATTTCCGCCTGTTCAAAAAGGCGTACGGCGACCGCGCGCATTTCATGGTCGCCGAAATCCATGTCGGCGAATACGCCGCCGACATGGAAGCGAAGCATGCCGCGCTTGCGGACAAGGTCCGGCAACTGCAGGAGCGCTACGAGCAGCGCGCCACCACCAAACTGCAGCGTCAGCTTGGGGAGGAGCGGCGCAATCTTGAGGCCGCCGGCAAGCGTCTGGCCGAGGCGAAGCGTCTGAAGGAGCGCGGCGATGTGTTGCCCGCGGCCGCGTCGCTGTTCGTGGAGCATCCGCGCGAAACGATCTACCTGTTCTCCGGCAGCGTCGAGGAATACAAGCCGTTCTACGCGTCCGCGCTGATCCAACATCATGCGATGCTGCATCTGTGCGTGGAACGCGGCGTCACGCGCTACAACTTCTACGGCATCGACGGCCATTTCGACGACGCGAATGCGGAAGGCCGCGGCGTGCTTGAATTCAAGCAGGGATTCAACGGCCACGTCGAAGAGCTGATGGGCGAGTTCACCGTGATATGCCGGCCTGCCGCGTATCGGCTGAAGCGGATGATGCATCGTCTGCTCGGCAGATAGCGCCGGCGGCGTCGGCGCGGACGCGATCGGCGATCGCCGTCCTGCCCGGCGCCTGGCTGTGACGTTATTGTGCGCGATTACGCGATGTCGCTGCGTGCGATATTGCCTCCTGCGCTGTTACAGCGTGTGATATTTCCGACAATGATGATGTTTAGACAGAGGAAAACGATATGCAGACAAAGAATTCCTGGCATGCGCGTGCATTGTCCGACGCCGAATTCGACGCATTGTCCAGTCGCAGTGCGGACGGCGGATTCCAACAGACTTCGGCGATGCGCCGCATGGCGGCCGCGCGCGGATTGCAGACGGCGTTGGTCGGCCTGGCCGATGATGAGGACGCTCCAGTCGCCGGCGCGATGATCGCGTACACGCCTGGCCGCTTCGGCCTGGAAGGCTCCATCTGGCTGGGGCCATTGTGCGATCCGCACAATGCGGCGATGCTGGCGGCGATGAGCGAGGCGATCGTCGCCGACGCGCGACGCCGCCATGCGATCAGCGTCTCCTGCTGGCCGAATGACGTATATCGGCTGCATGATTCCGACGGAAATCCTTCCGGCGATGCCGATGATGCGATGATGGACGCCTATGCGCGCCTTGGATGGCAGCACGGCGGTTTCACACGTGGCTATGATTCCGTCATCAATCGTTGGGTGTATGTCAAGGATCTGTCCGGTTTCTCCGACGCCGACGCATTGCTGGCATCATATTCGAAGAACACGCGTCGCAATGTGAAAATCGCCCGCAACAGCGGCGTGGAGGTCCGTCGCATGACGCGTGACGAATTGGGAGTCTTTCATGATATCTGCGAAATGAGCAGCGTCAAGCAGCATTTCGCCAACCGTTCGCTGGACTATTTCCAGCGCGTATTCGATGTGTTCGGCGATAAGGCCGAATTCATGGTGGCCGAAGTGCATCTGGACCGCTATCTGGAATCCTGGCAGGACAAGGTCGCCAAAGGCGAGAAGGATGTGGCACGACTGTCGTCGTCATTGGAAACGACGAATACCCTGATGATGTCCACAGGAAATTGGATACCGCGAAGAACAATCTGGAGGCTTCCCGCAAACGCGTGGCCGACGCCAAAGAACGCATCGCCCGTGATGGCGAAGTGGTGCCGGTGGCGGCGGGCCTGTTCATGTGGCACGAGCGCGAACTGGTGTATTTCTCCAGTGGCTCCGACGAACGCTACGCCAAGTTCTATGCACCGACGGCGATTCAGCATGTCATGATGTCGCGCTGTCTGGAGCGTGGCATCACGCGCTACAACTTCTATGGCATCGATGGCGTTTTCGACGATCCGAATTCCGCCGGGCGCGGCGTGCTTGAATTCAAGCAGGGCTTCAACGGATTCGTGGAAGAGATGCCGGGCGAGTTCACCATTCCCGTCGACGGTCTGCGCTTCAAGCTGGCGCAGACCGTACGGCGTGTGCTGAAGCGGGGATGACGGGGCGAAACGGCCGCGGCGTCCGGGCTGCGGCCGTTTCAGCCGAACGGGCGTGCGCGATCGGCTGCGGCCGTCGTGTCAGCCTACGATCATGTGCAGTCCGGTCATCATCAGCATGCTGATGATCGCAGTGATGGACAGGCTGAAGCCCGCCAGCTTCGCGTTGCCGAGCACTTTGTCGGTGAACAGCGTGGAGAATACGGCGATAGGGGCCAGCGAACACATCATCACCGCTTCACGCGTCGCCGCGTCGAACGGCAGCAGGAACCAGGCGGCAGTCGCGAAGAGCACGCCGAACGGCAGTCGCCAGGCCAGCACTTCGCCGATCGAGCGGAGGTCGTCCTTGGAAGCGGGCAGGTCCATCAGCATGCCGACCATCAGCATCGAGCAGAAGGCGTTGGCGTTGGCGAACGGCTGCGCGATGGATGCGATCCAGTCGGGAAGCCGCACGTCGGCGATCATCAGCACGATCATCACCAGATAGGTGTCGAACGGCACCGATCCGAAGAATCCTTTGAGCACGTTTCGCAGCAGCGATCGTCGGGCCAGCCGTTTCGCATCGCGATCGGCCGGTTTGGCGTAGGGGAGCGTCGGAGCGGAGCCCGCACCCTGCTCCTGCAGCGTCCTTCCCGGTTCGATGTGCAGCAGCGTCTGCGTCATCACATTCGTGCCGGCTGCGACCATGATGCAGTTGCCGACGTCGAACATCGCGGCGGGCACGATCGCGGACGTTCCCAGAAACGCCTGCACGACTGGAAAACAGAAGCATCCGATGTTGAAGCCTGACCCGTTGAGCATGGTGAACGCGCGCTGCGCGACTGGGCGTTTCGACGTCGCAAGGAAAATCAGTATCGGCGGAATCGCGGCGACGATGAAGCCGAATACGGACAGCCACAACAGGCTGATGTCATGCGGATTGGTGGCGAACGAGTAGACGATCGCGCCTGGCAATGCCAGATCGAACAGCGCCACCTGCAGGATGCGGTAATCGCGTGAGCCGAACAAGCCGAAGCGTTTGAACAGGTATCCGACGATGACGATGAGCAGCAGTGTGATGGGCTGGATGATTGCGGACATGATACCTTCTTCGCTCTTCTTCGGACTGCCGACTGTCGCTAAACCGGCCGGCCCGGATCCGACCTGTTCGCAAAGCCGAAAAACCGCCAGCCGTTATCACGGGTGTTGCCACGAGCCGCTTCATTTCTTTCGCGCAATGCCTTGGACATGCTGGGAATGGTGGTATGAAGCCGCTTGTGAAAAAGGGGAATCGGGTGCGCGAGATGGGACTCGAACCCACACGTCAAAGACACAGGAACCTAAATCCTGCGCGGCTACCAATTACGCCACTCGCGCGAGGCATGCCGGCGGAATCGTCGCGACGGCATGCTCAGCATGCTGATGTTGCCGGAAATCCCACCGATATGCAAAACCCTAGACTGAACGAATCCAATCTAGGGCGATGGAGCCACTTGACAGAATCGAACTGTCGACCTGCTCATTACGAGTGAGCCGCTCTACCGACTGAGCTAAAGTGGCGTTATGCCCGGGAGACATTCGTCAGCCGCGCACAAAACATTTAGTATAACGGGATATTTCGACTTGTCCAATCGAAGCCGAGCGGACGGCGTCTCGGCGTGTCGTATATGAGTCATGCATCCGCGAGCATCCGTATATGCCCGTGTGCATTCATCTATGGGTGCGCATCGCACGTCGCGTACTGCATGCACGCTGTGCGCGTGCATGCGAGTGTCTATGCGCATGCGCTGCATGCGGGCGCATATATCGCCCATGCCGCGGCGGGGCGTTATTCTGTGCACATGACCATGCCCACGAAAACGCCCCCGCATCATGATGCCGGCCTTCGCGGCGGCGACAATCGCGCGCAATCCGATCGCGTATCCGTCAATCGTGCGTCCGCCGACAACTGCGTGCCGGCAGACCGTGCGCCGGCAGACCGCGCGCCCGCCGATCGCTCGCGATCAGATCGGACGCGATCAAATCGCATGCAGCCCAACGCCGCATCCGCGGATTTCGCGCGATCCAAGTCGGCGCCCGCCGGTCGCATGCCGTCCATCGAAATGCTGCGTCTCGCTGCCATTCTCGGCATCGCCATATTCCACACCTTCTCGGCATCCTTCGATCAGGCCGTCTTGCTGGGGCCGCAAGCCTCCACGCAATCCGGCTCCATCGCGGCGGTCGCGGTGTCCCCCATCGCGATGTGGCTGCTGTCGATGCTGATGTTTCTTGGCTCGTGGGGCAATCATGTATTTTTCATGATTTCCGGCTTTTTCCTGATTCCGCGCATGTCCGAGCGGTCGCGCTCGCCGGGATACTGGCGCACCGCAGCGAAATCCACGCTGATCCGCTGCATGCGCGTCGTGGCGACTGTGGCGTTTTACGTGCTGGTCACATTTGCGGTGAATTCCTGGATCGTGCCGATACCGGGCTTCGGGTCGGTTTCGTCGTTGACGGTCGGCTTGGAATTCATCTGGCTGTATGTCGCGTTCGTCGCGGTCGCGCCGATCGTGGCGTGGATTCTGGCGCGTTTGCGTGCCCGCATGACGGTCGCGTTGGCCGTGCCGTCGCTGATCGTCGTGTATGCGTTGAATACGTCGATCGCATCGGGCGTGGACGTCGCCGGCATGAGCTTTGCGCTTTCGGACTGGCGTAAGTGGATGAGCGCGGTGACATATGCGGCGTCGTTTATGTTGGCCGGCGCAGTCGGCATGGCGCTGAGGCGTGCGCAGGGCGGCGCATTGCGGCGTTTCCGCTGGGGCGCCGCGTTGCGTTCGCGCGGATTGTGGCTGTGCTCGATGGCGATTGTGCTGCTGGCGATGAGCGTGTGCTGTCTGATCGCGGTGAACTCGTCGACTTATGCGTTTGCGCGCATGCTGTCGTTCAAGTCGACGTCGGTGCTGTCGTTCGCGCTTGCGATCGCCGCGTTGCTGGCGGCGGCGTTGGGCGGTGCCGCCTCGCAGATTGCCGTTTCGAATGGCGTCGTTGCGAATGGCGTCGTTTCGAATGGTTCCGTCATATCTCGGGGCGCGCATTGCCGGCGTCGTGTGATTGTGGCGCTGGCGTCCGGAATTCTGGGATTCTACATTGTGCAGTCGCTGATGCATCCATTGTGGTCGGCGGTTCAGGAATCGCTGATGGCGCCGCTGCTGTGGCATGCCGCTTCGTCTGCGGGCGTTGCATACGTCGGCTGGATGATTGCATGGTTCGCCGCAGGCGTCTCGTTCTCCTGCTGCTTCGTCGTAGTGGTGTGCGCGGCGGATCGGCTGATACGTCGTCCTGTTTTACGGGCGTTGCATATGTCGAAGTGATGACGTGATGATTGCGGGGATGCCGCTGCGACGGCTGCGGCGAAATCTTCTTTGCCGGGGCTTCTTCGGCTGAGTTGCGCCATTGTGAGCGATAACGTGCGACTTGATGCAGGTTTTGTGTTGTTCTGTCGGCTTTTGTGAGTATCTTGTGAGGTGAAGAGATACTGTGCGAAACGCTGTTTTTCAGCGAATTGCGCCGCTTCAAGTGATGATGAAAGGACCTAACTACTATGGCCATCAATCCTCCTGTTGACGCCACCAAGACCCCGGAGTGGGCTGCGCTGCAGAAGCACTACGATGAAATGCAGGCCGATGGCATCAGCCTCAAGGAATGGTTCGCCGAGGACGAGAACCGTGTCGAGACGCTGAGCTTCGACGCCGGCGATCTGCATTTCGATCTGTCCAAGAACCTGATCAAGCCGGAAACCCTGCAGCTGTTCGCCGACCTCGCCAAGGCCGTCAAGCTGGACGAGCGCACCAAGGCGATGTACTCCGGCGAGCACATCAACAACACCGAAGACCGCGCCGTGCTGCACACCGCGCTGCGCCGTCCGGCCGAGGATGAAGGCAAGTTCATCGTCGACGGCCAGGACACCGTCAAGGACGTCCATGAAGTGCTGAACCGCATCTACGCCTTCGCCGAGAAGGTCCGCTCCGGCGAATGGACCGGCGTTTCCGGCAAGAAGATCGAAACCGTGGTCAACATCGGCATCGGCGGTTCCGACCTGGGCCCCGTCATGGTGTACGAAGCGCTGAAGCCGTACGCCGACGCCGGCATCTTCGCCCGCTACGTCTCCAACATCGATCCGAACGACATCGCCGAGAAGACCAAGGGCCTCGACCCGGAGACCACGCTGTTCATCGTCGTTTCCAAGACCTTCACCACGCTGGAGACCCTGACCAACGCCCGTGAAGCCCGCACCTGGCTGCTCGACTCCCTGAAGGCCGCCGGCGCGGTCGACGGCTCCGACGAGCAGAACGCCGACGCCATCCGCAAGCACTTCGTCGCAGTCTCCACCAACCTGGAGAAGGTCGCCGAGTTCGGCATCGACCCGGAGAACGCCTTCGGCTTCTGGAACTGGGTCGGCGGCCGCTACTCCGTGGATTCCGCCGTCGGCACCTCCCTGGCCGTCGTGTTCGGCAAGGATCGTTTCGAGGAGTTCCTCAAGGGCTTCCACGCCATCGACGAATACTTCGCCACCGTGCCGTTCGAGAAGAACGTCGTCGTGCTGATGGGCATGCTGAACGTGTGGTACCGCAACTTCTTCAAGGTCGCCTCCCACGCCGTGCTGCCGTACAACCAGTACCTGCACCGTTTCCCGGCCTACCTGCAGCAGCTGACCATGGAATCCAACGGCAAGTCCGTGCGTTGGGACGGCACACCGGTCACCTCCGAAACCGGTGAGATCTTCTGGGGCGAGCCGGGCACCAACGGCCAGCACGCCTTCTACCAGCTGATCCACCAGGGCACCCAGCTGATCCCGGCCGATTTCATCGCCTTCGTGAACACCGCCAACCCGGCCAAGGACTCCGGCCAGGACGTGCACGAGCTGTTCCTGGGCAACTATCTGGCCCAGACCAAGGCTCTGGCCTTCGGCAAGACCGCCGAGGAAGTGCGTGCGGAAGGCACTCCGGAGGAGATCGTCCCGGCCCGTGTGTTCACCGGCAACCGTCCGACCACCTCGATCCTCGGCGTGGCCCTGACCCCGTTCGCGGTCGGCGAGCTGATCGCCCTCTACGAGCACATCACCTTCGTCGAAGGCACCGTGTGGGGCCTGGATTCCTACGATCAGTGGGGCGTCGAACTGGGCAAGCAGCTGGCCAAGGAGATCACCCCGGCCATCTCCCAGGATGACGAAGCCCTGGCCGCCCAGGACGCCTCCACCCAGAGCCTGATCAAGTTCTACCGCGCACACCGCGAGTTCTGATCCGGTTTGGAGAACGGCTGAATTGCTGGAATCGCCGCCGATTCGGTTGCGGGTCGGCTTTGGTTCGGTTCCGATTCGGATCTGGTTTGGTTCCGGTTTGGTTCCGGTTCGTCAAAGCGTGTGACATCATGTGAAGCATGATCGAACACGATATGACTGATTGGAACAAAGCGAAGGAACGGCTGTTCTCCGACGACACGCTTGGCGCCGTGGCCTGTTCCGGCAGCGATATGCTGACCGGTTCCGGCCGCGGCGTCAAGCCGTTATTGGGCTGGCTCGCCCAAGGTGTGTCGTTGCGGGGGTATTGCGCCGCCGACCGCGTCGTCGGCAAGGCGGCGGCATTGCTGTATGCCAGACTTGGGGTGAAAGCCGTGTATGCGCAGACGATGAGCGAAGGCGGTCTTGCGGCGTTGCGGGCCCGCGGCATCGAAGCCTCGTACGGCGAATTGGTGCCGATGATCCTCAACCGCGCCAAAACCGGCATGTGCCCGATCGAATCCTCCGTCGTGAACATCGACGACGTCGACGAAGCCGAACGATCCATCCGCACGGCAGTCGCCATTCTCATGGCTGGCGCCCAGTCATCTCCAACGCCTAATTCCTGATTTTCCTTCCCATCCCCAACCTCTAATCCCTAATTTCCAATCTCCAATTCCTCATCTCTAATCCCAATCTCTAATCCCAATCTCTAATCCCAATCCCTAATCTCGTCCCCTAACCCCCGATGCCCGATTCTTAATCTCCAATCCCGTCCATTAGCTTCGTCGCTAACCCCAATTCCCAATCCCTAACTCCTTAATCCCCAACTCCTCAATCCCCAAAGCCGTCCATTAATCTCGTCCCCTAACCTCGCCCACCTGATTCCACCACCTCGATGGCCCGTGCGACTGCTCAGAACGGCCGATCCGTCCCCTAACTGACGCTTTTGACCGCCGTTCTCGGTGTGCCCCGGTCAAAAGTGTCAATAGGTGGGGCATCGGTTGTGTGAGAACCCCATTTCTGTTGGCCGGGTGTCCTCTCTTTGACGCTTTTGACCACCATCCCCGGCGTGTTGCGGTCAAAAGCGTCAGGGGCGGGGCGTTGGTTTTGTATGAGCTCCCCGTTCCCGTTGACTGGGTGTCCTCTCTTTGACGCTTTTGACCGCCATCTTCGGTGTGTTGCGGTCAAAAGTGTCAGGGAGCGTGCGTCCAGTTGATGATTTCCGGTTGGCGGAGTCCTTCTTTTGACGCTTTTGGTCGGGACACGCCGGTTCATGCGGTCAAAACCGTCAGTGGCGGGGCGTCCTGCCGGTCAGGATGTCCTTTGGCTGACGCTTTTGACCGCGATTCTCGGTGTGTCTCGGTCAAAAGTGTCAGAGGCGGGGCTTGCTGATTGGTGTAGTGCAGTTGGCAACGCCCCTATTTGACACTTTTGGTCGCTGTCTGCGGCGTGTTGCGGTCAGAAGTGTCAGAGGTGGGACGGTTTGTTAGCGGCGTCTGATTGGTCCGCAGTTTCCCCTGACATTTCTGGTCGCTGCTTGCGGCGTGTTGCGGTCAAAAGTGTCAGAGATGGACAGCCGGTTACTGGCTTCCGGTTGGTGGCGCCTGTATCAGAGGTGCGTCGCCCGCATCGGCTGTGCGCCGCCCACAATGACAATGGCGGCATCCCTTGCCTTTACGTCATCATTCGGCGTCACCATTCGTTGCCGTTTTTTGCGGGCCCTTCACACAATCATCATCGTCAAATCGAGTTATCCACAGCCCCTGCTCAGGCAGTAATCGTTGGAATTTCAGCAAAAATCAGGCTGCAAACAAATGCGACACGCCGCGGTCTCGTCTATTCGACCACATTTTCCGTACAGCTTTACTTGTGCACGTCATCCTTGCAGCATTGATATATGAAAGAGCACGAACAGGTGACTGCGCTGATCGAAACTACGGAACGGGAGCGACGATGCTTTTTCGCGTCCGAGAATGCAGCGCGCCGCGCAGTGTATCGGCGCGTGGAAAGCGGCGAATTGGCCGCGCTGCATCCTCACAGGAACCTGTTCGCGCGCATGGAATATTGGATTGCATTGAATCCGATAGAGCAGACGACGCATGTCATACGCTGCATGGCGATCCGTCGTCCCGATCATGTGTTCGCCGCCAGCAGCGCGGCCGCGATCTTCGGCTGGGAACAGCCGTGGTCATTGCATCATGCGGGAAACGTTTATATAGCAACGGCGACGCCGCATAATGAGAAACGATCCCGCGGCTGGCTGAAACGTTTGTATAGGCCTTCGGTTGACGATGATGCGATGGCGCGTCCCATTGACGGGACGCCATATGAGATGCGTCTGACTTCACCGGCCCGCACATTGGTCGACTGCGGATTGCTGTATTCGTTTGAGGAGGCGTTGCCGATATTCGATTCGGCTCTGCGTAACGGGACGGTGACCAAAGATGAGATCGTGGCAGCATGCGAGGACGCGCATCATGATTATGGGCCGATTGCGCGATTGCTGCAATATGCGGATGCGGCGAGCGAGAACGGCGGCGAATCATTGTGCCGTGCGGCGATCATTGAATTGGGATTTGCGGTGCCGCAGTTGCAGCGTGAATTCGTCGATCCGAATAATAAGTATGACAAAGCCCGCGTTGATTTCGTATGGCGGTTGCCGGATGGCCGCATTGTCGTATTGGAATATGACGGCGCGCAGAAATATGTCGATCCGGCGATGACGCATCGTCGTGATGTGACGCAGGTCGTGCAGGATCAGATCAGACGCGATGCTTTGCTGAAACGTGCCGGCGTCAGTGAAATCATTCATGTGACATATGACGATGTCGCCGGACGTGCCCCGCTTGCCTTGAAGCTTGATCGCGCCGGCATCCCCGTTGTGCGGCAAGCGGCATAGGCGGGCGCGGCATAAGGCGGCGTACAGAGTATGGCGGCACCGGCATAAGAGCCTGCCATACCGGCGACATTCTTGTCCTGACACTTTTGACCGGTGTTTGCGGCGTGTTGCGATCAGAAGTGTCAGAGGAGGGGCGGTTTGTCGGTGTAACGCAGTTGATGGCGTCCCAGTTTGACGCTTTTGGTCGCAGTTCATGGCATGTCGCGGTCAGAAGTGTCAGAGGAGGGGCGGTTTGTTGGTGGCGTCTGGCTGGCCCGCCGCTTCCCTTGACGTTTTTGGTCGGGACACGCCGGTTTGTGCGGTCAAAAGTGTCAGGGGGAGCGCGTCTTGCCGGTTGGTGATGTCCTTTTCTGACACTTTTGACCGGTGTTTGCGGCGTGTTGCAGTCAGAAGTGTCAGCGACGGGGTTTGTTGATTGGTGTAACGCAGTTGATGGCGTTCCAGTTTGACGCTTTTGGTCGCAGTTCATGGCATGTCGCGGTCAGAAGTGTCAGAGGAGGGGCGGTTTGTTGGTGGCGTCTGGCTGGCCCGCCGCTTCCCTTGACGTTTTTGGTCGGGACACGCCGGTTTGTGCGGTCAAAAGTGTCAGAAGGATGGGGTGATGCTGGCGATGTCGCCGGTGGTGATGCCGGTGTTGTTGCCGGTGAGGCCGCCTTGATTGGGGATTGTTGGTCAGGGATTCCGTATATGATTATTGGTTGCTGTGTCGAGAGATTGGCCGCCGCATAAGCTGATTTCTCCTTAAGGGTCCAGCCGGACTGGTTTCGGCGGATTGACAGGCTTCCCGAAGGCAAACCCGAAGGAATACAGACCAGGCGATTTCCGAATTTTAGGGAACGCCCCGATTGCGCACTGATATGCGGCAGTGACAGGAGAATACAATGGCAAACGCTATTGACGCATTTGACGCCAAGCACATGAAGCCGGCCGAGGAAATCCCGGCCTTCCGTCCGGGCGACACCGTCGACGTGAACGTGAAGATCAAGGAAGGCAACAACTCCCGTATCCAGACCTTCACCGGTGTTGTCATCGCCCGTCAGGGCGGCGGCGTCCGTGAAACCTTCGTCGTTCGTAAGATCAGCTTCGGCACCGGTGTGGAGCGCCGCTTCCCGCTGCACTCCCCGTCCATCGATTCCATCAAGCTGGTCCGCAAGGGCCGCGTCCGTCGCGCCAAGCTGTACTACCTGCGCGCTCTGCGCGGCAAGGCCGCTCGTATCGCCGAGCGTCGCGACAACAGCGCCAAGTGAGCTGTATCCAACACGATTAGTGTGGCATAACAACCCGGCAGTCCGCTATGGGCCGCCGGGTTTTTGCATGAGGCCTCGCTATGATTGAGCCTCATGGCATATGCCGGACGAGCAAACGAATGGGCAAGGGGGAACGATGCCGTCGGGAACAGATGAAAGCCTTCAGGCACAGCGAGACCTGCATACCGTTATGGTCGCCGACCATGGCGTCGATCCGGCGCCGATTCCTGAAATGCCCAAGCAGTCACAGCGTCCCGCACACGCAGCACGCAAGCGTGGGAGCGACGATTTCGGCTTTCGTGATTTCCTGGTCTGGGGCGGCATCCCAATCCTCATAATGCTGCTCATCCGCATCTTCCTGCTTGGCTTCTACGTCATCCCATCCGGATCGATGATGGACACCATCCAAATCAGCGATCGTGTAATCGGTTCCAAGCTCACGCCGGCGGTATTCGATCTCAAACGCGGCGACATCGTCGTCTTCAAGGATCCCGACAACTGGCTTGCGGCAAACCGAACGACTTCCGGCAGCGAGGAATACCTCATCAAACGTCTTATCGGACTTCCCGGCGACACCGTCGCCTGCGAAGGCCCCGGTCAACCGATCACCGTCAACGGCGAAGCCATCGACGAAAGCGCCTATCTGCGTGAAGGCGTCAATCCCAGCGATTTCGCGTTCAGCGCCACCGTTGAGGACGGCCATATTTTCGTCATGGGCGACAACCGTTCGAATTCCGCCGATTCCCGATATCATCTGGACGAATCAACGCATGGCATGGTGCCTGTCGGCGATGTCGTCAGCGTAGCGGTCGCCACATATTGGCCAGTCGGCCATATCGGCCTGCTCGACTCGCATCATGAAGTCTTCGAAAACGTTCCGGATCCACAAGGCGCGCGGTGAAGCGGCGAATACGCGCGATATGGATGCGCGATATGGATGCGCAATGGTGAACACGAGCACTTTAATCGCCTGCAATGGCACGCCCCGCGCGGCAAGGAGATCCGCATGACCGTATCCGTCACGCCCACGCTGGCATTGGAAAACGATTTGGCAGATCAGGGCTACGACCTGATCGTAGGATTCGATGAAGTCGGCCGCGGCGCGCTTGCGGGACCGGTCATGGTCGGCGCCGCCGCGATTTGGGCGCGCGATCTGCCGTCGCTTGCCGTGCCCCAAGGCGTCGCTGATTCGAAGATGCTTACCGAGCATCGGCGTGAATCCATTGTCGATGAGCTCAAACAGTGGAGCGTCGCATGGGCGGTCGGCGCGGCCGGCAACAGCGAAATCGATGAATGGGGCATCAGCCATGCGCTTGGCGTCGCCGCGTTGCGCGCGCTCGACGATGTGGAACGCCAGTTGGAATTGGCGGACGATACGGATACGCCAATCCGCGTCGGCGCGATCCTGGACGGCCCCAACGATTACATCAGCAAAGCCATGCACACTTTCGACGCGCCCGTCGTTCCCGTCCCCGCACATGTCGTCACCAAAGTCAAGGGCGACCAGCATTGCGCCACCGTCGCTGCGGCCGCGGTCATCGCGAAGGTCACGCGAGATCATCTGATGATGCGATTGGCGCACGACAAGCCCGAATACGCCGTCTACGAATGGGAAGGCAACAAAGGCTATGGGTCGGCCGCACACCGTGCAGCCATCGCCGAACACGGACCCAGCCCGCTGCATCGCCTCAGCTGGCACCTGTGCTGAACGCGCCAGACGTATCCCGTCCACGGCCGGCGCACGCTTATTCTCCTGCACGCCTTTCCCGTCTCGTACGCCATCCCGCAGGACGTCATCCAAACGGATGATGCCGCTTTCGCGTCATGCGCATGATTCATCCCGCTGCCCGATGGTTCCATCGTCGGAGCCTCGGTAACGTCGAAACCATGACAACAACAGTGAATCCCGCATTCGGCGGCGCAGACGCGCAGCCCACGGCCATGGCGGCCCCCGCGCAGCAGGCCGGCCAGGCCGGCCAGACAGGCCAGATTAATCCAGCCAACCAGACCAGCCGAACCGGTACCGGCATCCCGTCAATCCTCACCGCACGCGACCTGGTCGTGGACTACACGGCAACCGCCCGCACGGCAGGCGCCCACGCGGTCACCGGCGTCATCCCGGCCACAGGATACGCGCCGGCGCTCAACCACGTCGACTTCATCCTGCACAAAGGCGAAAGCGTCGCCGTCATGGGCCCGTCCGGCTCAGGCAAATCGACGCTCCTGCACGCCATCGCAGGCATCATCCGCCCCACGTCGGGAAGCGTCATCTTCCATGGAGCGGACCTGAGCACCATGCCGGACGCGGCGCGAACCGCGCTGCGCCGCACCGCATTCGGATTCGTCTTCCAATCCGGACAGCTTCTGCCCGAACTGCCGGCCATCGAAAACATCGCATTGCCGATGATGCTGGCCGGAATCGGATACCGGCAGGCCACCGACACCGCGATGCTCTGGCTGGAACGGCTGGGCCTGCGCCAACTCGCCTCGCAGCGTCCGGGCGAAATGAGCGGCGGACAGATGCAACGCGTCGCCATCGCACGCGCGCTCGCCATCCGCCCGGCCATCGTCTTCGCCGACGAGCCGACCGGCGCGCTCGACCAAAACACGGGCCGCGACGTCATGGCCATCCTCATGGAGGCGTCACGGGCGAACGGCGCCTCGGTCGTCGTCGTCACCCACGATCCGAACGTCGCCGCATTCTGCGACCGCACCATACTGCTGCGCGACGGCCGGATCGTCAGCTTCGGAAACGAGGCCAACCAATGAGCACCTTCTCCCTCTGGCGGCTGTTCCACAGGCCCGGAATGCGCGGCGGCGGGCACACGTCCACGCTCGCCGTCATCGCCTTCGCCTCGGCCACCGCGATCTTCCTCACCGTATTGGGCGGACTGCACGGCTTCCTCTGGCGGGCCTCACCCGACCACACCCTCGGGTGCATGCTCGACACGCGGCGCTGCGCTCCGGGCGCACTGGACGAATGGACGGCGCGGATCGGCGACCCCGACGACCCGGCGACCTTCGCCGGCACCTACGTGATCTTCGCGGTATTCGCATGCCTGCTGCTCATCGTGCCATTCGTCGCGCTCGCAGGTTCCGCTGCACGACTGGCCGCGGCACGCCGCGACAGCCGGCTCGCTGCCCTGCGACTGGCCGGCGCGACGACCATGCAGGTCACCAAGCTCACCGCATTGGATGCGGCAGGCCAGGCCCTGACCGGCGCGATCATCGGCATCGTCGGCTACTTCGCGCTGATGCCGGCCATCATGCTGCTCAACTTCCAAAACCAGCGTTTCACCTTCGAACAGCTGTGGGTCGGCCCATGGGCGCTGCTTGCCGTGCTCGTCTGCGTCACCGTGCTGGCGCTCATCTCATCGCTGATCACATTGCGCCGCGTGGCCATCACCCCGCTGGGCGTCAGCGCCCGTACCAGCGAGCCGCTGCCGGCGCGATGGCGCATCGTCATCTTCGTCATCGTCATGGCGGCCGCGATCATCGCATTCAAGAATCCCGTCATGTTCACCGACTTCGGCGACATGGCCGTCTACGCGGTGGTCTTCGGCTTCTTCTTCATCTGCTTCGCCCTCGTCAACCTCATCGGCTCATGGATCGTGACAGTACGCGCCAAAACGAAGGCGCGCCACCCGAAGGACGCGGCCACCATGATCGCCATGCGCCGCATCCTCGACAATCCCAAGCGCGCATGGCGCAACGTGTCGGGCATCGCGCTCGCGGTGTTCATCGCAGGCGTCACCTCGGTATGCGGCTATCTGGCGAGCGGCGCGTCGGCCTCGGGGACTTCTCTGGACGACCCCGCCCTGGTGATGATGCGCGACATCGGCACCGGAGGCCTGCTGACGCTGGGATTCGCCGCCGTCCTCGCCGCAGTCAGTTCGGGCGTCATGCAGGCCGGCAACGTGTACGACCAGGTCGGCGAATACCGCATGCTCGTGCTCGAAGGCACCGACCTGCGCACGTTGAATCGGGCGCGATTCGTGGAAGTGATGACGCCGCTCAACACGGTCGTCGTGGTGGCGGGCGGCTGCTCGATGCTGCTGATGCTGCCGCTGTTCGCCATGATGATGTCCCAGCCCGCGACATTGCTGAGCTTCGCCGGCGGCGTGGCATCATGCTATGCGCTGGTCGCCGTCGGCGCCTTCGCGTCCAATCGCGTGGCCGCCTCGCTGAACCTGACCGATTGGCGCGCCGACGACTGACGGCGCGACGGGCGCGTCGCGCCCGTCGCCTCACGCCCGTCCCGCTCCCGAAGCGGCGGGCGTGAGACGCGCCGTGCGCCGCGTCTCAACCCAGCAGCACGGCGATCAAAGCGATGAACATCGGCGACGTCATCGTGCTCATCAGAATGCTGTCGCGTGCGAACGTCATGCCGACCTCGTATCGGGCCGCATAATTGTAGACGTTCTGCCCGGTCGGCAGCGCCGCCAACACCACGCAGGCATACAAGGTCGCGCCGCGGAATCCCATCACGAAATACGCCAGCAGGAAGGCGAAAACCGGCATCACGATATTCTTCAATGCCGCGACAGTGAAGATCGCAGGCCTGTCTCCCGCGTTCTGCAGCGGCTTCGTGCCATGCAGCGACATGCCGAACGCCATCAGAATCATCGGCACCGCGGAATCGCCGATCATGTCGATCGGGTCGAAAATGAAATTCGGCACGATGAACACGCCGGTCGACGCGTCGACCGCGGAAACGACGATGCCGAGCAGCGATCCGATCAGCAGCGGCTGATGCAGGGGCTGCTTCAGGATCTCCTTCACAGACACCTTGCCTTTGGTGGTCACGTCCAGCACGGTCAGGCCGATCGGCGTGAACAGCGCCTGCTGCATCACCAGAATCGGCGCCACCAGCGCGCCGTTGCCGAGAATATAGGTGGCGATCGGCAGGCCGATGTTATTCGAATTCAGATACAGCGATCCCAACGCGCCGATTGCGGCGTCGGCGGCCTTCATATGGAAGAACAGCCGATTCAGGATCAGAAAGGCGACGCCCACCAGCATCGCCGAAAGGAAGGCGACGATGATCGACGAATGGAAGATGTCGAAGATCGGCTCCTTCGCAAGGATCGCGAACATCAGGCAGGGGCTGGATACGAAGAAGCTGAAACGATTGAGCACCATCTGCGCGCTGGGGCCGCCGATGCGCATACGCGCGGCGACATAGCCGGCAGCAATGACGATGCCGATTACGCAGAAGCCTTGCAATGCGCTGATCAGGCCCGGCATGTGTCCTCCTTGGATCCTTCTTCGTCGCTCGCTTTGTGACGGGCGCCCGCATTTCAGTGTCCGCCATTCGGCGGCCGCAGTGCGCGGCGCGTCTCACCAAATGGCGCGGCGTGTGACATGCCTGACGCCCCGTAGCGGATAATGGGACGCATGAGCGAACAGAACAACGGAGCATTTGCGGCATCGAAAGAGCCGGAAATGAAGGAGATCGGCTTCGACGCCGCGGCCGGCATGGGGCAGGCGTTGAACGATCTGATGGAACAGATCATGGCCGTCTATTCGGTGAGCGACGAAGAGGGGCCACTGACCGACCTGGTCGAGCGCTTTTTGAGGAAGCGGCAGCATTTGACGGTGCGTCGACATGGCGACACGTTGGTGGCGTCGACGTCGCTGAATCGCGGGAAACGCGTCATCTTGTGCGGACATCTCGACACGGTTCCGGTGATCGACAATTTCCCGCCGCGCTGGCTGGAGGCGGGTGATCCCGCGATCCGCGAGGAGATCGCCGCCGCGCATCCGTCCGACCGCGTGATGTGGGGGCGTGGCGCCACCGACATGAAGGGCTCCGACGCGGTGATGCTGTATTTGGCCGCGACGCTGACCGAGCCGCGCTATGACCTGACCTACGTGTTCTACGACCATGAGGAGGTCGTCGCGGAAAAGAACGGCCTTCGCAAGGTCGTGCAGGACCATCCCGACTGGATCGTCGGCGATTTCGCCATTATCGGCGAGCCCACCGATTGCGGCATCGAAGGCGGCTGCAACGGCACGATGCGCTTCGACGTGGTCGCGCACGGCGTCGCCGCGCATTCCGCCCGCGCATGGATGGGGGAGAACGCCATCCACAAGGCAGGCGAGATCCTGTCGCGTCTGGTGGCGTATGAGAATCGCACGATCGACGTCGACGGCCTCGCCTATCGGGAAGGCCTGAACGCGACGATGATTTCGGGCGGCAAAGGCACGAATGTGATTCCCGACGAATGCCGCGTGCATGTGAACTACCGTTTTGCGCCGGACAAGACGCTGCCTGAGGCGAAGGCGCTGATGATGGGCGCCGACGCCGGCGCTGAAATGGGCAACGGCGAGCATGTCGCCACCGGCGGCGTGTTCGAAGGATTCGGCATCGAGATGAAGGACGAGTCGCCGAGCGCCCGCCCCGGCATGGATGCGCCGTTGGCGCAGTCGCTGGCCGGATTGGTGAAGGAGCGCACCGGATTCGAGCCCAAGCCGAAGCTCGGCTGGACGGATGTCGCGCGATTCTCGCAGCTCGGCATTCCCGCCGTCAATTTCGGTGCGGGAAGCCCTTTGCTGGCCCACAAGCAGGACGAGCAGCTGCCGGGAAGCGACCTGACGCTGATGGCCGGCATTCTGATTGATTGGCTTGGCTGATCGGCCGGTATTGGATTGATCGGCTTGGCTGATCGGCCGGGTCGATTCGCCTTCGACGGTCGGCCGGATCATTCGCCGTCGAATGCGTCGCTTCATCGCGCCGAGACGGAGACGTCATCCGTCTCGGCGCACGGCAGCACGATGGACAGGCGGAAAATGCCGTGCGCGGTGTCGATCGACCATTCGCCGTTGTATTTCGCGACCTGACGGATGATGGACTGCACGCCGAAACCATGGAATCTATGGTCCGCCTTTGATGTGATCGGCAGGCCGTTTACCAGTCTGATGTCCCCCGTGTAATAATTCTGCTCCTCGATGTACAGCAGATGCTCGGCGCGCCTCACCGTCAAATCGATATGCCGGTTTTCGGCGGGCAGCCGCATCGACGCTTCAATGGCGTTATCCAGAATATTGCCGAACAAAGCGTAGATATCGGACCGGTCCATAAAAGACAATGCCGTTCCGTCCACCATCGCCGTGAACGCGATATCATGGGCCCCGCAATACAGGCTCTTCTCGGTCAGCAGCGTATCAAGCGCGGAATCGCCGGTATGGTAGACCGAATCGTACACGTGGATCGCGTTTTCCATCTGCTCAAGCGCCTGTGTGTCCAACGCCACCAGAGGATGCTCCGACGTCGCCTGCTGCGCGTTGACCTGCTGTATGCGATGCGCCGTGGCGCGCAAATCGGCAAGGCTTTTGCGTACATCATGAAACTTCGTGTTGATCAGCTCGATGCTTTCCCGACTGGTTTCATAATGCTGTTCCTTCAACGCCTCTATCTTGCGCAGCAGATCCAGGTCGACTGCGGCGCGATCCAGCTTCGTCGTCGTCACAATCAGCGCCAGCGCCAACAGGCTGCAGATCGCGTCGTAGGTGTACAGCAGCAGCTGCGTCCGCGGCGTGACGTGTTCGGTGTATACCAACACCTGCACGGCAAGGTTGAAAATGATGACCAGCAACAGCAGCGCAATGCTGACAGCCACGCGCATCAAGGCCAGTCTGACCTTTTCGCTGTCGATCACGAATCGTCGCGCCGTACATAGCCAGACGGTCGCGTATATTGCCGCATAGAACAGCAGACGGAACGGCAGCAGGCCGGCATCGTAGAAATATCTGGTGTCGCGCACAGGCGTCGCAAGTCGGCTCGGATCGTGGTCGAGCAGTGACCTTCGGAATATGCCGTCGATAACCGCCCAGGGCGCGGGACCGTAAGGTTCCCGCGCCCTTTTCGTGTATACGGGGCGCCGCTTCGGCAGAGGGAGAGCTTCGGAGGTGTTGTGAGAGTGCTTGAGGAGGCGTCTTAAGGTCGTCTTGCAGGCATCCGACATGTGCGTTGACGGCAATCTGATCCGTTGCGGAACCCCCTTGGTCGCGGTTGGGGATTTTATGTGCAATACTTAAGGATGGTGATTCTGCAAATCACCTGAGCAGTCGATGGCGTTGATCCCCTCGCATGAGTTTGCGCGAGCGTTGGCGTCCGCCGTCGCGTGAGCTATGACTTTTGACGGAGTTACCTCCTACGGGCGCCATGATGCGCGGCCACGGTGAGAGCGTGGTGTGACAGCCGTATGGGGTTGTGAGATATAAGGCCGTGCGATTGCAGCGCATTGCCAAGGAGCATTGTGCCCAGGATGACTAATGAGGGGCTCGGCAACGCCGACGCCACCGTTGAAACCGTATCCAATTCGGCCGCGGCGTCCGATGCCGCGCCGGCCACGCCTCGCCGCCGCCGCGGCGGCCGCCGCGTGGTGCGCGACTCCGGTGCAGCCGGAGCCGCCCTTGCCTTGAAGGTCGAAGACCATTCCATGCCGTTGTTCGAAGAGCCGGTATTGCCGTCGAAGAAGGCGAATGCCGCGACGGGCAGAACATCCGACGCCGATGAGGCGAACAACGCGGAATCGGAGCGCACGCCCCGCAAACGGTCTTTACGCGCCGCCGAGGCGGCCGTCGACGATAACGAGACCCGTTCCCGTCGCACTCGTATCCGTCGCGGCGCTGCCGGCTTCGCCGCCCCCTCGACGCACGACGATGCCGAAAGCGCCGAACGCGCATTGGACGCCGTGGAAGCTTTGCCGGAAGTGCGCGAAATGCCTCGCAGCGCGGCACCGCGCCCGATGACGTCGTTGCTGTTCCAGGAGCCGGTGCTGCCGGTGTCCCGCGCTCGCACGCAAGAGCCGCTTGATGACGAAGACGAATCGGAAACGCATGATGATGGAGCCGCAACGGCCGGTCGCGCATCGCGTCGCACCCGTGCGCGTCGTCGCTCCCGCGACAATGCCGACGCCTCGGATCGCAGCGAGCGTTCCGCCCGCGAAGAGCGCGACAATCGCAAGAACCGCGACAGTCGCGGTGATGCGGACGACAACCGCAATGCCTCGCGCGACATCACCCGCGATATCGAAGAAATCGTCGACGAATTGGACGATACCGCGCGTTCCCGTCGTTCCCGCCGTCTGAATGCGCAGGAGCGCCGCGCCGCCGCCGAAGTCGAGCAGATCGAAGAGGACCTCATCCTCGACGACATCACATACGCGCCGATCGATGACGAAACGCATACCAATGACGGGCGGAATTCCGACGACGAGCAGCCGACCCGCACACGCCGTCGCCGTCGTTCCCGCGTGACCCGAGACGAGGCCGCGCAGGTCGAGGAGACCGCCGACGAAGAGGAAAGCACACGCCGCCGCGTCCGCGACGACGAAGACGATGAGGAGACGACGGTCACCCGTCGCCGTCGCCGTCGACGCGGTGCCGCGAAGGCGAACGAAGAGGAAGAGCAGCCGCTGGTCCGCCGTTCGCGCAAGCAGCAGTACATCGACGAAATCACCGACGTCGAAGGCTCCACCCGACTGGAGGCCAAGAAGCAGCGTCGCCGTGACAATCGGCGTGAGCGCAGCCGTCAGAATCAGTTGATGGAACAGGATTTCCTCGCACGCCGCGAAAACGTCGAACGCCTGTTGGTGGTGCGCGAACGCGAACGCCATACGCAGATTTCCGTCATCGAAGACAATGTGCTCGTCGAGCATTATGTTTCCGACATCCAGGAAGTCGCAACGGTCGGCAACGTGTATCTGGGGCGCGTGCAGAACGTGCTGCCGAGCATGGAGGCCGCGTTCGTCGACATCGGACAGGCCCGCAACGGCGTGCTTTACGCCGGCGAAGTCAACTGGGACGCCGCACGGCTGGAAGGCCAGCCGCGACGCATCGAACTGGCCTTCAAATCGGGCGATCCGGTGTTGGTGCAGGTCACCAAGGATCCGATCGGACACAAGGGGGCGCGCCTGACCTCGCAGGTCACGCTTGCCGGCCGTTTCCTGGTGCTGGTGCCGTCCGGCGGCATGACCGGCGTAAGCCGCAAGCTGTCGGAGCGTGAACGCAGCAGGCTGAAGTCGATCGTTTCGAAGATCGCGCCGAAGGATATGGGCGTGATCATCCGTACGGCCGCCGAAGGCGCTTCCGAAGAAGCGATCGTCAAGGATCTGGAAAGCCTTGTGCGCCAATGGGAGCACATCAACGCCAAGCGCGAGGAGTTCTGGCACGGCAAGCGACCGAAGCTGCTGCAGGGCGAGCCGGACGTCGCGATCCGCGTCGTGCGCGACATCTTCAACGACGACTTCACCAAGATGATCGTCGAAGGCGACCGCGTATACGGCCGCATCGAGGAATATCTTGATACGATGGCGTCGGATCTGAAGGAGAAGCTGGAGAAGTGGGACCCGGCCGAGCATGAGGGCAAGGACGTGTTCGACAAGTGGCAGATCGACGCCCAGCTGCGCAAGGGCATGGAACGTCAGGTCTACCTGCCTTCCGGCGGCTCCATCGTCATCGACCGTACCGAAGCGATGACGACGATCGACGTGAACACCGGCCGTTTCATCGGCAAGGGCAAGAGTCTTGAAGAGACGGTGACGCGATGCAATCTCGAGGCGAGCGAGGAAATCGCGCGCCAGCTGCGTCTGCGTGACATCGGCGGCATGGTCATGATCGACTTCGTCGACATGGTGATGCCCGCCAATCGTGATTTGGTGCTGCGTCGCTTGGTCGAATGCCTGGCGCGTGACCGCACGAAGCATCAGGTGGCGGAAGTCACCAGCCTGGGCCTGGTCCAGATGACGCGCAAGCGCATCGGCCAGGGATTGGTCGAGGCGTTCTCCGAAGAATGCCCGACCTGCAAGGGGCGTGGCTTCATCCTCCATGACGAGCCGACCGTGTCCGCGGATTACGACGATCCGTATGCCCTGAAGGGCGGCGATCCGTTCGTCAAAACCAACAAGCATGGCCATGGCACGGACGTGCAGGCGCCGCAAGGCTCCTCGCCGGACGTGAAGGCCAAACTCGCCCAGATCGCGGCGGCGGCAGTGGCCGCCAACAACGCCGAACTGGACGAAGCATAGGAAAACGGTATGGCGGCGGTGTGTCGAACTTGACACGCTGCCGCTTGACTTGCGTTTGTACGCGGGTCAGTGTACATTGGATTGCTGGTGTCTGGCCGCGAGGCTCGAACGTGCCGGGCAGTAAGCTTTCCAAGTTAATAAAGGAACGGATATGTACGCTATTGTGAAGGCCGGCGGCCATCAGGAAAAGGTCGAGGTCGGTGACGTGATCTACGTCAACCGTCTCGCAGCCAAGCAGGGCGAAACCGTGGAATTCCCGGTCGCCCTCGTTGTCGACGGTTCCAAGGTCACCCTGAGCGCCAAGGATCTGGCCAATGTCAGCGTCAAGGCTGAAGTGGTCAATGACGAAGCCAAGGGCCCGAAGATCAACATCATGAAGTATAAGAACAAGACCGGCGTTGCTCGTCGTAAGGGCCATCGCCAGCAGCTCACCGCTGTCAAGATCACGGCTATCGCCTGATCGCAACGGTAGCGAAGTCAAGTACCGAAAGGAACAGACATGGCACATAAGAAGGGCGCTTCCAGCTCGCGCAACGGTCGCGATTCAAACGCGCAATACCTCGGTGTGAAGAAGTTCGGCGGCGAAGCTGTCGTGGCCGGCAACATCATCGTTCGCCAGCGTGGAACCAAGTTCCACCCGGGCCAGAATGTCGGCATGGGCAAGGATCACACCCTGTTCGCTCTGACCGACGGCAACGTGAAGTTCGGTGTCCGTCGTGACCGCAAGGTCGTCGACGTGGTCACCGCCTGAGCACGCGCACTATAACGCTTGATAAGCCGCGCCCCCTACTGGGACGCGGCTTTTCCTATATCACGTCTTTATCACGTTTATATCGATTCCCCCTCGTAAGGTAAATACATGAGTGATTTTGTGGATAGAGTGACCGTCCACGTCAAGGGCGGTGACGGCGGCAACGGTTCTGCCGGTATCCGTCGAGAGAAGTACAAGCCGCTGGCCGGCCCGAACGGCGGCAACGGCGGCGATGGCGGTTCGGTGGTTTTCGTCGCCGACGTCAACGCCAACAGCCTGCTTGACTATCGTTTCATGCCGCATCGTGCGGCCGGCAACGGCACCATGGGCCTGGGCGACACGAAAGACGGCTCCAAGGGCGACGATCTGATTCTGCCGGTGCCCGTCGGCACGGTCGTGTTCGAAGCCAAAGGCCCGCAGGGCGAGCCGAAGCATCCTGGTGAGCAGCTTGCCGACCTGCGCCATGCAGGCGACCGTTACGTCGTCGCTGCCGGCGGCGCCGGCGGCCTGGGCAACGCCGCGTTGGCGAACCGCACCCGCCGCGCTCCGGGCTTCGCGCTGCTCGGCGAGCCGGGCGAGGAACGCGATGTGATTCTGGAACTGAAATCCATCGCCGACGTGGCGTTGGTGGGATTCCCGTCTGCCGGCAAATCCAGCCTGATCGCCGCGATGAGCGCCGCCAAGCCGAAGATCGCCGATTATCCGTTCACCACATTGGTGCCGAATCTGGGCGTCGTCATGGCCGGCGACAACCGATACACCATCGCCGACGTGCCGGGCCTGATTCCGGGCGCATCCGAAGGCAAGGGCCTCGGCCTTGAATTCCTGCGGCATATCGAACGCACCGAAATCATCGCGCATGTCATCGATTGCGCGACGTTGGAACCGGACCGCGATCCGATCAGCGATTACCATGCGCTTGAACGCGAGCTGGGCGAATACGCCGCCAAGCTGGAACTGCCGCTGGGCGCCATCCCGATCCCGGAACGTCCGCGCATCATCATCCTCAACAAGGTCGATGTGCCGGAAGCGCAGGAATTGGCGCAATTCGTGAAGCCGGAATTCGAAAAGATGGGCTTCAAGGTCTTCATCGTCTCCACCGCCTCCCATGAAGGCCTGAAGGAACTGACCTTCGCGCTGGCCTCCATGGTCACCGACATGCGCAAGGAAGTCGCCAAGCGCGAACAGGCCGAAGACGAGGCCCGTGTGCTGATCAAGCTGCTGGAGCAGCCGCAGGCGCGTCGCCGCCAAGGCGGCAAGACGGCCGACTTCACCGTCGAACGCAAGGAAGAGGCCAATGGCGAATTCTGGTTCGAAGTGACCGGCCGCAAGCCTGAACGCTGGGTCATGCAGACGAATTTCGACAATGACGAAGCCGTCGGCTATCTGGCCGACCGTCTTGCCAAGCTGGGCGTCGAAGACGAACTGCGCCGCAAGGGCGCGCGTCCGGGCGACGAAGTGCGCATCGGACGCGGCGATCGCGCGGTCGAATTCGACTGGGATCCGACCATCGCCGCCGGCGCGGAGATGCTGGACGGCACGCAGCTGGGCGCCCGCGGCGTCGACCTGCGTCTGGAAGAGCAGTCCGGCCGCACGCAGCGGCGGACCAACGCGGAACGCCGTCGCCAGTATCACGAAATGATGGATGCGCGACAGGCCGTCCGCGAGGCGATGGCCGCCGAACGCAAGGCCGGCCACTGGGCCGATCCGAGCGTCGACGACGACCGTCACGACGAAACCAGCCTGTTCGGACGCGGCAAGGAGATCGACGAGACCGGCGAAATCGTCGAATAGCGGACCGCCGAACGGATGATCCAATAAGCACTGCCGCAATATGCCGCCCCGCCACGCTGCGGCGGCATATTGCGGCGCATATCAGGAGAAAACATATGGGCACACCGTCGCAAGCCGACGTGCGCGCGGCGATCGCGCAGGCGCGCACCGTCGTGGTCAAAGTCGGATCCAGCTCGCTCACCCAGCCTTCCGGCCATCTTGACGTCGGCAAACTGAACGCATTGGTCGCGGCATTGGTACAGGTCTCACTGATGGGCGGCCGCGTCGTGCTCGTGTCCTCCGGAGCGATCGCAGCGGGCTTCGGGCCGCTCGGCTTCAACGCCCGCCCGGGCGACGTCGTCACGCAGCAGGCCACGGCATCGGTCGGACAAGGCCTGCTGATGGCGCAATATGAGATGGCGTTCTCCCGATACGGCGTGCGCGTCGGGCAGATTCTGATCACGGCCGAAGACACGATTCGCGCCACGCAGTACCGCAATGCGCAGCGCACGCTGCTGCGACTGCTTGATTTGGGCGTAGTGCCGATCGTCAATGAAAACGACGCATTGGCCAGCAGCGAAATCCGTTTCGGCGACAACGACCGTCTCAGCGCGCTCGTGGCGAATCTCGTACACGCCGACGCCTTGGTGCTGCTCACCGACGTGGACGCGCTGTATACGGCGCCGCCGTCGCAGCCGGGCTCGAAACGCATCGACTTTGTGGAGAACGTCGTGGACGCGATGGAAAACGTGACCGTGGGCGGCAGCACATCCGGCGTCGGCACAGGCGGCATGGTCACGAAACTGGAGGCGGCGCGCGTGGCGGCGATCTCCGGAATCCCGACCGTGCTGACGCGTGCGACGAACGCCGGGCCCGCATTGATGGGCGACCCCGTCGGCACCGTATTCGCGCCCGTGAACGAGCGGGATTCGACGCGTCGCCTGTGGATCGGCTTCGCCGCCGACCCGCGCGGCACGCTCGTCGTGGACGCCGGCGCCGCCGAAGCGGTGCGTGGAGGCCTGGCCAGCCTGCTTGCGGCCGGCGTACTGGAAGTGCACGGCGACTTTTCGGCCGGCGACCCGGTATGGATCGACGGCGAAAACGGCGAACATATCGCGCGAGGGCTTTCCGGTTTCGACTCCGAGGAAATCCCGCAGATGCTGGGCCGTACGTCGGTGCAGCTCAAGCGGTTCCTCGGCGAGGAATACGCGCATCCCGTGGTGCATCGCGACAACCTCGTCCTGATCTAGCCTGCCCGGTCGGCGCTTCCTTCGCGCGCATGCCCTGCGCGCCTCTCTGCGCGGTTGGCGTTGGGATTGCCTGGGACTAGCATGAAGCGCATGACTATGGCACAATGGCAGACTCTTTCCACCCGTATCCAGCAGGTAGCTCCCAGCGCGACGCTGGCCGTCGACTCCAAAGCGAAGGCGATGAAGGCCGCCGGCATCGATGTCGTCGGATTCGGCGCAGGCGAGCCGAATTTCCCGACGCCGGCCCCGATCGTGGCGGCCGCCGCCGAAGCGGTCCAGGATCCGAAGAACTACCGTTACACGCCGACCCCGGGCCTGCCCGAACTGCGCGAGGCGATCGCCCGGAAAGTGAAGCGCGACTCCGGCTATGAAGTCGCCGCGGATCAGGTCGTGGTGACCAACGGCGGCAAGCAGGCCGTGTATGAAGCGTTCCAGCTGCTGCTCAACGATGGCGACGAAGTCATCATTCCGACGCCGTATTGGACGAGCTATCCGGAAGCCGTGAAACTGGCCGGCGGCGTGCCGGTCACCGTATTCGCCGGCGCCGACCGCGCCTTCGAACCGGATGTGGAAGCCATCAAGGCCGCCCGCACCGAGCGTACGAAGGCCATCATCATCACGACGCCGAACAATCCGACAGGTGCCGTCTGGTCCGAGGAAACGGTGAAGGCGATCGGCGAATGGGCCATCGAGCATCATATCTGGGTCATTTCCGACGAAATCTACGAGCATCTCAACTATGACGGCGCAAAGACCTCGTATATCGGCGCCGTTGTGCCGGAAATCCGCGACCAGCTGCTCGTGCTGAACGGCGTTGCGAAAACGTATGCGATGCCGGGCTGGCGCGTCGGCTGGATGGTGGCGCCGGCGGAGGTCGCCAAGGCCGCATCCAAGCTGCAGGGCCATATGACGTCGAACGTCGCCAATGTTTCGCAGCGCGCCGCATTGGCCGCCGTCTCCGGCTCTTTGGACGCCGTCTATGAGATGCGCGAGGCCTTCGACGCGCGCCGCAAGGCCATCGTCGCCGCATTGAACGAGATCGAAGGCGTGTACTGCCCGACCCCGTCCGGAGCGTTCTACGCATTCGCCGATGTGACGGGGCTGCTGAACCGTCCGCTGGGCGAAAACGGCACGGTGTGCGCGACGTCGTCCGAACTGGCGGCGGCTCTGCTGGATGAGGCGCATGTCGCGGCCGTTCCGGGCGAGGCGTTCGGCGCTCCCGGATATCTGCGCTTCTCCTATGCGGTCGCGGACGATCAGATCGCTGAAGGCATGCGTCGCTTCGCCGCATGGGCCAAGTGAGGAACTGATCATTCGCTGATTGAACAATCGAAACAATCGATTTGTTCTGTGCGTATTGATTGGCGGTGCGACTCGGTGACATGCCGAGAAGCATCGCCAATTTCTGTTGGAATTCCGCCATTTTTGAATTTTCTATCATGACTCGATTGGACGGATGCAAAAAATGCCGCTATTATTTCCACTTGGCGGTTTTGCCGCATGTTCGAGCCGTGGCTTGCAAAGTTCCGCGCCTCCATGTAGCATGGGCAAAGTTCACCTAGGGATGTGGCGCAATTGGTAGCGCAACGGTCTCCAAAACCGTAGGTTGTGGGTTCGAGTCCCGCCGTCCCTGCCAAGTTCTTGTTTTTTAAAAGCCAGCGGAGGGTATGATGGCGAAGACAAACGCTAAGGAAAAGGTCGTTAAGCCGAATATCTTCGTGCGCATCGGCCTGTTCATCAAGCAGATTATCGACGAACTGCGCAAGGTCGTCACCCCGACCGGTAAGGAATTGTTCTTCTGGTCTCTGGCCGTTCTCATTTTCGTGCTGTTCCTGATGCTGCTGGTTACCGCCATGGACTTCGGCCTGGGCAAGCTCACGCTGTTCCTGTTCGGCTGATAAAAGACATATAAGGTGATTGTGAATGACTGACGAAGTGAATTTCGAAAACCTCGACGCTTTGCCGGACGTTGAAGAAACCGACGTCGAAGTGCAGGACGTTCAAGACGCCGATGCTGATTTCATTGCGGATTCCGTTGAAGACGTCGAATCCGATTCCTCCGAAGCGGTCGAAGCGTCCGAGGATGCCGTAGCGTCCGAAGATGCTGATGCTTCTGAAGAATCCGTTGAAGACGGCGCTTCCGAGGATGAAGACGACACGATGGATGCCGGCGCGAAGGCCGTTGCGGAATTCTCCAAGAGCCTGCGCACGCTGGAAGGCAAGTGGTATGTGCTGCATACCTATTCCGGCTATGAGAAGCGCGTGAAGACCAACGTGGAATCCCGTGTCGCCAGCTTCGGCCTTGAAGACAAGATCTTCCAGATCGAAGTTCCGATGGAAGAGGTCGAGAAGCACACCGACAAGGGCAAGAAGGTCATCACCCGAGTCCGTGTTCCCGGCTATGTGCTGATTCGTATGTATCCGGACGAGAACGCCCGACGTATCGTGCGTGAAACCGAAGGCGTCACCGGCTTCGTCGGGCCGACCAAGGAACCGGCTCCGTTGAGCCGTAAGGAAGTCGTGGCCATGATGGCTCCGATGATCGCTTCCGAAGCTCTGAAGAAGGCCGGCGACAAGCCCGCCGCAGCCAAGAAGCGTACCGTCGAGGTCTCCTACGCGGTCGGCGATCAGGTCACCGTCACCGACGGCCCGTTCGCAACGATGGCTGCCGTGGTTTCCGACGTGGAGCCGACCACGCAGAAGCTCACCGTTCTGGTGTCCATCTTCGGTCGCGATACGCCGGTCGAATTGGGCTTCAATCAGGTTGAAAAGCTGCAGTAGCCCTCAACACAACGTTCAAGGCGATTCCATCCTCCCGGTGGAATCGCCTTTTTTGTATTCTCCCCATCCTTGTCTTCGTCTTCATCCCGTCTTCGTCTTCATCCCGACGTTCTCATCCTCTTGACACTTTTGGTCGCGGTCTTCGGCGTGTTGCGGTCAATAGTGTCAGGGGAAAGGTCGCAGTGTGGCCGGGGTTGTCTTTCGTTGACGGTTTTGGTCGCGACACGCCGGTGTGTGCGGTCAATAGTGTCAGAAGGAAGGCCATCAGGGCGGTGGGTGTGGTTGTCTGCTGACACTTTTGGTTGCGGTCTTCGGCGTGTTGCGGTCAAAAGTGTCAAGGGGAAAGGCGGGGCGGGGGCGGGGACAGCAGGGCTGTCGGATGTCTCGGCGTGTCGCCATAATGGGAAAGCTTGTGTCTGGAGGGATTTCCCGCTAGCACAGCACAGCAATATACGTTGCGGGAGGAGCGCGCCGCGGGAGACCAAAGTGCGCGCCGCCATCACCGCTTCATAGAAAGAAGAACCATAACATGGCTCCTAAGAAGAAAGTCTCGGCGCTGATCAAGCTCCAGATCGAAGCTGGCAAGGCCAATCCGGCCCCGCCGCTGGGCCCGGCTCTGGGTTCCCACGGTGTGAACATCATGGACTTCTGCAAGGCCTACAATGCGGCCACGCAGGACAAGATGGGCCAGGTCGTCCCGGTCGAGATCACCGTTTACGAGGACCGTTCCTTCACCTTCATCCTGAAGACCCCGCCGGCAGCGGCTCTGCTGAAGAAGGCCGCCGGCATCCAGAAGGGTACCGAAAACCCGCTGACCCACAAGGTCGGCTCCGTCACCAAGGCTCAGGTTCGCGAAATCGCCGAAATCAAGATGCCTGATCTTTCCGCACGTGACGTCGAAGCCGGCATGAAGATCATCGCGGGCACCGCTCGCTCCATGGGCATCACGGTCACCGACTGAGAGAGGAGAAGGAAACATGGCTAAGCATTCCAAGAAGTATCGCGAAGCGGCTGAGAAGGTCGATCGTAACAACCTTTACACCGCCAACGAGGCCATCGCTCTTCTCAAGAGCATGCCGTCCTACAACTTCGACCAGTCCGTCGAAGCCGTGCTGCGTCTGAACGTCGACCCGCGCAAGGCCGACCAGCTGGTCCGCGGCACCGTGAACCTGCCTCACGGCACTGGTAAGACCGCCAAGGTCCTCGTGTTCGCTCGTGGCCCGAAGGCCACCGAAGCCACCGAGGCCGGCGCCGACATCGTCGGTGATGACGAGCTCGTCGAGAAGGTCGCCGGCGGCTTCCTCGACTTCGATGCCGTCGTCGCCACCCCGGACATGATGGGCAAGGTCGGCCGTCTGGGCCGCGTGCTCGGTCCGCGTGGTCTGATGCCGAACCCGAAGGTCGGCACCGTCACCATGGACGTCGCCAAGGCCGTCGCCGACATCAAGGGCGGCAAGATCGAGTTCCGTGTCGACAAGAACGGCAACCTGAGCTTCATGATCGGCAAGCTGTCCTTCGATGAGGCTGCTCTGGACGAAAACTTCAAGGCCGTCGCCGACGAAGTCAAGCGTCTGAAGCCGTCCACCGTCAAGGGCCGTTACATCACCAAGGCCACCATCACCTCCACCATGAACCCGGGCGTGCCGGTCGATACCGCCACCCTCATGTGAGTTGATGCCTGACCAAGGCATGTAGCCGAAAGGCTTCAAGGTCCCCGATGCCGGTGAACGGCGTCGGGGACCTTTCATATCGCGCGTCAAGTTGCGTGCCGCACCAAGCTGCATCGCGTGCCGCATCGCGCGGCATATATCGTGTATCGCAGTCATATTGCGCTTGCCGTAGCACACGCATCACAATGCGCACATATCACAATGCGCACATATCACAAGCCATTGCGGTGATTCTGTGGAATCCTGCGGAATCCTGTGGAATCTCGCCATCAAACCCGCGACCCCGCCGCCGCGTCACCGCTTCGCGGCATCGCGCATACGCCCGATCGCGATCGCCGTGTTCAACACGAAAGCGTCGCGCGGATCCGTCGCATCCCAGCCCGTCGTCTCCGCGGCGCGCTTCAAACGATACCGCACCGTATTGGGATGCACATTAAGCGCTTTCGCCGTATTTTCCAGCGAACTGCCGAATCCGAGGAACGTCGTCACCGTGATATAGGTCGGATCGTCGGGATTGTCGCCGTGCAGCACGCGGTACACGTTCTCATACAATTCATCGCGCGCACTGTCGTCCCCCAGCAGGGCGCGCTCCGGCAGCAGCTCGTCGGCGCGCAGCGGACGTGGCGGATCGACCAGCGAAGGCGCCGCCTGCAAGGAAAACAGCGTTTCGCGAATCACGTGCGAAGCGCCGGATACGCCCTGCCGGACGGGGCTGACATACAGCGGCGACGCGCCGTCGAAAGCGGAATCGACGTTCGTGCAGGTCACCGCAGGCGTCGCCGCGCCCAAAGGACGCGCCAGCATGATCAGAAAATCGCCGTATGTGCCGACGATGATGCCGTCGCCGCCCAAATCGCGCACGACCCCGCGCACGGCCAGCGACGTGGCCATCGGATTGTCCAACGGAACGCCGCCGATCGCAAAGCAGTCGAAAACGCCACGCCAGCCCAGCACATTCATCAGCGAAGCCACTCGGCCATCGGTCAGGCCGGTGATCAGGCATTCGAACGCCAGCCGCTCGATGGTCGTGTCATCGGTGCGGCCTGCCAGAAGGTCAAGAATGTCGCTGGAATCGGATGTGGTCATATTGCATAGTGTAGCCGTCCGAATCAGATGCGGCGTGCTGCTTTTTTCCTGCGCGCCGCCCACGATTCACGTGCGAACTGCAGGCACAGGAATCCGAAGACGAACGCCACCGGCAGCATATGCCGCTCGAAATTGTTGGCCGGCGCGGTGATCATCACGCCCATCAGCAGCAGCAGCGGCAGATGCCAGGCCAGCGCGCGCCAGCGGCGCAGAATCACTTCGGCAGCGCCTATCAGCAGCGTCAGCGTCACATACAGGTTGCCGTGCGTCACCCAGCCGATCACGGGAACGGCGCCCCACGCCTTGGCGAAACCGGCCACCGCGTCGCGCCAGTCATGGTTGTAGTACTGGATCATGTCGTTGTTGTCCTGCACATAGCTGCTGTTGATGTAATAGTCCATCGACACATATGGCAGGTCGGTGACGTCGAAATAGCCGTAATATTCCGCGAACAGCGCGTCGGCGGCCACCAACGGGCTGGCTTTGACGATTTCAAGCCATGCCGAATTGAAATCGTCGAGATCCTTTTCGGTGACTGAACGCCATTTGTAGCTGACCTTCTTCGACTGGATGCCGGAGGATTTCACCGGATCGGCGTCCTGCCTGTAATAGGCGGCGGCCATCTGATCGAGATTGAAGATGGGGGAGAGCTTGTCCTTCGCGCTTTGCGGAATGCTGTCGGGATCGTATTTGGCGACGCGTGCGATCTGCTGCAATTGAATGGATTTGCCTTCGATCGGATCGCCGGAGATGATGACGCCGGTATTGATCGCCAGCATGGTGCCGCCGTGGATGAGCAGCGCCGGCAGCAGCAGCGCCGACATGTAGACGGGCCAGCGTTTGCGGTCGGCGAGCAGCATCATGACGAAGGCGAACAGAATGATGTACCACGCGTATTTCGCGGAGACCAGCATGATGCAGGAGGCGACGGTGAGCGCCATCCAGGAGCGTTTGCGCAGACGATGCGGCTTGCCGTTGATGGTGGGCTCGACGGCGATATGCGTGGCGTGAAGTTCATAGAAAACGCCGAACCACCAGACGAACGCGAAGGCGAACAGCGGCGATTTGGTCAGGGAGATCGTCGAAAACACCGCCAGCGGGCAGCACAGGAAGAACATGAGGATCAGCAGACGCGAAACCGGCCCCGCGCGGTGGCGTGAGGGGCGGGCGACGACGCCCTTTTCCGGATGCCGCAGGTCGCGTTGCAGCCAGCAGTCATGGCATTCGGGATGAGAGAAATCGAAGGCGCCTTCGCCAAGGCGGCGCCATGGCAGATTGAAGAAACGATTGGCGGTCGCGGCGCAGCAGAATGCGGCGAACAGCCATTGGCAGGCGGCGAGCACGATGATGCCGGGATCGTTGGATGAGGTGAAATAGCGCGATATCGCGGCGACCGCGCCGTAGATGATGGTGAGCGCGATATTGTGCTGGTCGGTGAGATATGTGGGATCGTCGGGCCACAGGTAATGCGCGGTGGGGTAGATGTCCATCGGTACGAATGAGAAGAATCCGATATACGCCTGTTCGAGGCCTGTCCACTGGTTGAGGGCCCATGCGAATTCGCGGATCTGCGAGCGGATGTCGGCGCCGAACGCGGCGAGCAGCGTGGTCGGCGCCCATAGCCAGCCGATGATGAATACGAGAAACAGCTTCCACCAGCGGTCGGTGATGCCGACGAGGCCGCGGCCGGCCCAGGCGCCGAAGGCGGTGATCGCGCGACCGGGCTTTGACGCCGCAATGCGCAGGCCCCGATGTCTGACGGCGCGCGGCAAGCGGATGAATGCGGGAAGCACGCGTCGCCCGCGGCCGAGACGTACAAGAGCGGCGAGCAGCATGAAGCAGATGAGGAATGCGATTATCAGGTAGGCCGCATTGGCCCATCCGAAACCGGCCAGTCCGATATCCTGCCAGTACAGCGGTCCGATGGCGACGCACCACGCGATCCACAGGCATGCGAGGACGCCCAGCGTCCAGCCGAAGATGTTGAGCGCGCGGCCTGGCTGTGCCTTGGCCGCTGCGGGCGCGGCCGTCGCCTTGGGCGCAGTGGCGGGGGAGGAGGAAATGCCGGTCATGGCAGCGATTGTACCGTGCCAAGCGAACCTCGCGTCGGCCTTGCTTCTTGCCTCTGCCTCAGACCCCTGCTTTGATTCGGCTCGTCCCCGGTCGGGGCCGGCGCCGATCCGGTCCGGTTCCAATCCGGTCCGGCTGAGCCTTGCCTGTTCATCCCGGTTTCAATCCGTCCCCGGCCCTGCCGGCCCCTGCGAAGCGGTGTCCGCAAGGTCCCGTTTTCCGTCAAAACCTCATGGTTCCGACGATTCTGACGTGCCGCTTCCGCACTTTGTAATCATATTTGACGTTCACATGCAATCCGTCTAATGTGAATTTTATGATGTTATCGTTAAGGGCCGCACCGCCGCGGTTGACCAGGACGGAAAGAGTGGCCGACAAAGTAGTCGCGCGCGCGCAAATGGACTCGACCCACAAGCAGGCGCATCGTCTGGTCGACGAGGGATCGATCGCGTGGAACGGCAACGACGACGATGAGGATATCGCCGTCACCGTGGTGGCCGCCGACGTGCAGACGGATGTCCGCATGCGCTTCGACCGCAACTGGATGAGCGTCCCCGGCGGTTCCTTTACGATGTCGTTCATCGCGACGATGCCGAACGCCGTCGTGCATGATTCAACGATGAACGGCTGGCTGTCGATGATCGCGGGCCTGGCCACGCTTGATGCGCTGGAGGGGGCGCTGGACGACTGCGACGCCCGCCCGCTGGATTACGATTACGGTTTCATGCTCAGGTGGCCGAACGATGTCTACTGCCATGGCCTGAAGCTGGGCAGCACGTTTTCGGAGATCGCGCCGCTGCCGCAGGACAGCGCGTATGCGGACAAGGCCGCGGTCATTTTCAGCGTCTGCGTGAATCTCACGGTGCCCGCCGATCGTCTGCCGACGCCGCAGTCCACGTCGCTGAGCATGCACGTGAAGTCGCTGCCGCCGGGAACGGTGCTGCGCGACATGGTCGCCGCTCATCTGGTGGAATCGCTGCGTGAGCGTTTGAAGTCGTTCATCGCCGATCCCGCGCGGCAGAGCAGTCGTCTGCGCTCGGAAACACGCCACGTGTGCTGGATGATGGGCCGCACGATCTGCGAGAAGCTGACGGACGGCAGCGTTTGCCGCGGAGAGGTCGTGGCGTTGAACGACGACGCTTCGGTGACGGTGCGCGCCTCCAGCGGCGAGGTCCGTGTGCTGCATATCAGCGACGTCGGTCTTTTGACCTGAACGGCATGCGGCGCGTGACGCGCACGGCGTTCGACGCGAGTATTGGCTTAACGCGATGACGGTCGCGTCCAGATAAAGCAGAGTGATTCGGGCATGGGGCTGGGATGCTGTATGCCCGATGAAGCCGTGCCTGATGGAAGGGAAAATCATGATGATGCTATCCGACGTTTCTTTTTTCCGCACGGAGGCGATCGCTGACGAGCTGGTGACGGTGAAGGAGACCGAGTCGACGAATGCGTTGGCCGCCGATATGGTCGCTTCCGGCAATCTGCCGGTGTTGGGCAAGCGCAAGGACGCGGTGGTCGTCGTCGCGGCGGATGCGCAGACGGCCGGCCGCGGTCGTCTGGACCATGCGTGGGTGAGCGTTCCGGGCGCATCGTTTACGATTTCCTTTGTCGTGGCCGTGCCGAAAAGCCTTGTCGTGGACGAGTCGCTGAACGGCTGGCTGCAGATGATCGCCGGCCTGGTCACGTTGGATGCGATCAATGACGCCGTCCGCGACGCCGAAGGCCGCTGGATCGACCTGAAGACCGCTCCGAGCCTGAAGTGGCCGAACGACATCTACTATGACGGTCGCAAGCTGGGCGGTATTCTGGCGCAGGTGATGCCGCTTCCGGCCGACCAGCGTCAGCCTGGCGAGGAGGAGCGCTATGCGTTGATCCTCGGCGTGGGCCTGAATCTGGCGCTGTCCGATGAGGATCTGCCTGAAAACGCCACATCGCTGGACAGGATCGCGGAGGAGCTGCCTTCCGCCGGCAAGATGCGCGATCTGATCGCGGCGTATCTGATTCCATCATTGCGTACGCGCATCATGGCGTTCGAGAAGGATCCGGCGGAAACCGCGAAGAAGCTGCATTCCGAGATGCTGCGTCACTGCTGCATGCTGGGGCGCCGCGTGCAGGCGAATTTCGTCAATGGCGATACGCTGGTCGGCGAGGCGACCTCGTTGAATGCGGACGCGTCGTTGACGCTGACGTTGGACGACGGTACGACGACGATCGTGCGCACCGCCGACGTCGGCGTGCTGTAGCGGCGCCCGATCGAGGTCAGCGCAGCGATCGGACGCCGGCGATGGCCAGCGATGCGATCGCCGCCTTGGCGAGGTCGCCCATGATGAAACCGGTCGAGGCGAGGGCGACGGTGGGGATGTCGACGCCGGTGATGAGGCTTTGCGCGGCGATGCCGAAGATGTATTCGACGATGATGCAGCCGGTGATGCAGGCCGCGAGGTAGCGTGCGGCGCGCATCATGGCGCGTACGGCGGAACGCTTGTCGGATTCGGGGCTTGCGTCGGTGATGCGATGCGCGTCGCCTTTCAGCGATGCGGTGATGATGACGGCCGGCAGGAAGCCGATCAGGAAGCCGGCGTTGGGGCCGAGGAAGGCCGCACTGGACATGCCGCCTGCGAATACCGGCAGTCCGGCGGCGCCCGCGGCCAGATACAGCGCGATGGATGATGCGGCCTGACGCCAGGACATGGTCAGCGCCGCTGTCATGACGACGAAGGTCTGCAGCGTGATCGGCACGGGAGTGCCCGGAATCGGGACGGCGCCCGCGGCGGCGGAGCCCCATAGCAGCAGTGCGAAGACGATGGGCTTGCCGACGGCGGCGACGGTGCGGCGGTCGATGGCGGAACGCAGCAGTGCGATGGTGCTGGCCATGATGATGCTCCTTGCGTGATGGATGTTTTGCGGTGTCCCTCATGGTAGATGCGGCAAACCTACTGTCGCGTTTGTGCGGTTGTACAAAAACTCGTTTGCGGTTTTGTTTGAAAACGAGTTTTCGTGCGGCGGGAACGCGTTGCATACTTGACGGCATGTCTTTAAATGTCAATAAATTGCTGGTCGCGAATCGAGGCGAAATCGCGCTTCGCGTCGTTCGCACCGCACAGGAGATGGGCATCCCCACGGTGGTCGTCTACGCCGAGCAGGACCGTCATGCGCAGTATGTGAGCATGGCCGACGAGGCGTACCTGCTGTCCGGCGACACCTACAAGGACACGTATCTGAACGAGGACCTGATGCTCGACATCCTCGAACGCAGCGGCGCGAACGCCGTGCACCCCGGATACGGATTCCTGTCCGAAGTCTCGTCGTTCGCACAGCGGGTCCTCGACGCCGGCGCGATCTGGGTGGGCCCCTCGCCGCAGGCGCTGACCGATCTGGGCGACAAGATCACCGCACGTCGGGTCGCCACACGCGCCAAGGTGCCGCCGGTCCCCGGCATCTCCCAGTCCATCGACGACATCCGCCCCCTGCTCGACTTCGCGCACACCCACGGCTATCCGCTGATGCTCAAGCGCACCGACGGCGGCGGCGGACGCGGCATCACCCTCGTGCACGACGACGACGAGCTGCGTGGCTTCTATATGAACCATGACGCGCTGCAGGGCGGCGACCTGAACGAATACTTCGTCGAACGATTCATCGACAAGGGCCGTCATGTCGAGACGCAATGCGGCCGTGATTCGCACGGCAACTTCACCGTGTATTCGACGCGTGACTGCTCCGTGCAGCGCCGCAACCAGAAGCTCATCGAAGAGGCCCCGGCGCCGTTCCTGGACGACGACGTCGTCGAACAGCTGCACCGCTACTCGCGCAACCTGTTCGAAGCGGTCGGCTATGTGGGCCTGGGAACCTGCGAATTCATGGTCACCGATCTGGGCAAGGTCTACTTCCTCGAAGTCAATCCGCGCCTGCAGGTGGAGCATACCGTCAGCGAAGAGGTCAGCGGCGTCGACCTGGTGCGCGAACAGCTGACCATCGCCTCCGGCGGCGAACTGACCGCCGACGCCCCCGTACGCGGGCACAGCTTCGAACTGCGCATCACCTGCGAGGATCCGGCGACCAACCTGGCCCCCAGCTCCGGCACGCTGACCGAAGTGCGCTGGCCGGCGGGCCCCGGCATCCGCGTCGACTCCGGCGTGGTGGCGGGCGACACCATCTCGCCGAAATTCGATTCGATGATGGGCAAGCTCATCGTCACCGCGCAAAGCCGTGAAACCGCGGTCGCACGCGTGCGTCGCGCCTTGGGCGAGCTGCATATCGAAGGCGTGCCGACCCCGGCGAGCCTGTACGAACGGATCTTCAACGACGACGAATTCACCGCCGAACACGGCCATGCCTTCGACGTGAGCACCAAATGGCTCGAACGCAAGTATCTCAACCGCGATCCGCAGGCCACGCGCGGCGGCCAGCCGACCTCGATGAGCGGCAAGGGCGATGAGGCCGCGGAACGCCCGTCCAGCGAAAGCTTCTGCATCGAAGTCAACGGCAAACGCGTCGAACTGACCGTGCCGACCGACATCGTCGAAAACCTCACCGGCTCAGCCCGCGCCCGCGGCGCGAAGCGCCCGACCCAGCCGCTGCGCGGCCAGGGCCTGCACCATGTGCAGAAGGAGAACGCGCAGAGCGAAGGCCAGCCCGGCGTCATCGCCTCCCCGATGCAGGCCGTCATCACGCGCATCAACGTCGCCGAAGGCCAGGAAGTCGCCAAAGGCGACCTGCTGGTCGTGCTCGAATCGATGAAGATGGAGAACTACGTGTACGCGCCGGCCGGCGGCGTCGTCACCAAGATCTTCGTCTCACCGGCGGTCGGCGTCGAAGCGGGCGAAACGCTGATGACCATCGACGTGACCCAGACGAAGAAGGGATGAGGATGACGGATATCATGCAATCGCCGGCCGTCATGGCCGCATCCGGAAACGGCGAAGCCGTCGACGGCGAACACCAGCCGATTCGCGCATCCGTGCTGCGCGCCGCCGAACTGGCGCGCGACGCCGAAGCGCATGCGCGCGACCGTCAGCATGTCAAAGGCAAGCTCACCGCACGCGAACGCCTCGACCTGCTGCTCGACACCGGATCGTTCGAGGAAATCGGACGCTTCCGCGGCGGCGACATCAATGCGGGCGTCGCAGGCTCCGCGGTCATCACCGGATTCGGCGAAATACACGGCCGCAAAGTCGCCGTCTACGCGCAGGACTTCTCCGTCAAAGGCGGCACGCTCGGCGTGGCCGAAGGCCGGAAGATCTGCCGTCTCATGGATCAGGCGATCAGCCTGAAAACGCCGATCATCGCGGTCATCGACTCCGGCGGCGCCCGCATCCAGGAAGGCGTCGCCGCATTGACCCAATACGGCCGCATCTTCACGAAAACCTGCGACGCCAGCGGCTTCGTCCCGCAGATCTCGCTGATCCTCGGCCCCTGCGCGGGCGGCGCCGTCTACTGCCCGGCACTGACCGATCTGATCGTCATGACCCGCGAAAACTCCAACATGTTCGTCACCGGTCCCGACGTCGTCAAAGCGGCGACCGGCGAAACGATCAGCATGGCCGATCTCGGCGGCGGATACGTGCACAACGCCGTATCCGGCGTGGCGCACTACCTGGGCGAAGACGAAGCGGACGCGATCGACTATGCGCGAACCGTGCTGGCATACCTGCCGTCGAACTGCGAAAGCGATCCGCCGACCTACGCCTATGCGGCGACCCGCGCCGACCATGACGTGGCGCGTCGGCTGGGCGGCATCGTGCCCGACAACGACCGCCAGCCCTACGACATGCTCGACGTCATCCGCTGCATCGTCGACTACGGCGAATTCGTGCAGGTGCATGAACTCTTCGCCTGCTCCGCGGTCGTCGGCTTCGCATGCGTCGACGGGCATCCGGTCGGCGTCGTCGCAAACCAGCCGAACGTGAACGCCGGCATCCTCGACGTCGACTCGTCCGAAAAGGTCGCGCGCTTCGTTCGCCTGTGCGACGCGTTCAACCTGCCGGTCATCACGCTGGTGGACACCCCCGGCTACAAGCCGGGCTCCGAACAGGAGCATGCGGGCATCATCCGACGCGGCGCCAAAGTCATCTACGCCTACGCCAACGCACAGGTCCCGCTGATCACCGTGATCCTGCGCAAGGCATTCGGCGGCGCCTACATCGTCATGGGATCCAAATCCATCGGCGCGGACCTCAACTACGCCTGGCCCAGCAGCCAGATCGCAGTGCTCGGAGCGGCCGGGGCGGTCAACATCATCCACCGCAAAGACCTCGCCAAAGCCAAAGACATGGGCAAGGACGTCGACGCATTGCGCGCCAAACTCATCACCGAATACGAGCAGACCACCGTCAATGCGAATCTGTCGCTCGAAACCGGCGAAATCGACGCGATGATCGACCCCGAGCAAACCCGCGAAACCATCATCCAAGGCCTTGCATTGCTCGCCGGCAAACGCCGCGTGCGCGCAACGGGAAGGCACCACGGCAACCAGCCGCTGTAGACGATGACGGCAACCGACAAGATTCCAACCACAAACAGAAGGACCAACATGAACGAATTCTTCCTGAACCGACTGGCCAACGAGCCCCACGCGCTCGCCTTCGCCGGCCAGTCCACCCCGTGGCCGGCCGCGCTCGCGGACGCCCTGACCGATCCCGCGCTCGCCGATGCGCTGCACCGGCACACCGACGTCGCACGGAACATGCTGTATCCGGTGTCCGCCGAACTGCTGGCGACCACCGGACGCCCGATCGACCTGTACGGCTACGAGCCGAATCCGGCACGACTCGGCGCCGCGGCGGCCGCCGCCGCAAGCGTCCCGGGCATCGCACTGGCCCAGCTGGCCGCGCTGCTCGACGCCGCCCAGCTCGGCTACAATCCCGCCGAAGCCCGTCCGGTCGCCGTACTCGGCCACTCGCAGGGCGTGCTCGCCGTTCACATGGTCCAGGCCATCGAACAGGCCGGCTCCGTGGAAGCCGCGGCTCCGGCGATCGACGAGATCCTCGCCATCGCGACGCTGATCGGCGTGGCCGGCACCCGTCAGGCCCGGCAGCTCGGACTGGCCGCCCGCCATGGAGACGCCACCCCGATGCTGTCAGTCAAAGACATCACCCGCGCGCAGATCGACGCGCTGATCGGACGCGTCGCCGGCACCCGCGGCCCGATCGCGGTGGCCGTCGCCAACTCCTCGACGAATTACGTGCTGTCCGGCTATCCGGAGGACCTGGCCGCCTTCGGCGTCGAAGTCGCCAAGGAGCACAGGCATCAGGCCAAGCTGCGTGAGGAAAAGGTGCGCGGCGGCCGCGTGTTCGACCCGACGCTCGAATACCTGGACGTGACGCTGCCGTTCCACAGCCCGCTGATGGCCGACGCAGTGTCCCAGGCCGTCGCCTGGGCCGAGGCCTGCGGCATCGACGGCGAACACGCCCGTGAGCTCGCCGCGGAAGTGCTGCTCAACCATGTCGACTGGTCCGCGCGCGTCAACGAGATGATGGAATCCGTCGACCCGAGCACGCTGTGGGTGCTGGACTTCGGCCCGGGCAACACCGTCGGCAAGCTGTTCTCCACCGTCGCCCAGGGCACCGGCGCCGGCGTGGTGGAAGCCTCCACCGGCGCGGCGCGCGCCGGACTCGCCACAATGGACGGCGATCCGGAGCGCATGCAGGATTGGAAGCGTTTCGCGCCGCGCGTCATCGACACTCCGGCCGGACGCAGGATGCGCACCGCCTTCAGCGAGCTGACCGGCAAGCCGCCGGTTCTGCTGGCGGGCATGACCCCGACCACCGTCGATCCGGAAATCGTGGCCGCGGCCGCCAACGCCGGCTACTGGGCCGAACTCGCAGGCGGCGGCCAGGTGACCGCCGACGTGTTCGACCGTCATGTGGCCAAGCTGGAGGAAGAGCTCGAAGAAGGCCGCACCGTCGAATTCAACGCGATGTTCATGGACCGTTATCTGTGGAATCTGCAGTTCGGCTCCCAGCGCATCGTGCCGAAGAAGCGCGCGAGCGGCACGCCGATCGACGGCGTCGTCGTTTCCGCGGGCATTCCGGAATTGGACGAGGCCGTTGGTCTGATCCATACGCTGAACGCCGACGGCTTCCCGTATGTGAGCTTCAAGCCGGGCACCGTCGACCAGATCCGTCAGGTCGTGCGCATCGCCAAGGCCGTCGCCCCGACGAAGGTCCTTATCGAAGTCGAAGGCGGTTCCGCCGGTGGCCACCATTCCTGGGAATCCCTCGACGATCTGCTGCTGACCACCTATGCCGAAGTGCGCGAGCAGGACAACCTCGTGCTGGTCGCAGGCGGCGGCATCGGCACGCCGGAGCGCGCGGCCGACTACATCACCGGCGAATGGTCCCGTGAATACGGCCGCCCGCTGATGCCGGTCGACGGCGTGCTCGTCGGCACCGCCGTCATGACCGCAAAGGAAGCGCATACCAGCCCGGACGTCAAGCGCATGCTGGTCGAAACCCCCGGCATCGAAGCCAAGCCGGGCGACGCCGACCCGTTCGCTCCGTTGGGCGAGCAGTGGGTGCCGAGCGGCAAGGCCTTGGGCGGCGTGACCTCCGGTCTGAGCCATCTGCATGCCGACATCTATGAGCTGGAGAATTCCTCTGCCCGCTGCGGGCGACTGCTGGTGCGCGTGATGAAGCATCCGGAAGAGCTGGAAAGCCGCCGCGAAGAGATCATCGAAGCGCTGAACGCCACGGCCAAGCCGTATTTCGGCGATCTGAAGACGATGACCTACATCGAGTGGGCGGAACGTTTCGCCAAACTCTCCTTCCCGTGGGTGGACGAAACCTACGCAGACCGTTTCCTGCACCTGCTGCAGCGCATCGAAGCCCGCGTCGTCGACCAGGAAAGCGGCGAATTCACTTCGCTGTTCTCCTCCCGCGCCGACGTCGAATCCGACCCGGTCGCCGCGATCGCCAGGCTGCGCGAAGCCTATCCGCAGGCCGCCGAACTGCACGTCGTGCCGATGGACGAGGCGTGGTTCCCGACCCTTGTGCGCGAATACCCCAAGCCGATGCCGTTCGTTCCGGTCATCGACAACGACCTGTTGCGTTGGTGGGGCCAGGACCAGCTGTGGCAGTCCGAAGACCCGCGCTATTGCGCCGACTCCGTACGCGTCATCCCCGGCCCGATCTCCGTGGCCGGCATCACCACGATGGACGAGCCGGTCGCCGACATCCTCGGACGCTTCGAACAGGCGATGATCGAACGCACCACGGCCGACTCCGCCGCGGCGTTCGCGCAGCTCAACGCCGCAGCCGACGCCGAAGCCTTCATCCGCTCCTGCCCGAACATCTCCTGGGTCGGCCACCTGATGGCCAATCCGGCATACGGCACAGCCAACGGCGACGCCGCATACGAAATCACCAAGGTCGGCCAGGACGGCAACGTCGAACAGTACGATCTGAACATTCATCTCGACACCTACTGGGACAACGATCCGGACGGCGGCGCCTCCAAACACGCCGTGCGCAGCATCGTCATCCCGCTCAACGTCGACGGCACCAAGCCGGGCCTGTCCCCGGTCGTCGACCGCGAACGTCTGCCGAAGCACGTCTACCGCATGCTGGCCGACACCGCAGGCATCGGCAACACCGCCATCACCGGCGACAAACTGACCGCAATGCCGCAGATCGAGCAGGACGACGACAAGGCCGCCTATCCGTTCGGCCTCGCCCACGCCTCTTATACGTTGTCCGCGAACCTCGGCTTCGACCATGAGGCCGCCACCGGCGGCGCGCTGCCGCACAACCTGGTGCCGTCCCGCATCGCCCCGGACGCGCTGGTCGGGCCGGCATGGCCGGCGATCTACGCCGCGCTCGGCTCCGTGTACGTCCACGGCTTCCCGGTCATCGAAGGCCTGCTCAACGCGGTCCATCTCGATCATCTGATCGAACTGGAGGTCACCGAAGACGAGCTGCTCGCCCACACCGGCGAAACCATCACGCTGACCAGCTGGGCCGAAGACTACTTCGAATCCGCCTCCGGCCGCGTCGTCACCATCCATGTCGAACACGCCGCAGCCGACGGCACGCTGCTCGCCCGCGAGACCGAACGCTTCGCCATCCGCGGACGCGCCTATTCCGACGCGCTGCCGGCGGAAGCGCCCGACTACGGCGGCCTCGAAGCCGACATCGCCGATACCCCGCGCCGCATGCTGCGCCGCGTCACCGTGACCGCGCCTCATGAGATGACCGCATTCGCCCGCACCTCCGGCGACTTCAACCCGATCCACACGTCGCATCGCGGCGCCGCGGTCAGCGGTCTGAAGGCCCCGCTGGTCCATGGCATGTGGCTGTCCGCCACCGCCCAGCACGCCGTGCAGGCGCTGGACGACAAGGGCGCTCATTACGAGATCGCCGGCTGGACCTACAACATGTACGGCATGGTGCAGCTCGACGACGAAGTGGAGATCTCCATCGAACGCGTCGGCCGCGTACGCCACGCCGGCATGGTGCTCGAAGTGACCAGCCGCATCGACGGCCAGATCGTCTCCCGCGCCACCGCCATCGTGCGTGCCCCCAAGTCCGCGTTCGTCTATCCGGGCCAGGGCATCCAGGCCCAGGGCATGGTGCTCGACGAGCGCGCCAAGTCCCCGGCGGCCCGCGACGTGTGGGAACGTGCCGACAGGCTCACCCGCGAACGCCTCGGCTTCTCGATCCTCGCCGTCGTACGCGATAATCCGAAGGAACTGACCGCCAACGGCGTGACCTACCGCCATCCGGAAGGCCTGCTCAACCTCACCCAGTTCACGCAGGTGGCTCTGGCCACTGTGGCGTTCGCGCAGACCGCACGCATGCGCGAAGCCGGAGCCGACATCTGGCCGTCCTACTTCGCAGGCCATTCGCTGGGCGAATACAACGCGCTGAGCTCCTTCGCCGACGTGATCCCGCTGGAAACCGTGCTGGAACTCGTGTTCCACCGCGGATCGACCATGCATCACCTCATCGACCGCGACGAGCAGGGCCGTTCCAACTACCGCATGGGCGCCCTCCGTCCGAACCAGTTCGGCGTGGACGACGCGCATGTGCGCGAATACGTGGAATCCGTGGCCAAGGCCTCCGGCGAATTCCTGGAGATCGTCAACTACAACCTGGCCGGCCAGCAGTACGCCATCGCCGGCACGATCGCCGGCCTGAAGGCCCTGTCCGCCGACTCCGCCAAGCGCGTCGCCGAATACGGCGGCAAACGTGCGTTCATGCTCATCCCGGGCATCGACGTGCCGTTCCATTCCACGCTGCTGCGCAAGGGCGTCCCGGAATTCCGCGACAAGCTCGACGCGCTGCTGCCCGCCCGCATCGACTATCGCGGACGCCTCGTCGGACGCTATATCCCGAACCTGGTGGCGGCCCCGTTCGAAATGACGAGGGAATTCGCGGCGAAGATCCTCGAAGTCGTGCCGTCCGAACGCATCAAGGCCGCTTTGGACGATCCGAAGGTGTGGGATTCCTACGCCGAAGACGACCAGAAGCTCGGACGCCTGCTGCTCACCGAACTGCTGTCGTGGCAGTTCGCATCCCCGGTGCGTTGGATCGAGACGCAGGCCCTGATGTTCGGCTCCGCCGAACAGGGCGGCCTTGGCGTGGAGGAATACGTGGAGGTCGGTCTGGGCAATTCCCCGACCCTGGCGAACCTCGGTTCCAAGACGCTGCGCCTGCCGGACTTCTCCGGACGCGATGTGACCGTGTACAACGTGGGCCGCGACGAAGGCCGCGTCTACATGACCGATTCCGATTCGCTGGTGCCCGACCTCGAAGACGACGATGAGCCGACGCCGGCGGCCTCCGTTTCCGCCGCTCCTGCGGCCCTGCCCGTCGCGCCTGCCGCCCCGGCTCCGGCCGTCGCCCCGGCTCCGGCCGCCGGCGCGGTATCCGGCGCATCCGTCGCGGACATCCCGTTCAAGGCGTCCGACGCCATCGCCATGCTGCTGGCCTACTCGGCCAAGGTGCGTCCCGATCAGATCGGCGACAACGACACCACCGACACGCTGACCAACGGCGTATCCTCCCGTCGTAATCAGCTGCTCATGGACATCAGCTCCGAACTGGGCGTGGCCAGCGTCGACGGCGCGGCAGAAGCGACGATCGGCGCATTGAACGCCCTCGTCAACAAGGTCGCCCCGAACTACAAGGCCTTCGGCCCGGTGCTGTCCGACATCGTGCGCGACCGCGTGCGCGGCATGTTCGGAGCCGCCGGCGTGAAACTGCCGCAGATCGAAAAGCGCGTCACCGAAACCTGGCAGCTCGGCGAAGGCTGGGCCAGCCACGTGGTGGCCGCCATCGTGCTCGAAACCCGTGACGGCGCCAGCTCCCGCGGCGGCGATCTCGCATCGCTCGCCACCGACGCGGCGTCCAACGCCGCGGCCGCCAACGCCATCATCGACGCCGCCGTGCAGAAGGTCGCATCCGATAACGGCGTCTCCGTCGCGCTGCCCAGCGCAGGCGGCACGGCAGGTGGCGCGGTCGTCGACTCCGCCGCCCTGGACGCATTCGCTGCCAAGGTCACCGGCTCCGACGGCGTGCTCGCCTCCACCGCGCGCTTCGTGCTGAACCAGCTGGGCGTCACCGCTCCGGCCGCCGGCGACGAAAGCGACGACAACGCCGCGGTGGTGGCCGCCGTCGAAGCCGAACTCGGCTCCGACTGGCCGAATCAGGTCGAGCCGCGCTTCGACGCCGACAAGGCCATCCTGTTCGACGACCGGTGGGCCTCCGCCCGCGAAGACCTCGCCCGCGCCTTCTACGGCGCAGGCGCCGCCGCGTTGGGCGGCAGCTTCATCGGACTGGGCAAGGCCGTCGCCGACGAAGCCGCATGGTATGCCGAACATACCGACGACGCCGAACTCGCCGACGCATTCAAGGCCATCGCCGAACAGGCGCTTGCCCCGGTCACGTCGAACGCCGACGCATCCCGCTTCGCAGGCGATGTCGCCGTCGTGACGGGCGTCGCGCCGAACTCCATCGCGGCCCAGGTCGTCAACGGCCTGCTCGCCGGCGGCGCGACCGTCATCGCCACGTCGCACAGCTTCCGCCCGTCCGTCAAGGCATGGGCCAAGCAGACCTACCGTGAGCATGCGGCGGGCGACGCGAAGCTGTGGCTCGTCCCGGCGAACCTGTCCAGCTACCGTGACGTCGACGCGCTGGTCGACTGGGTCGGCAACGTGCAGAAGAAGACCTCCGGCGCCAGCACCACGATCCTGAAGGAAGCGTACGAACCGAGCCTGTTCTTCCCGTTCGCGGCCCCGCCGGTCCGCGGCACGCTGGCCGACTCCGGCGAACTGTTCGAATCGCAGGCGCGTCTGATGCTGTGGGGCGTGGAACGCGCCATCGCGGGACTCGCCGCCATCGGCGCCGACACCGACGTGCAGCACAGGCTGCATGTGATCCTGCCGGGCTCCCCGAACCGCGGCATCTTCGGCGGCGACGGCGCGTACGGCGAGGTCAAGAGCGCCTTCGACGCCATCGTCAACCGCGCCCGCGCCGAAAAGGTGTGGTCCGGCCGCGTCACCTTCGCCCATCCGAAGATCGGCTGGGTGCGCGGCACCGGCCTGATGGGCGGCAACGATCCGCTGGTCGAGGTCGTCGAACGCCACGGTCTGAAGACCTACTCCACCGAACAGATCTCCGTCAAGCTGCTCGAACTGGCCACCCGCGAAGCCCGCGAAGAAGCCAAGAGCCATCCGCTCGACGTCGACCTGACCGGCGGCCTGGGCTCCGAGCCGATCGATATCAAGGCGTTGCGCGCCGAAGCCATGGCCGACGCCGCGGCCGCCGAAAACGCAAACGCCGCCGCCGGCGACGACGCGGCCGACATCACCAAAGGCGCAAGCCTCAAGGCGCTGCCGAGCCCGCATGTGACTCGTCAGGCGCACGTCGACCTCAACGATTGGAAGGGCGTCACCGCCCGTCCGGAAGACGAGATCGTCATCGTCTCCGTCGGCGAGCTCGGCCCGTGGGGCTCCGGCCGTACCCGCTTCGAGGCGGAACTCGGCATCCACTCCGACGGCACCGTCGACCTGTCCGCAGGCGCCGTGCTCGAACTGGCGTGGAACATGGGCCTGCTCGCTTGGGCGGACAGCCCGAAGCCGGGCTGGTATGACGTCGACGGCAACCTCGTGCCCGAAGAGGACATCGCCGAACGCTACCACGACGAGGTCGTGGCCCGCTCCGGCGTGCGCCCCTTCGAGGAGGGCATGGGCAACGACTACAAGGACGGCGCCGACGAAGAGGAAGCGGAAATCTACCTCGACCACGACGTCACCTTCGGCGTGCCCACCCGTGAGATCGCCGAAGAATACGTCACGATGGACGAAGCGCACACCAGCATCGCTGAAGACGCGGAAACCGGCGAATGGGCCGTCACCCGCCATGCCGGCTCGATGATCCGCGTGCCGCGCCGCGCCGCCATGACCCGTACCGTCGGCGGCCAGTTCCCGAAGGGCTTCGATCCGGTCAAGTGGGGCATCCCGGCTTCGATGGTCGGCGACGTCGACAAGATCGCGCTGTGGAACATCGTCACCACCGTGGACGCCTACCTGTCCGCAGGCTTCACGCCGACGGAGATCCTGCAGGCCGTGCACCCCTCGATGGTCGCCTCCACGCAGGGCACCGGCTTCGGCGGCATGGCCTCGATGCGCAAGCTGTACCTTGACCGGTTCCTCAACCATGAGATCCCGACCGACATCCTGCAGGAAGCGCTGCCGAACGTCGTCGCCGCACACGTGATGCAGTCCTACATCGGCGGCTACGGCAACATGATCCAGCCCGTCTCCGCCTGCGCCACCGCCGCGGTCTCCCTCGAAGAGGGCGCCGACAAGATCGCGCTCGGCAAGGCCGACTTCGTGGTCACCGGCGCGATCGACGACATCGGCGTGGAATCGGTGATCGGCTTCGGCAACATGAACGCCACCGCCAATTCCGAGGAGATGTACGCGAAGGGCATCGACGCGCGCTTCTTCTCCCGTGCGAACGACCGCCGTCGCGGAGGCTTCGTCGAATCGCAGGGCGGCGGCACGATCCTGCTGACCCGTGGCGACATCGCGCTGAAGCTCGGACTGCCGGTCGCAGGCGTGGTCGGATTCGTCCACTCCTACGCGGACGGCGCGCACACCTCCATCCCGGCGCCGGGACTGGGCGCGCTCGCGGCGGGACGCGGCGGACGTGACTCGAAGCTCGTGCGCGACCTGGCCGCGCTCGGCGTCACGGCGGATGAAATCGCCGTCGTCTCCAAACACGACACGTCCACCAACGCGAACGATCCGAACGAATCCGAACTGCACAACACGCTGGCGCACGCCATCGGCCGCACCGACGGCAACCCGCTGTTCGTGATCTCGCAGAAGACACTCACCGGCCATGCCAAGGGCGGCGCCTGCATCTTCCAGGTCAACGGCCTGACGCAGCTGTTCCGCTCCGGCATCATTCCGGCCAACGCGGCGCTCGACTGCGTCGACCCGAAGCTGGAACGCGACGACCATATGGTGTGGCTGCGCAAGCCGCTGAACATCGGCGCCACCGGCCGCACCGTCAAGGCCGGCCTGGTCACCTCGCTCGGCTTCGGCCATGTCTCCGGCTTCGCGGCGATCGTCAACCCGGGCGCCTTCGAAGCGGCCGTGGCGAACACCGCCGGCATGGAGGCGCTGGAAGGCTGGCGCGAGCGTGCGAACGAGCGTCTGGCGGCAGGCCGCCGTCGCTTCGAGGAAGGCATGATGGGCCACGCGGCGCTGTATGAGCCGATCGACAACCGCCGTTTCCATGAGGACGGCCGCGGCTACAACGCCCACGAGGTCGAAAAGGCCATGCTGCTCGACCCGCAGGCGCGCCTCGGCGCATCCGGCTACTTCGAAGCCTGATGCGTACGTCGGATCCGACCTCCGGATCCGACCTCCGGATAAACCGACAAGGGCCGGTCTCGCATTAGTATGAAAACGGTGCGAGGCCGGCCCTCGTCTTTTCGGCGGAACACGCCGGCGAAGAAGCGCCGTTGCAACAAGTCGGCGCGGCGAATCAGCAAAACGAAAGGTGCTGCGATATGCGCGGTCTAGGTCACGACATCGTCGACGTCGAAGCGTTCGCGGCGCAGCTGAACGAATCCGGCACCCGCATGAAAAGCCTTTTTTCGCCGCGCGAATTGCGGCAGGCCGCGATGCGCGGACAGGTGAAAGGCGACGGCGAGGCCATCCATCTGGCGGCCCGATGGGCGGGCAAGGAAGCCGTCATCAAAGCATGGTGCGAGGCGATCGGACGCAGTGGCGACGCCGCATCGTCGCCATCTTCGTCATCATCTGCTCCTGCGTCATATCCGTATTCACTGGACGATACGCCATGGAATCGCATTGAAATCATCGACGATTCCCACGGCTGCCCCCATGTCGCGCTCGCGCCCGACGTCGCGCGGCGACTCGCATCATCAGCGGCGGCGTCGCCATCCGACTTCCACGTCTCCCTCAGCCACGACGGCGGCATCGCCTCCGCCATCGTCATATTGGAGTAGGCGATATCGCATGTTCGGGCGCGCCGATTGCTTTTGTATCGGATGTGTGTATAATGGCACGAGTCGTCTTGCTTGCAGGACGGCACGCGGATGTAGCTCAATGGTAGAGCCTCAGTCTTCCAAACTGATTACGCGGGTTCGATTCCCGTCATCCGCTCCATTCGAAAGGCCGCGAAACCCAAGGATTTCCAAAGGTTCGCGGCCTTTTCGTTTTCACGCGCGACACCAGGGCGTGCGGCATGCCGATCTCGTCATATCCAAGCGCTTGTCAGGGAGTTTCCTGAATTGACTTATGGCGCGCTTGCCGAAACCGGTCATGACCTTAGCGAGAGCCACTCGGCGGGAACGCGACGACAGGCCCGGCATACTGATTTGATGCCGAAGGTTGTCGATTGCGGTGTTCATTCCGCCGGAGCGGCCGTCATGAAACGGAAGGCCGCCCGTCACCCGCATGTTTCATTTTGTCGTGTCCTGCCTTGTCCTGTTTCGCCTGAATTCTGCTCTGCAGCGTCCATTTCCGCCATTTTTAACGGAGTGATATGGCACGATTGGTCGAGACACGCCCGAAGCAGCGTCCATTTCTGCCATATGGCTTCGTCAAATGTGTCAAAAATGGACGATTTCCATGGGTGGAGCCTTCATTCGCGGCCGCATAGTCCTTGTAGAATACCGTCGTAGATATGAGCGCCTATTGTCATGTCGGCTGCCGTGACGGCAGGCATGGCCTGAACTATGATCGCGAGGTATACGTAGATGGCGGGAGGACCCAGCGTGGGGGAATGCGTCAATCGGCAGATGGGCGGCGATACTCAGCCCGGCGGCATGCGATCCGGTGCTGTGCAAACATCCTCCGCACAGCCGGACAACATCGTATCGAAGCATCCGGAGGCGTCCATTCCCGATTCGTCGCTGTCGCTGGCCGATATGGAGCGTAGCCGTTCCCATCCCATGCGGTGGCTGGCGTATGCGCTGCTGGTCGTCGTGGCCATTGTGGTGCCGTATTGGTGGGGGCGTACGACCGCCGTGCGGCAGACGCAGTGGATGCTCGATCATTTGAGCTTGCTGGATCCCAAAGGCGCGGCGTTTGTGGCCTGGACGGTGACCCTGGTCGCCATCACCGGCCTTGCCCTGCTGGTCGTCGACGCGCGTCGCCGACTATGGGGAACGGTGTTCGTGGTCGGCTTGGCGGCGGAGCAGTTCATTGCGGGCCTGTGCATGTTGAAGCTGAATTTCTGGTATTCGACATACGTGGTATACGGTGATTCGTCGACGCTGGCGAATGCCGCGAACCTGGGCATCATCGCCGCCGGCTTGGGCGTCGCCGTGTTCGCCGTGCTGTGGGTGGGCCTATTGGTGACGATCCGCAAGGATTCGCCGTTGAATGTGCTGACGCGCAGTTGGGCGTCGTTCATCATGTTTTTCGTGATAGAAACGATCGCTTTGCTGATTGTGCTGTTCGGCGGCCTGCTGACGATTGTGTGACGGTATTGCGATTTGATTTGATCTGATCTGATTGTTCGATGGGATCGGCGTCGCCTGATTTCGAAGCTGATTCGCGGTGTCGGGCGTCTGTGTATAATTGACCTTCGGCGTGTTTCGCCCGCGGATAGAGAGCGCATCGGCATCGGGCCGGTAGCACCGCGCAGCAATATAAGGAGGATGCCGTGGCACTGACGGCTGAAGAAAAGCAGGAAATCATCGCTAAGTACGCGACCCATGAAGGTGACACCGGCTCTCCGGAGGTCCAGGTTGCTCTGCTGAGCAAGCGTATCGCTGATCTGACCGAGCACCTCAAGGAGCACAAGCACGATCACCACTCCCGTCGTGGTCTGCTGCTGATGGTCGGTGACCGCCGTCGTCTGCTTGATTACCTCAAGCGTGTCGACATCAACCGTTACCGCTCCCTGATCGAGCGCTTGGGTCTGCGCCGATAAGACTTTCCGCCCGGACACGATTGTGTCCGGGCGCTTTTGGTTGTCAGCTTTCTGACGAGGGATGAAATGCAAGCGCCCGGGGAATGGGCACGAGAAGTCTGGAATCTGGAACTACGAGGAGCACGCGGCCAGGTATGCCGCACAGCTGGCAGACAAGAGCAGCTGCCGGACGCCGGTCCGGTATTTTGGAATGTTGGATTGATAGTAGGAAATAGCAATAAATAAAAGGAGGAACCCTATGGAGGGTCCCGAAATCAAGGCCGTTGAAGCCGTTATCGACAATGGTTCATTTGGCAAGCGCACGCTGCGCTTCGAGACGGGTCGTCTCGCCCAGCAGGCGGATGGTGCGGTAGCCGCCTATCTTGATGATGATTCGATGGTCCTTTCGACCACCACCGCCGGTTCCAGCCCGAAGGAAAACTATGATTTCTTCCCGCTGACCGTTGACGTTGAAGAGAAGATGTACGCCGCCGGCAAGATTCCGGGCTCGTTCTTCCGCCGTGAAGGCCGTCCGAGCTCCGAAGCCATTCTCGCCTGCCGCATCATCGACCGCCCGCTGCGTCCGTTGTTCCCGCACACGCTGCGCAACGAGGTGCAGGTCGTGGAAACCGTGCTCGCGGTGAATCCGGACGATGCCTATGACGTCATCGCGCTGAACGCCGCTTCCGCCTCCACCATGATCTCCGGCCTGCCGTTCTCCGGTCCGGTTTCCGGTGTGCGCCTGGCCCTGATCGACGGCCAGTGGGTCGCCTTCCCGCGTTGGAGCGAACGCGAACGCGCCGTGTTCGAAATCGTCGTCGCCGGACGCGTGGTCGAAAACGGCGATGTCGCCATCGCCATGATCGAAGCCGGCGCCGGCAAGAACGCCTGGACGCTGATCTACGATGAGGGCCAGATCAAGCCGGACGAGGAAGTCGTCGCCGGCGGTCTGGAAGCCGCAAAGCCGTTCATCAAGGTCATCTGCGAGGCGCAGAACGAGCTGAAGGCCTTGGCCGCGAAGGAAACCAAGGAATTCCAGCTGTTCCCGGAGTACACCGACGAACTGTACGCCCGCATCGACGAAATCGCCCATGCCGATCTGGATGAGGCGCTGTCCATCGCGGAGAAGCTGCCGCGTCAGGATCGTATCGCCCAGATCAAGGCCGGCGTCAAGGAGACGCTTGCCAACGAATTCGAAGACATGGACGAGGCCGAGAAGGAAAAGGAAATCGGCAACGCGTTCAAGGAGCTGCAGCGTCAGATCGTGCGTCGCCGCATCCTGACCGAGGACTACCGCATCGACGGCCGTGGCCTGCGCGACATCCGCACGCTGAGCGCCGAAGTCGACATCGTTCCCCGCGTGCACGGCTCCGCCCTGTTCCAGCGCGGCGAAACCCAGATCCTGGGCGTCACCACGCTGAACATGCTCAAGATGGAGCAGCAGATCGACGCTTTGAGCGGTCCGCAGACCAAGCGCTACATGCACAACTATGAGATGCCGCCGTACTCCACCGGTGAAACCGGCCGCGTCGGCTCCCCGAAGCGCCGTGAAATCGGCCACGGCGCCCTCGCCGAGAAGGCTTTGGTGCCGGTGCTGCCGAGCCGTGAAGAGTTCCCGTACGCCATCCGTCAGGTGTCCGAAGCCATCGGCTCCAACGGCTCCACCTCGATGGGTTCCGTGTGCGCCTCCACGCTGTCGCTGCTGGCGGCAGGCGTTCCGCTGAAGGCACCGGTCGCCGGCATCGCCATGGGCCTGGTCTCCGGTGATGTTGACGGCCAGCACATCTTCAAGACCCTGACCGACATTCTGGGTGCCGAAGACGCCTTCGGCGACATGGACTTCAAGGTCGCCGGCACGTCCGAATTCATCACCGCCCTGCAGCTGGACACCAAGCTGGACGGCATTCCGGCCGACATCCTGGCCTCCGCCCTGCAGCAGGCTCACGAGGCACGCACCACGATCCTCGAGGTCATCAACGAGTGCATCGACGGTCCGGCCGAAATGAGCGAGAACGCTCCGCGCATCATCACCACCACCATCCCGGTGGACAAGATCGGCGAAGTCATCGGTCCGAAGGGCAAGATGATCAACCAGATCCAGGAGGAGACCGGCGCCGAAATCGCCATCGAAGATGACGGTACCGTCTACATCTCCTCCGAAGGCGGAGAAGCCGCCGAAAAGGCGAAGGCCATCATCGACCAGATCGCCAACCCGCATGTTCCGGAAGCCGGCGAAACCTACAACGGCAAGGTCGTCAAGACCACCAGCTTCGGCGCTTTCGTGAACCTGACCCCGGGCACCGACGGTCTGCTGCACATTTCGCAGATCCGCAACCTGGCCAACGGCGAACGCATCGACGCCGTCGAAGACGTGCTGAAGGAAGGCGACAACGTCGAAGTCGTCGTGCAAGGCGTCGACGACCGCGGCAAGATCAGTCTCGCCATTCCGGGCTTCGAAAACGAGGAATCCGCTCCGGCACGTCGCGATGACCGTCGTTCCGATCGTGACGACCGTCGCCCGGCCCGTGGCCGTCGCGATGACCGTCGTTCCGATCGCGACGATCGTGACTTCGACGATCGTCCGCGTCGCCGCCGCATGGACCGCGATGACCGTGACGATCGTGATTATGACGATCGTCCGCGTCGCCGCCGTGTCGAACGCGATTACGATGACCGTGACGACCGTGATTATGACGATCGTCCGCGTCGCCGCCGCATGGACCGTGATGACCGTGACGACCGCGACTACGATCGTCGTCCGTCCCGCCAGGCCCGTGACGATCGCGATAATCGTGACGATCGCCGTGGTGGCCGCGGCGGCCGTCGTTTCGACCGCAATCCGCGCTATGCCGCCGACGAGAACTATGACGAGTACCGTTCCGAACGCGAAGAGCGTTCCGAGCGTCCTCGCCGCCGCGTGCGCCGCGACTTCGACCCGTTCGAGGACTGATGCGACATATGTGATGCCATGATCGTGACATCGGCCGCATGATTAGACGACTGGCAATGTGAAGCCCGCAGGCGTGCGCTTGCGGGCTTCACATATTATTATTTTGTGGTGTCGATGCGATATGCGATTTCGCATTCCGCGTCGGACGACGGCGCAATTTGTACTGTACGGCCAACGACGGCTTGCGGAATACTGACGGTCACCGTTTCGGATGTAACGTCTGTCCCGCATTGCATAGCGGCGGTTTCCGTAGAGTCGCCTATGGTGAGGCTGATGTCTAAAGTTCCGCTGCCGATGCAGAATACCGTTAGTTCGTGAACCCCCGCCGACTGCTCGGTCTCGTCGGTATCCAGAATCGTCATGATTTGACGTTGTCCATCGTCATTGACGAGGTAACTGGGACGAGGCGAGGCCAAAGCGTCGGCTTCTCCCTTGGCTTCAACCGCTTCGGACAGCATCGCAACCTGTGCTTTGTCAAGGACATGCCCGTTCAAAGTCTCCGACGAGGATGAATCACAGGCCGCCTGTGTGCACAGCAGCATTGCGACTACGATTCCCGTGCATAATGTTCGAAATGATGTGTGCGTCATGTCAGGTCTCCCAATATTTGTATCCCCAGATATTGCTGGACGGCACTATTGCGCTTCCGGAAGCGACCTGTACCGTGTTGCACGGCGCCACGATCGTGGTCTTCCGGACATTGACCTGCCAGCCAAAATTGCCATATTGAAGATTGCCATAGCGTCCGGGGGATACGTCGTGCGAGTAAATATACGAGACGGATCGGGAGGTCACCGTAGCCAGACTTGCCCCGGCTGAGACGGAGGCATTGACGACTTCGGCGACGCTCACTCCGACTGTGCCGGATATAGAAAGAGAAGCATTGACTGTGTATGATATGGCCGTATTGGCTGTCACTGTGCCACCGGGCCGGACCGAAAGATCTGGCCTGTGGGGATGTGATAGTTGCTGTTGGTTATGGTGGCCGTCGTGTACACATTCCCGACCTCAGGACAAGCGCGTAGCGGTGCAGTCCCTTCTGCGAACGCTACATTGGCGTTCATGGAAAACATGACCAGCGCGGCTATCGAAGCCACGAGAAATCTCCATCTTTTCATCTCGATTCTCCTTTCATTAGGATTCGTGCCCCATTGCACGACATCGGCATCTCCGATGCACACATTGGTATATTTGTGTCAAATCACTATCTATTTCGGTTGCAGAAAACTGCAAACGCGATATACAGCAAGATGCGGACGCCGGTAGTGTCGGTTATTCGAAGAAGTGGCCAAACCGTAAGGTGAGGTTTTATGCGTGCAAGATTTTGGGTATTACCGTGTTTGGCGATGTTGGTTTTATCGAATCAAACAGATCTCATCATTGAACTGTCGGGTGATATTTTAATGGAATATTCCGTTCTGGACTCTGGGATGCCTTATGTTCCAGTTTGTCCTCCATGGATGGAGTGGATATGCGGCAGTTAATCGTATAGCGGATAGGTGATGGTGAGCAGCCAGACGTCGTCGGATTGCTCTTCCCGCCATGTTCCGCCTAAAGAATCGATTAGTTCTTTATATCGCGTAAGACCCGTGCCATGCTTAAAATGCGGATTTGCGATATCGTGCCGTGGCGTATCGCATAACGAAATGTGTATTGTGTCGAATCTGCGGGCGATGATAAGCGTAAATCCTTGATCGAGTTGGGCATGTTTGCTGATATTGCCGAAGATCTCTCGTATCAGGCTGCAGGTCAGAATCGCCTTTTCTTCGGTTGTTTCCTGCAATATGCCGGGGGAAGTGAGTACGTCGCCGTAACAGTTCAATACTTGGAGGAGTTTCTTTTGCCTATCGATGATTCGAGTGATTTGTCGCTCGTATTGTTCGTTTCCTGAACGATTCGATTGATGGGGAATAGAGGGGAAGCGTAACTTTCGGATGATGGCATGAGCGTGCTGCAACGCATCGTCGGCCGTATCTCTGATGGTTTTCACATACGGCTGCAGATCGTCTGGGAGATGCTGTTGCGACAAGTGTTCGGCGAGCAGTATGATGTCGCTTAATTCATTGCACGTATAATCGTGAAGGTTGGCTGCAGTCGCGGCGTTTCGTGTCATGATTATATTGCATTGCCGGCTGTCGTCCCTCTGGAATTTCCAGCGTAACGCGATTCCGCCCGTCGACGTCAGAATGATGGCGGCAAGGAACGACCATATGCCTCCTTTGAGGAACGCGGCGTCGTTGGACTGCAATGCCATTCCCAGCTGTCCGATGCATGCCAGAACCGCTGCGAGCATACCTTGAATGATGTGTAGGTATGTCAGCAGACCGATTGCCAGAAAGATTATGAACAATGCAGTGAACGGAGTGGCGAAAGGAAGGAAATCGGCGGTGAGGGACACCGCAAACATCGCCCATATGCCGATTCGTATTGTGTGGAAGCAGCAAACGTATGCGATCCATAGACACAGCAGCCATAACGTCTGCATGATTGCGGCATTCGTCTGCGTAATCCAATACATGGTTTCTCCGGTAGCGCAAAGCAATGCGACGGCGATCATGCAGAGCATCCATGGATGAGACGGGGAACAGGTACTCTGCCTGAGAGCATTAGACAATATGGTTCTCCTTGCACCATTGCAGCGAGGCACTCCAATTGTCTGTATGTAATTTCCGGTTGATGTTTCTATGATGCGAGTATACGGTTTCCTGCGCAATGCCGAGTTGTGCCGCGATTTGCGATGGGACTTTTCCGGACAATGTCAGTGTAATGATGGTTCGCTCCGTATCGCTCAGCGGAATGCGCCCATCGGGAGCATCAAGCAAAGCCGCTGACTGCTCTGTGGTATGAAAATCACTGTCGGCCGGATACCGCTGTCCTTGCAGGACAGCGGATATAGCGCTCTGCAGACTGCGTCGCATATCCTTTTTCGCCAATAGGGTCTGCATTCCGGAATCGATGCATGCCGTTCGGTATGTTTCCAATTGATATGACGTTATGCCTATGATGCCGATGTCGGGAACGTGTTTACGTATGATGCGTGCGATCTGCGGGCCTGTGATGCCATCGAGCGCCATGTCCAGGATGATCAGATTCGTGGGCGACGTCTCGTGCCTGCATTGTTGTATCGCTTTGGCGACCTGAGTGGTAGACCATATGGTTATGTTGTTCCCATACCATGAGTGGAGCAGCGAGACCATGAATTCCAAGGCGCATTGGTCGTTGTCGATGATGCCGATGCGCGTGTGGGAGATGTCTGGAGATAATGTGCTCATATATCAGAGAATAGACGTCGTTGCGGCGCGCCGGTCGGGCATCTCTCGAATTGCGGCTGTGTTTGCTGGAATCAGGGATATCGTTATGCGACTTGTAGCGGTCAAACGTCGAATCTACGCTGGAGACAGCAGAAAACCGCTGCCAACCGATTCCGTGCAAAGGAGACACCATGGCATTGTTGCGCAATCTCGGCCCGTACAGCACGACCGCCATCGGCCACGGCGAAATGCCGCTGACCATCGAAAACAATCTCGGCCACGACAAGGGGATCGAAACGCTGCACGCGTCGCTGGACGCAGGATGCCGCCATATCGACACGGCATGGGCGTATTACACGCCGGGTGAGGAGGAGCAGACCGGCGAAAAGCTGGTGCGTGAGGCCTTGGAAACCTGGAACGGCCCTCGCGATGAGGTGACGGTCGCCACAAAGGTCGGCCTGCGCCGCGCGTGGGATGGCGACAAGCCGGTGTGGCCGCGCGACGGCAAGCCGGAGCATCTGATCGAATACGGCAAGCAGTCGGCGATGGCGCTTGGCGTCGACGAAATCGACCTGCTGTATCTGCACCGTCACGATCCCGAAGTGCCGTACAACGAATCCTGCGAAGGCATCAAGGCGTTGCTCGACCAGGGCGTCGCCAAATGGGCGGGCGTGTCCAATGTGACGATCGAGCAGCTTGATATCGCGCGTGGCATTCTTGGCGACAAGCTGGTCGCCGTGCAGAATCAGTATTCGCCGATTCATTTGGAAACGCAGGATACGCTGGATTACTGCCGCGAGCTTGGCCTGGCGTTCGTCTGCTGGAGCCCCCTCGGCGGCTACCGCCATCCGTATGACGAGTCGAAATTCGACCCGTTCCGCGAAGTCGCCGCCGCGCACGGCGTCAGTTATCAGCAGGTCGTGCTGGCATGGGAGCTGGCGAAGGGCGACCACATGTTCGTGATTCCGGGCGCTCACCGTCCGGAGACGATTCTTGACAGCCTGAAGGCCGACCGGCTGCAGCTGAGCCCGGAGGAGCTGGCCAAGCTCGGCTGACCCCTTTCCGCCGTTCGTCGCGCGGAATTCGCGGTGTCATATCTGCGTCATCCGCGTCATTGCAAAGGCGTCCGACCAATGTCTGCGTCGGGCGCCTTTTTGCGATCATTTTCGTAAGTTCCGTTTTTCCGGAACGCGTCTGAGCGGTAGATAGCACATTCTTATGTGCAAATGCTCATGGAGGATGCGGCCATGGCGAGTATGCGTGTATTCGCCTCGCCTGCTGTTTCGACCTCGATCTGATGCTTCTTGCCTTCCATAGATACCGGCGGCGTTTGGCATGGACGCATCCAGGAACCGCTATTTTCCGAACAAGGAAGACCCCTGGCAATGTAATTGAATCGGACATGGGATTGCTTGATGCAAGTTTTCGCTCGGATTATGACCGATGACGAAGTGGTCTTTTCTGACGTAATTACATTGGTGGCAGATGTCCATATCGCACGGCCTACTAGGGGAGTGATGAGATCCGGCGGTTCGTCGTTCGTCGAACATATGGTCGCTGGATACGTTTTTGCGGGAGGCATTGTCTTCCGTTCCCCTGGAATTACGTTCAACGGTCAAAACGAATGGTCCGTCGGCTCGGGCCACGCCGCAGCGCAATTCCTTCTCGCACTGGATGCACAGTTCGTTCCTGCCCTGTCCCAGGTCTCTTTCGCACCTGTCCTTCGTGTATATGCAATGGTCCTTCCCGACGAACTCGTACGCCATATCAGGTTTTCCTCCCGTGTCATGGTGTTGCGACGTTCGCTAGAACCCGTCTTTGCGGGAAATGTCCGGGGGGGGGGTATCCCTGTCATCGTGGTTCTAATGAGGAGGGGCTACAACGAAGGTTTGGATGGCTTGCGACTGCCGTTCAAGCGATATGTAGATTGAGAGTTTAAGGTTTATCATGAAAATTGGTAAGAAGACGATTGCTTGCATCGCTGCGGTTGCCTCTCTGGTTGCGTTTTCACCAGTCGCAGTCATGGCAGACGACAACACTGTAAACGATGCGAGCGTTCAGCAGGCTGGTCCTGTGAACGCGCTGTATGAGGTGTCGTTCATGAATGCGGACAACACGCTCAATACGATCGTGGGTTTCTACGAGGATCAGAACGTGACGTTCGGCGATTACGCCGCGAACGCGGTTCCGCAGGCGATCGACGGCAAGGTGTTCGTCGGCTGGACGACCGGTTATGGTGAGGATGCGACGCCTCTGTCGGCTGATACGAAGGTGACCGGTAATTGGACTGTGTATCCGATGTACGAGGATGTGGATGCCCCGCGTGTGGAGCATAAGGTGTCGTTCATGAATGCGGACAACACGCTCAACGTGGTCGTGGGTTTCTACGAGGATCAGAACGTGACGTTCGGCGATTACGCCGCGAACGCGGTTCCGCAGGCGATCGACGGCAAGGTGTTCGTCGGCTGGACGACCGGTTACGGCGAGGATGCCGAGCCGTTGGCCTTGGACACGAAGGTGACCGGCGACTGGTTTGTGTATCCGATGTACGAGGATGTGGATGCCCCGCGTGTGGAGCATAAGGTGTCGTTCATGAATGCGGACAACACGCTCAACGTGGTCGTGGGTTTCTACGAGGATCAGAACGTGACGTTCGGCGATTACGCCGCGAACGCGGTTCCGCAGGCGATCGACGGCAAGGTGTTCGTCGGCTGGACGACCGGTTACGGCGAGGATGCCGAGCCGTTGGCCTTGGACACGAAGGTGACCGGCGACTGGACCGTGTATCCGCTGTATGAGGATGATGCGGCGACGTCCGATCCCGATGATTCAGGTGAGGTTCCGTCGGATGCGGATTCCTCAGACACGAACGGTGCCTCCGTTTCTGATGCAAAGGATACGCATAAAGATGGTGCTATTCTGGGTGAGACAGGCTCCGCGGTTTTGGGATTTGCCGCTTTTGCAGTCGTTCTGCTTGCGGGCGGTTTGTTCCTGAAGCTTCGTAAGAGGGCCTGAGTCTTTCCGACTTCCTCATAAAGCGGTTGACAGCATTGGCTGAGTCGCAAAAGGCTGATGCCTGACGTTTATCGGAGAGATTGGCGGTGTGTCATTGGAATTCCGGAATTCCAATGACACACCGTTTAATGTTTTGTATGGTTGAACGTGGGCCGCGCTCGGATGCCGTAGGTCCTTTACCCCGCAGACTCAATCCTCCATTTCGCGCACCACTTCGGCCAACGTCCCGACGGCGCGGCGGAATTCCTCCGGCGTGGTGTACGAATAGCTCAGCCGCAGTGAGTTGTTGGCTTCGAAATCGTAGATGTCGCCCGGATTGAGCAGCACCCCGCGTTCGGCCGCCAGTTGGAAGACGCGTCCCATGCGCATCGGACGCTTGAAGGTGAGCCAGATATAGAAGCCGCCGATCGGCGTCGTCCATTGCGCGAGACCGGATAGCGTGTCCTGCAAAGTCCGCAGTGCGCAATTGCGTCGGCGACGCAGTTCGTCTTTCAGCGACGCCAGATATTCGTCGTACAGGCCCGATGCGAGGAATCGTGTGAACGCCCACTGGCTCAAGACGCTGGCACCGTAGTCCATCTGCATTTTCACATCGGCGAGGCGTTGCACGATCGGCTCGCCGGCCACGATCCATCCGATGCGCAGGCCTGGGGCAAGCGCTTTCGATGCGCTGCCCAACGTGATGACCATGCCGGTTTCGTCCAATGCTTTGAGCGGCAGCGGCGCTTCGCCGTCGAAGCACAGGTCGCGGTATGCGCCGTCTTCGATGATGGGCAGTCGGTTGGCGACGCAGCATGTGATGAGGTCGCGTCGTCGTTGCGCCGACATGGTGATGCCGGTGGGATTGTGATTGGTGGGGATGGTGTAGAGGACCGCGCCGCCTGTCTGCCGTCGTGTGTCGCGTGCGGGCGTCTGTTCGCCCAGCAGCCGTTGCAATGCGTCGATGCGGATGCCTTCGCCGTCCATCGGCACGCCTTGCAGTTTCATGCCTGCCGATTGGAACACCTGCAATGATTTGATGTAGCTTGGCGCTTCCGCGTAGACGGTGGATCCGTCCGGCAGGAGGCTGACGGAGATCATCTGCAGCGCCTGCAGCGCGCCGCTGGTGACGAGCACTTGCGATGGCGTGCATTGGATGCCGGTGGCGCACATGTGCGCGGCGATCGCTTCGCGCAGGGCCGGCATGCCTTCCGGCGGCGGGTATCCGAGGGAATCGATTTCGTCGGCGGCTTCGGTGAGCACGCGATGCCACATTCTTTTGGGGAACAGGCGCGGGTCGAGCTCGCCTGTGCCGATGCGCGTGATGTCGGGGGCGAATTCGAGGTGATTGATGGATTGGATGGTGTCGTTGTTGGCTTTGAAGAAGCCGGATGACACGTAATCCGCCCATTGCGGGGCGCCGGGCAGCATCAGCGACCATGTGTTGCTGATGATGGTGGTGCCGGCGCCGTGCCGTCCCTCGACGATGCCGTAGTCGGCGAGTTCGCTGATCGCGGCGATGATGGTGGAGCGGTTGACGCCGAACGCTTCGGCCATCGCGCGCTGCGAGGGCAGGCGCGATCCGATCGGCCATGCGCCGTCGGAGACTTGGCGGCACATGTAGTCGACGATCTGTTCGGTGACGGGGACGTCGGATGCGCGGTCTGGCTTCCAGATGATGTCGATTGCTTCGATGCGTGCCATGATGTGCGCTTTCTGTGGTTGTGATGCGCCGTTTGTGTCGGACGACGTGGGATTGGTTGGGGTGATTGGTTGGGTGGGGGAGTTTTTTGGCTGGTTGCTGCTGATTCTTTAATTTCTACAATTGAACCATAGATAGAAAGGTCGCGTTGAAAGGCGCGGCTTTTTGTTGTATAGGCAGCTGAAATTTGGTTGGTTTGGTTGGGTGTGTTTAAGCCAGCCAAATGTATTTGGTTGAGTGGAGGATGTGAATATGGGGTTCTATTTGCAGGGCCTGACCATGGGATTGGCGTACGTGGCTCCGATCGGCATGCAGAATCTGTTCGTGATCAATTCGGCGTTGACCAAGACGCGTCGCCGCGCGTTGCTGACCGCGCTCGCCGTCAGTGTGTTCGACGTGATTCTGTCTTTGGCGTGCTTCTTCGGCGTGGGCGCGCTGATACAGAACAATGAATGGCTGCGTTTGGGCGTGCTCGCCGTCGGCGGCGCCATCGTCATCCGCATCGGTCTGGGATTGGTGTTGCCGAAGCGCGGCAAGGACGGCGCGGGGGAGAGGGATCATGCCATCGCCCGAACGGATTCGGATTCCGGCAGACAGGGCGTGCTGCGCACCATCGGCACGGCATGCGTGGTCACATGGTTCAATCCGCAGGCCATCGTCGACGGCACGCTGATGCTCGGCGCGTTCAGCGCCACGTTGAGCGCGTCCCAGTCCACCCCGTTCATCACAGGTGTGGAAACCGCGTCGTTGCTGTGGTTCTTCGGCGTCACGCTGCTGGTCTCCGCCTTCCGTCACAAGTTCAGCCCGAAGATCCTGGAAATGCTGAACAAGGTGTGCGGCACCGTCATCATCATCTATGGCGTGAAGCTCCTCTTCGACTTCGTCACCACCATTCTCTGAACCGTTTCCCGCTCGTCGGCGCCACACGGCTCTCCCCGTTCGACGGGTCTGATTCCGTGACCCTCGTGCCGTTTTCCGGCTTCAGGGGAAGGTAAGTCGGCGATTGCACGCTCGGCGGACGGCGAGTCGGCTGGGCCGCCGGCGAACCACCCCCTCTTTTACACTGGTTGGGTGATGAATGCGAAGATCGAGAACCATATGCGCCGCAAGCCGGAAGTGCTGGCTCCGGCCGGCAACCTGCGCGGCCTGAAAACCGCCGTCGACTACGGCGCGGACGCCGTATACTGCGGCGGCAAGGCGTTCGGCATGCGCAGCGCGCCGAAGAACCTGAGCCTTGAAGATTTCGAAGAGGGCGCCCGTTACGCGCATGAGCGCGGCGCCCGTGTGTATGTGACCTGCAATATCCTTCCGCGCAACAACGAGGTCGAGCCGATCCGCGAATACATCGGCCAGTTGAAGGACACCGGCATCGACGCGCTGATCGTCACCGACATCGGCGTGCTCATGGCGGCCCGCCGCATCGCGCCGGAACTGGAATTGCATGTGTCCACGCAGGCCGGCGTCACGAACTACATGGCGGCGAACGCGCTCTATGAGCTTGGCGTCCGCCGCGTCGTGCTCGCCCGCGAAATGGATCTGCAGGCCGTCCGTGATATCCGCGCGAACATTCCCGACGACATGGATATCGAAACGTTCGTGCACGGCTCGATGTGCATGGCGTTCTCCGGCCGCTGCCTGATCTCGAATTATCTGACCGGCCGCGACGGCAACCACGGCGAATGCGCGCAGCCTTGCCGCTGGAAGTATTCACTGGTCGAGGAGAAGCGCCCCGGCCAGGTCTTCCCCTTGGAGGAGACGAAGGAAGGCACGTACATCTTCAATTCGCAGGATATGTGCATGATGGAGCATATCGACGATCTGATCGACTCCGGTTCGACGAGCCTGAAGATCGAAGGCCGTTCGAAGAGCGCGTATTACATCGCCGCGATGACGAACGCCTACAAGACAGCCGTCAACGAATACATGGTGCAGCGCGGATTCGAGGATGAGGACGGCAACATGCTCAAGCCGTTCCACGACCGCGTGCTGCGCGGCGATGATTCGGATGCCGCTTTGCTGTCTGAATACAAGGATTTGCGGCACACCGAAGGCCCTGATTCGATTACGATTCACGCCGATGAGGCCTTCTGCGGCGTGCCTGATTTCGATAGCGCGATCAGTATCGATGATGATCGCGGCTGCGACGGCACCTGCAAGAACAAGGCCGGCAATGATGTGCGCGATAACGGCAGCGCCAACATTGGTGACGTCGACAATGCCGACAATGACGGCACCTGCTGCGGCAAATGCAAGCAGGATGATGCCAACGATGCCGTCGCAAACGATGCCGTCGCAAACGATGACGTCGCAAACAATGACGCCGACACTTGGCGGCATGCGCGCATCGCGCCCGCGCCGAAGGTCGTATTCCCCGAATGGCTGCATGAGGAGCCGTATAAGGTGGCGCATCGCGACTACAGCACAGGCTTCTATTATCCGGAGCAGAAGGTCACGCAGAACACCGACCGGTCCGCATACTTCCGCGAATGGCTGGTCGTCGGCGAAGTGCTGGGCTGGAGCCCGGAGGACGGCGGCCGTCTGACCATCATGAGCCGCAACAAGATCGAAGCGGGGCAGGACATCGAATTCCTGCTGGCCGGCCAGGCCCCATTGGCCTACACCGTGCCGGCGGGCGGATTCCGCGATGAAAACGACGGACCGGTCGAACTGATCAACAATCCGGCCCATGTCTTCTCGTTCCCATGCCCGCATGACGTGCCCGCCAACGCCGCCATCCGGTCGCGTACGAAAAAGCCGACCCCGAAAGCGGCCTGAAACAGCGTCAATCAATCATAGAAAGACCGACAATGAGCAATCCTCAATATGACGATGCCATTTTGAACAGCACCGCCATCAACCCCACCGACAAAGCCGGAAATCCGATTCCCGTCACCATTCCGATCGCGCTCGCGCCGGGCATCAAAGTCATCTACACCACCCGACTCGGCGGCGCCAGCAGCGGCGACTACGCCCACTTCAATCTGGGCGGCAAAAGCGGCGACCATCCGGCGCATGTCGCCGCCAACCGCGTCGCGCTCGCCAACGAAATCGGCGCGCGCCTGTCGCTGGTCAACCAGGTGCATTCCGGCGACGCCATCGATATCGACGATGTGTACGCCGACAATGCCGAGTTCGGCTTCGACGCATCCGGCACGCACACCGAAAGCGAACCGTCCGACGAAGCGGTCGCGGCGGCGGGAAACCGCATCGTCATCGCGGCCGACGGACAGGTGACCTCCCGTGCGGGCGTCGCTTTGGGCATGTTCGCCGCCGACTGCCTGCCGGTACTGATGGCCGATCCGGAAGCCGGCGTCATCGGCGCGGCGCACTGCGGCCGCAAAGGCCTGCAATCCGGCGTCATCGGCGCCACCATCGACCTGATGGTCGCAAAAGGAGCGGCACGCGAACGCATCGTCGCCACGCTCGGCCCCTGCATCTGCGGCGACTGCTATGAGGTCGGCGGCGACATGGCCGACGAATTCGACGCGCGATTCCCCGGCACCTTCACCCTGAGCCGCTTCGGCCAGCCCGGCATCGACATCGCCCGGGCAGCGCTGCAGGAGCTCGTCAAGGCGGGAATCCCGCAGGACAACGTGGTCTCCTCACGCCCGCGCGTCAACGCGGCCACGCAATACCTGTCGCAAGACGAGGAACTGGCGCAGCTGTGCCGGGAAGACGGCGAAGGCGACAGCCGGCTGTCCGAACGTTTCGGCAAGATCCGCCGCAGCATGTGCACATTGGAGAATCCTCTCTGGTTCTCGCACCGGCGCGCCGCGCTCGCGGGCAAGAAACGTGAAGGACGCATGCTTGCGCTGATCGTGCGCGAATAAGAGGAGTAGCGTAAAACGCGTGCATGCAGCCGCATGCGCGCAGCCTTGCGGAGACGGCGCTAAGGGACAAATAGAGAGGGAACAAGATGAGCGTGCCTGTGGTGGCAGTGGTGTTGGCGGCCGGATTCGGCACACGTTTCGACCCGAAGAATCCCAAGCAGCTGGTGTCGGTCGGCGGCGAGCCCATCGTGTGTTGGAGCGTCGACGCGTTCGAATCCGATCCGCGCGTCAGCGATATCGTCATCGTCGTCAATCCGCAGGTGCGCGATGAGGTCAACCGTCTGATCGATGGGCATGACTACATGAAGGTGCGCGCGATCATCGACGGCGGCGCGGAGCGTGTCGACAGCACGATGGCGGCGTTGCGCATGCTGGCCGAGGCCGGAATTCCGGGAAACGCGAAAATCCTGATCCATGATGCGGTGCGCCCATTCGTCGAACGCCATTCCATTGACGGCTGCATTGACGCGCTTGACGATTTCACCGCCGCGACGGTGGCCTATGCTTCGACCGATACGATTTTGCTGACTGAGGATTATGCCGGTGGCGTCGCCGGCGAACAGGTCGCCTGCAAGGTGGTGCGCCGCGTGCCGGAGCGGGTGAACACCTACCGCGCGCAGACGCCGCAGGCCTTCCGTTTCGACACCATCCGGCGCGCATACGCATTGGCCGCCGAAGATCCGGATTTTCACCCCACCGACGACACCCGCGTCGTCGTCGACTACCTGCCGAACGAGCCCGTGGCGATCGTGCAGGGCTCCGAAAGCAATCTGAAAATCACCACGCAATCCGACATGCCGACCGCCGAACGCATCGCCGAATCCATCCGCCGCGAACGTGTCAAAAACGACGCCCGAGCCCGCGTCCGCGCCATGTCCGGCGATGCGATCACGCATTCCTGAATCCGTCTGCGAAGCCGCGGCTGCCGTACACTGGAATCATGCAGCATGTGAACATCGTCATCTCCGGCTTCGCCCCATACGACGGCGTGGACGTCAATCCTGCCGTGGAAGTGCCTAAGGCCTTGGCCGAGCGTGGACTTCTGGGCGACGACATCGATTTCGACGATCCGCTGCGCAACGTGGAAACGTCGATCAGCGTGGTGACGCTGCCGGTGAGCTTCGCCAACGCATGGCCGACGCTGCTGCAGACAATCGAACGGCATCATCCCGATATCGTCATCGCCACCGGCCTCAAGCGCGCCGCGCGCGGCATCCTGTTGGAACGCTGCGCCACCAATGTCATGGATGCCGTCAAACCGGATGCCGACAATGCGTTGCCTCGCCGCGAGCCGATCGACGTCAACGGCCCGGCCGCGTATTGGACGCGCCTGCCGCTGCGCTCGATCCTGCGCGATTTCGCCGCGCACGGCGTGCCCGCGACGCTGAGCTCCGACGCGGGTACGTTCGTATGCAATTCGCTGTTCTACAGCCTGCTCAATTGGTCGTCGGCTCAAACCTGCGTATTGTCGGGTTTCGTGAGCTTCCCGCTGATCAATGAGACGCCTCATCCGCAGCGCGGCCTGCCGTTGGAACAGCAGATCATCGCCGGCCGCGACGTCGTACGCGAGGCGGTGCGTTACTATCTGCAGCCATCGTCGGGCGACATCCTGCTGGGCTGAGGCGGCGTCCGGCGCACGGACCGCGGTATCCACGCCGGTGCGGCCTGCCCCGCCCGCGCTCCGACTCATGTGAGCTGTGTAAGAATGCCCGTTTCCCGCGCGCTTTTACCGCACCGATGCGATAAAGTTGCGCTAGGCCGCAAAGCGGCAGGGTCTTGCGCCGGTGGGTCGGCGAAGGCGCAGGGGTGTTGAAAGGAAAAGTCATGGTGGATCAATTCCCGGTCGTACTGCGTGGATACGACAAGGACAAGGTCGATGAGGCGTTCGCCGCCGCACAGGAGACGTTGGGGCGTCTGCGCGAGCAGGTGGCGAAGGGCGATGCGAATATTCTGCGGTTGCAGACCGAATTGCGCGAGGAGAAGGCACGCAAGGTCGAAGAGAAGACGCCGTTCGCGTCGCTGGGCGCGAACGCGCAGCAGATGCTGGTTTCCGCGGAGCAGACCAGCACCGAATTGCTTGACCGTGCGAAGAAGGACGCGCAGGCCGTGCTGGCCGACGCTCGTCTGCAGGCCGAAACGCTGCTGAATAACGCGAAGCTGGATGCCGATCACATCGTTGAGGATGCCAATGGCAAAAGCGACGTGATTTTGCGTGATGCGAACGCGCGCGCCGCCTCCGTGACGCAGCGTGCGGAGGACGATGCACGTCAGCTTCGTGAAAAGACCTCCCGGGATGTCGCAGCGCAGCGTCAGAGCGTCGAATTGGAACTGACCAACGCCCGCGAAGAGCAGGGCAAGCGTCTGGCCTCCGAAAAGGCGACGCAGGATCGTGAGATTTCGCAGTGGCGCGCCGAAGCCACGGAACAGATCGCGCAGCAGCGCAAGGCGACGAACGAGGAGCTTGCCCGTCTGAAGAGCGAATCCGCCGATCAGATCGCGAAGGCGCTGGAGGATGCGAATCGCAAGCTGGCCGAAGTGCGCGAACAGGTGTCGAAGATGATGACCGACGCGCAGCGTCAGGCCGGTGAGATCACGGATGCGGCGAAGTCGAAGGCGCAGGAGATCACCGATGAGGCCGACGTGTATCGCACGAAGACGATGAGCCAGGTGAACGCCGAAGTCGAGCAGATCCGCGCCGACATCGCCGCCCAGCAGGATGAGGCCACCAAGAAGGTGAACGAGCTGCTCGCCCAGCTGGCGGCCAGCCGAGAGAACGCGAAGCATGAGTATGACGAACTGGTCGCCGAAGCGAACCAGGTCCGCGCGGATGCGGATGCGTATGCCGACGCGAAACGCGCCGAAGCCGACGGCCAGGCCGTCGAAGTGCTGCGCAAGGCCACCGAAGAGGCTGATGCGCAGGTGGAGAAGCGTCGTGCCGCGGCGAAGAGCGAATTGGACGGTCTGGAAGCCCGCATCGCCGAATTGCAGACGCGTGAGGCGCAGATCACGCAGCGTGTTGCGGAACTGCGCGAAATGTTCTCGCGCGCCTTCGCCGGATTCGGCGCGCCTGCGGCTTTGCCGGTGATGAACGCGGTCGTTGAAGCGCCGCAGGCTGAAGCCGCGCCGGTCGAGGCGCTGCTGCCGGAACACGATGCGGCGGCCGATCTCTTCGCCGCCATCGATGATGTCGCCGCCGCTGATGTCGTCGACGGCGTCGCCGATGCCGCTGCAGACGCTGCGGATGCTCCTGTGGATGCCGCCGCTGATGTCACGGATGCCGTCATCGAGAACGGTGACGTTGAAGAGGAAGCCGAGACTGAGGCATCCGATGACGCGGAGGACTCCGATGATGCTGCCGGCGAAACCGCTGATTCCGTCGACGGCGAAAGCTTGTCTGAAGAATCCCCGCAGGAGGAATCCGAGCGGGCGGAGTCTACGGAGGCCGGCATGCCGGTTTCCGTGGACTTCGAATTCCCCGATGACGGAGAAGGGAACAACGACTGAGTCAGGGCGTGGCGAGTCAACACGCTGACTAGACTCGTATCTGTTTGAAACCGCACGACGCCCCGTCATTGGCGGGGCGTCGTTGCATGGCCGGCGTGACCGACGTCCGACCATCATGATCGATTGCAACCAAAAGGAGCACCATGACTGAAATCACGCCGTTGGGCGCGCAGGATCTGAACAAGCTGTGCGACGATTTCAATGCCAGCGCCACAAACCGTATGGCGATGAACGCCGTCACCGCCGCCGGCATCGACAAGGTCGCCCGCAACTACGACCGCGCCCGTCTGCTGCAGCGCCGATTCTCCACTACGGTCGACAACGGCGACGTGACCAATCAGAACCGTTCCGGCCGTTGCTGGCTGTTCAGCTCGCTGAACGTGGCCCGTTTCGTGGCCAAGAAGAACATGGGCCTGAAGGAATTCGAGTTCTCCCAGAACTATGCGATGTACTTCGACAAGCTGGAGCGCGTCAACTACTTCCTGAAGGACATCGCCTCCCTGATCGAGGCCGGCGAACCGTCCGATTCCCGTCTCGTGCAGCACCTGCTGAACGATGTGATGGGCGACGGCGGCCAGTGGACGATGGCGATGAACGTGTACAAGAAGTACGGCGCCGTTCCGAAGGACCTGTTCCCGGAAACCGAATCCTCCAAGAACACCGGCGAGATGAACACCCAGCTGCGCCGCATGCTGCACACCGCCGTGGCCCACATGTATGCCGATCCGTCCAAGATCGACGAGATCATCGCCGACGCCACCGCGGCCGGCCATCGCATTCTGACGATCCACCTGGGCGAGCCGCCGAAGAGCTTCGACTGGGAGTGGACCGACAAGGATGACGTGTTCCATCGCGACGGCGAGATCACGCCGGTCGAATTCTGGAACAAGTACGTCGGTTCCGCCGATCTGGAAAGCTATGTCTGCCTGGTCGACGATCCTCGCACCGAGCATGTCAAGGGCAAGAAGATCGGCATCGAGCATCTGGGCAACGTCGCAGGCGGCGATCCGACCGAATACCTGAACGTGCCGAACCAGTTCATGAAGGACTGCGTGCGTCAGATCCTCGAAGAGCAGGGCATTCCGGTCTGGTTCGGCGCCGACTGCCATCCGATGATGGACCGTGTGAACGGCGCTTGGGCCACCGACCTGTTCGAATACGGCAAGGTGTACGACGTCGACTTCGATATGGATAAGGAACAGCGCGTGCGTTTCGCCGATTCCGCGATGAACCACGCGATGGCCTTCGTCGGCGTCGACACCGCCGAAGACGGCACCACCACCCGTCGTTGGCGCGTCGAGAACTCTTGGGGCGGTCAGATCGCCGACAAGGGCTACTTCACGATGAGCGACGACTGGTTCACCGAATACGTCTACGAAGTCGCCGTCCCGAAGGCGATGCTGCCGGCCGAATACCAGGCCGCTCTGGAAGAGCCGGCCACGATGCTGCCGGCGTGGGATCCGATGGGCGCTCTCGCCTGAGACGACACGTATGGCGTGACGTGATGATGATATGAATGACGGGAGGGCGGCCTTCGGGCCGGCCTCCCGTTTTCATAAGGCGGCACGGGCGCAATCCGTCAATGAACGGGAGACGCCGATGCCGGAATACCAATGGATGATACATCCCGCCTCAGGGAGGGATGGCATCATTTATAGTACGGGGAGCTCATCGTCTTGACGACCGGTGTAACCGATAGGGAACGAACGAGAGGAAGAAGGAACGACATGGCAGGTCTGCGTGGCCCGGATAGTTCGAATGACGCACGTCTCCTGGACGATCGCGCAGTGTTCCCGGAAACCGTCGACGTCAACATCCGTCAGCTCGACCCGATCCCCGCACCGCGATATTTCCTCAAAGAACTGCCCCTCACCGACGAAATGAGCGACCTGGTGCTGCGCTCGCGCCAGGAGATCCGCGATATCCTGCACGGTCGCGACGACCGACTGCTCGTCATCGTCGGCCCGTGCTCGATCCATGATCCGAAGGCCGCCCACGAATACGCCGAACGTCTCGCCGCGCTCAAACGTGAGCTGGAGGACCGGCTGGTCATCGTCATGCGCGTGTATTTCGAAAAGCCGCGCACGACGATCGGCTGGAAAGGCCTGATCAACGATCCCGATCTGGACGGGCGCTTCAATATCCGTAAAGGCATGTGGCTGGCGCGCAAAGTGCTCACCGACGTGCTGTCGCTGGGATTGCCGACGGCCACCGAATGGCTCGATCCGATCACGCCGCAATATATCTGCGATCTGATCAGCTGGGGCGCGATCGGCGCTCGCAATACGGAAAGCCAGGTGCATCGCGAGCTGGCATCCGGCCTGTCGATGCCGGTCGGCTTCAAGAACGCGACCGACGGTTCGGTCAAGCCCGCCGCCGATTCCTGCTTCGCCGCCGCTTTCGAACATCATTTCCTGTCGATCAATCTGGACGGCCGTGTGATCTCCGCCGAAACCAAAGGCAATCCGGACTGCCATCTGGTGCTGCGCGGCTCCAGCTCGGGGCCGAACTACGACGCCGAATCCGTGGCGGCGGCCCTGCGCGATCTGAAGGCCTCCAAGGCGAGCGGGCCCAGCGAACATGGTCTGATTATCGATGCCGCGCACGGCAACTGCGGCAAAGACGAAGTGCGCGAGGCCGAAGTGGTCGAAGAGATCGCCGCGCGCATCGCAGGCGGCGAACCGGGCATTCTCGGCGTGATGATGGAAAGCTTCCTGAAAGGCGGACATCAGAAGCCGGCGCCTTTGGAACAGCTGGAATACGGCAAGTCGATCACCGACGCCTGCGTGCCGTGGGACCGCACCGAAGAACTGCTGCACGCGCTTGCCGACGCCGTCGCCGTCCGCCGCGCGCTGTAGCGATGTCTTGCCTCTCCACGCCTCTTATGTATTCTTGGGGAGTAAAGCCAAGGAGAGGGACATGAACGAGCAGGACGTACACTGCGCCGAGCCGAAGCCGCTGAACACGCCGGAAGATCTTGCGACGATCCGCAAGGCGATGAGCGAAGGACGCAATCCGCTGCTGACCACCGACGTGCCGCGTTGGGAGGATCAGGTCGGCGTCGACCGCATCATCAACCGTCGCATCGTTGAATTGGAGCCGCTGCCGACGCCTGCACAAGTCCTGCAGCAGCAGCCGCTCACACAGCGGATGCAGGATCTCGTCGCCGGATCGCGCGACGCGATCCGCGCATGCCTGTACGGGCAGGACGATCGTCTGCTCGTCATCGTCGGCCCCTGCTCCGTGCACGATCCCGACGCGGCGCTCGACTATGCGCATCGCCTTGCGGCAATCGCAAAGGAGACCGCCGGCGAACTGCTCATCGTCATGCGCGTGTATTTCGAAAAGCCGCGCACCACCGTCGGATGGAAAGGCCTTATCAACGATCCCGACATCGACGGAAGCCACAACATCCGAAAAGGCCTGCTGCTGGCGCGCCGCACACTGTTGGGCGTACTGAATGAAGGACTGCCGGCGGCGACGGAATTCCTGGAACCGACCAGCCCGCAATTCATCGCCGACGCCGTCAGCTGGGGCGCGATCGGCGCTCGCAATACCGAAAGCCAGGTCCACAGGCAGCTCGCATCCGGCATGTCCATGCCGATCGGCTTCAAAAACGCGACCGACGGATCGGTCAAGGCGGCCGTCAACAGCTGTGTCGCCGCCGAACAGCGTCACACTTTCTTCGGCATCGATCATATGGGACGCGCCTGCGCCGTCGAAACGCTGGGCAATCCCGACTGCCATGTCGTATTGCGCGGATCCTCGCACGGACCGAATTATGATGAGGTCTCCGTGCGTGAGGCGATGACGGCCATCAATGCGGCGATGCCGTCCGATTCCGCCGCCGCGCATGGCCTCATCATCGATTGTTCGCACGGCAATTCCGGCAAGGACGAGCGTCGCCAGATCGAAGTGGTGCGTGACATCGCGCGTCGCATCGCGGCGGGGGAGCGGGGCGTCACCGGCGTGATGATGGAAAGCTTCATCGAAAACGGCAACCAGCCGGAAGCGCCGCTGGCGGACCTCGTGTACGGCCAGTCCATCACCGATCGCTGCATCGGCTGGCATGACACGGCCACGCTCCTGCGCGAGCTGGCCGACGCCGTCGCCGCCCGCCGCAAATAATCACCGACAAGGCGGCACAGTGCCAATCATGGGGCTCACCGTACAATGAAGGCTGATTTTTGGGCGGCCAATCGGCGGCAGCCGGCAGGAAACAGCCAGCCGGCAGACCGGCCAACGAGAAACCGCCAACGGCAGCGGCACAAACGCAGGAAGGAACGGCCAACCATGTCCACCATCGCAATCATCGGCGCCCTTGACGAGGAAATCGCGCACATCGTCGCCTCGCTCATCGACGTCACCGTCAACGAAGCGGCCAGCCTCACCGTCAGCCGTGGCACAATGACGACGCGCAACGGCGAGGCCATCACCGTCGTCGCCACCGTAGGAGGCATGGGACTGGTCAACGCCGCCGCAACAACGCAGCATCTGATCGACGTATACCGGCCGGATGCCGTCATCTTCTCCGGCATCGCAGGCAATCTCAACAAAGCGCTGCACATCAATGACGTCGTGCTCGGCGGTACGCTGCGCTATCTCGATACCGACATGCGACTGGTCGGCCAGTGGAAGCCCGGCACTGAGGAGTTCCATTCCGATCCGCAGCTGCTGGCCATCGCCGACGAAACGCTGAACGACATGGGCATCGCGCATATCACCGGCGTCATCGCATCCGGCAACTATTTCGTCGACGGCGCCGAAAAGGTCGCGCAGGTCATCGCCGAAACGCAGGCGGACGCCGTCGAAATGGAAGGCGCGGCCGTCGCGCATGTCGCCGCCCGCAACGACGTGCCCGCGCTGGTGATTCGCGCGATGAGCGACAACGCCGACACGGATTACGAGGAATTCAAGGATTTCGACATCTCCGAATACGCCGATACCGCGGCGAAGATCGCGGTCGGCATCGTCGGCCGTATGTGAGTGCGGTATGTGAGCGTCGCGTGTGAGCGCGCGGCATGCGACGCTTCCGCAATGTCGGCGCCGCCATTGGATGAACGCTAGGCAAACAAGTGGTTACCAGTATGCCGATGCGCCGGGTGGCGTTGCGCCGAGCCGCTAGTGTGGTATCTGACCTGCGGATTATCGGAAGGTGAACACTTATGGAGTGGTGGCAGATCGTTATGCTGTCGGCTGCGGCGATCGTATCGGCCGTCGCTTTGCTGGCCGTCGCCTATGTTTGCGGGCGTCGCGTCGGGAATCGTGTGATTCCGGCGGATCGGAATTCCGATGACTGTCGTTCCATTTTCGGTGATGATGTGCCGGTGCGGGTGGCCGAACAGCAGCTGATCGCCGTCATGCCGGACGCTTTGATGGTCACCGATGCCGATGGCGTGATCGGTTATTGCAGTCCCGGAGCCAAACAGCTTGGCCTGGCGGAAGGCGGTGCGGTGACGGCGCCCGACATCATCGACACGCTGTCGCTGGTGGCGTCCGATGGTGTTGTGCGCGAGCGCGAGGTGGTGCTGCCGATTGACCGCACGCAACGCGTCCCCGCCGTGCACAGCAACGGCAGGGGCGTGGAGGCGGGGCAGCATGCGCCGTCCTCGCTGCGTTATCTTCGTGTGCGCATCGGACAGCTCACCGACGATCTGTATGCGATGTTCATCAAGGACATGAGCGAGCAGCGGCGTTTCGAGGCGATGCGCCGCGATTTCGTGACCAATGTGTCGCATGAGCTGAAGACGCCGGCCGGCGCGATTTCGCTGCTTGCCGAAACGATTTCGGACGCGCCCGACGATCCTGATGCGGTGAAGTATTTTTCGGGTCGCATTTTGAAGGAAAGCGCCCGTTTGACCGAACTGCTGCATCGTCTGATCGACCTGCAGAAGGCGCAGAGCGCCGAGGCGATGCTGAATGCGCGCAGATTGTCGGTGGTCGGAGTCGTGCGTGAGGCGATCGGCGAGAACATGGTGCAGGCGAAGGATCATGATATCGCGATCAAATTGTCGTTCAACGGTATGGCGCTGCCGTTGGAGACGGATTCGGACGACGCGCCGGATGCCGGCGATGCCGCAGGCGATGCGGGACCTGATGGCGGCGTGCGGTCGGCGAAGGCCGCCTTGAACGGCGGCGTCGCGAATGATGACGCTGCGAATGGTGGCGTAAACGGCAACGGAAACATCGCCGCATGCGATGCTGCGATCATGGCCGACGAATCCTCGATGAAAACGGCCGTCAAGAATCTGGTCGAAAACGCGATCCACTATTCGCCCAAACATACGACGGTCGCGGTCGGCATCGCAGTGAAAGGCGGCAAGGTCGTCATCCGCGTCGTCGATCAGGGCATCGGCATCCCCGCGGCGTCGATTGACCGCATTTTCGAACGCTTCTACCGCGTCGATCCGGCTCGCTCGCGTGCGACGGGCGGTACGGGATTGGGGCTTGCCATCACGAAGCATTGCGTGCAGGATTGCGGCGGCACGATTTCCGTGTGGTCGCGCGAAGGCGAAGGCTCCACGTTCACGATCGAGCTGCCCGCCTACCACGATGACGGAGATGACGGTGACGGTGCCGGAAGCGACGGTGCCGACAGCGACGGCGTCGGCACCGGGAGCGCTGTCGCCGACGATGCCGTTGCCGCAGTCGATGCCGCGGGAATCCTGACGGCTGCTGACGATTCGGTTGCGTAAACGCTACGATTTGATATTGGAAACGAGAGCGCGCGGACTTGCTGTCCGGGGCGAGGAAGGCTGAAATGACACGCATTCTTATTGTGGAGGATGAGGAATCGTATCGCGAGCCGCTGGTCTACCAGCTGACGCGCGAAGGATACGACGTATCCGCCGCCGCCACCGGCGAGGACGGCCTGGAGCTGTTCACCAAAGGCGGCGTCGATCTGGTGCTGCTCGACCTGATGCTGCCCGGCATCGACGGCACTGCGCTGTGCCGCCGCATTCGCGAGCAGAGCCGTGTGCCGATCATCATGCTGACTGCGAAAAGCGCGGAAATCGACAAGGTCGTCGGTTTGGAGATCGGTGCCGACGATTATGTGACGAAGCCGTATTCCTTCCGCGAATTGCTGGCGCGCATCCGGGCGGTGCTGCGCCGCAACCAGGGGATGGGCGATGCCGCCGCCGGCGCCGATGACGATGTGCCGCTGGTGTGCGGCGATATTTCGATGAAGGTCGGCCAGCATCAGGTCAGCGTGCGCGGTGAGGACGTGTTCTTCCCGCTGAAGGAATTCGAACTGCTGGAATATCTGATGCAGAACAAGGGTCGTGTGATGACGCGTCATCAGCTGATCGATCGCATTTGGGGCTCCGATTATGTGGGCGACACGAAGACGCTGGATGTGCATGTCAAGCGCGTGCGCTCCAAAATCGAAGAAGACCCAGCACATCCGAAGTATCTGACCACCGTGCGAGGCCTGGGCTACAAGATCGATACCCCGGCCGAATAGGACGGTCCGCCTCGTCAAGCCTCAAAACCGTAAAGCCCCCGGGTTTTACGGTTTTGCCGTCTTCTGGCCTTCATGTCGTAAGGCCCGCGGCCTGCGCGTCCTTGGAAGGGTGGGATTGATCAGCAATTGTTCATCTTCCGTTCACCATATTTGGTCATCGCATGGCGCAAACACCAATACGCTTGGAAATGTCATTGAAAGCGGCGGCTCGGATAGGACGGGTCGCCGGTGATTAAGAGGGATAAAGAAACAATCATGCGTAAGGATCTTCTCATTCGTTCGTTCGCCGCCATCTCCGGCATTGCGATGCTGGCTTCCGTCGCAGCCTGCGGCGACAACACCGCCACCACCGCCGATGACAACGCGACCACTAACACCGCTGATGCGATTTCCGGCGACTTCGCCGGTGCGGGCGCCTCCTCCCAGCAGGCCGCCGTCGAAGCCTGGATCGCCGGTTTCCAGGAGAACAACCCGGATGCCGCCATCTCCTATGATCCGTCCGGCTCCGGCGCCGGCGTGAGCACCTTCCTGACCGGCGCCACCGCCTGGGCCGGCTCCGACAAGACCCTGAGCGATGACGAGGTCGCGCAGTCCGAAAGCGTGTGCGCTTCCGGCACCGCCTTCGACATCCCGGTCTACATCTCCCCGATCGCCGTCATCTTCAACCTCGAAGGCATCTCCGACGCGGGCGAACATGTGAACATGGACGCCTCCACCATCGCCAAGGTGTTCGACGGCAAGATCACCAAGTGGAACGATCCGGCCATCCAGGATCAGAACCCGGACATCGAACTGCCCGACCTCGACATCACCGTCGTGCACCGTTCCGACAAGTCCGGCACCACGCAGAACTTCGTGAGCTACTTCAAGGACGCCGCCCCGAACGACTGGACCTATGAGCTGTCCGAGAACTGGCCGAACGAGGTCGGCCAGGGCGCCAAGGGCACCTCCGGCGTGGTCTCCACCGTCCAGCAGGCCAACGGCACCATCGGCTACGCCGACTTCTCACAGGTCGGCGACCTGGGCACCGTGGCCGTCAAGGTCGGCGACACCTACAATGAGATCTCCGCCGAAGCCGGTTCCGAAGTCATCGACGATTCCGAAGTCGTCACCGACGGCAACCGCGTGAACGTGACCATCAACCACAACACCGAAGCCGAAGGCGCCTACCCGATCGTGCTGGTCTCCTACGACATCGCATGCCCGGCCTACAAGGACGCCGACACCGCCAAGTTCGTCAAGTCCTGGCTCACCTACGTCACCAGCGATGCAGGCCAGCAGGCCGCCCAGTCCGCAGCCGGCACCGCCCCGCTGCCGAGCAGCCTGGTCGAGAAGGTCACCGCCTCCATCGACGCCATCGAAACCGAGTGATAGCCCGCTCATGAAATCATGAGGCTCGTGAATTCAAGCCGCAGTCGCCATTATCGCGGCTGCGGCTTGAATCGGGTCTGCACCTGCTACCGTTAGAACCGTCGATATGTCAGCCGGCATGCCGCTCCTGGCACGTCCGTTCCCGACACGGCGTCGACATATCGCCTACACGCAAACAATATCCAAGGAGAACCTGTGAGTTCGCAAGACAATACGGTTGCCCGGCCGGTCGGCGGCAAACATGCCGACAAGGTGTTCAAGGGCATCGCTTACGGCTGCGGCATCCTGATTCTTGTCGTGCTTGCCGCAGTAACACTGTTCCTGCTGTTTCGCGCATGGCCGCTGATCGGCGGCGATCAGACGGCCAACGCCGAAACCATCTCCAGCTTCGCCGGCGGCAAAACCGACACGTTCTGGGGCTACGTAGGCCCGATGCTGTTCGGCACCATCCTGGTCGCCGCGCTCGCACTGCTGATTTCCTTCTTCGTTTCCGTCGGCATCGCGCTGTTCATCTCGCATTACGCGCCGAAGAAGCTGTCCACCGCGCTGAGCTACGTCATCGACCTGCTCGCAGCCATCCCGTCCGTCGTCTACGGTCTGTGGGGCGGTCTGGTGCTGGTGCCCGCCATCTATCCGTTCTGGAATTGGGTGGCCACGTATCTGGGCTGGATTCCGCTGTTTGCCGGCCCCGCCTCGAATCCGTCCCGCACCGTCGCCACCGTCGCCGTGGTGCTGGCGGTGATGATCCTGCCGATCATCACCTCCATGTCGCGTGACATCTTCCTGCAGACCCCGCGCCTTCAGGAAGAGGCGGCCCTCGCCTTGGGCGCCACCAAGTGGGAGATGATCAAACTCGCCGTGCTGCCGTTCGGCCGCTCCGGCGTCGTTTCCGCCTCCATGCTGGGCCTGGGCCGTGCCTTGGGCGAGACGATGGCGGTGCTGATGATTCTTTCCCCGGGCCTCAACTATTCGATCAAGCTGCTGCAGGCTTCGCAGAACCAGACGATCGCGGCGAACATCGCCGCACAGTATCCGGAAGCGAACGACCTTGGCGTCAGCGTTCTGATCGGTACCGGTCTGGTGCTGTTCCTGATCACCTTCGTGGTGAACTTCATCGCACGTAAGATCACCCAGAAAGTGGCCGCATGATGACTAGTACAGAACAAAGCCCCATGGATAACGCTCCCGTCATCGACTTCGATAAGTTCAAGCCGACCCGCTCTTTCATCGCCGCGCGCAAGCGCAAGGAAATGGCGATGCGCGTCCTGGTCGTGGTCGCCTTCATCGTCGCGCTGATCCCGCTGATCTCCGTGCTGTGGACCGTCATCTCCAACGGCATCAAGCGTCTGAACCTCAACTTCCTGAGCTACAACATGACCGGCGTCGTCGGCGGCAACCCGACTCCGTCCGGCGGCTACGGCGGCATCCTGCATGCCGTCATCGGCACGCTGGAGATCACGCTCGGCGCCATGGTCATCTCCATCCCGATCGGCCTGATGTGCGCCGTCTATCTGGTGGAATACTCCAATCGCAGCAAGCTCGCCCAGAGCATCACGCTGCTGGTCGACGTGATGAGCGGCATCCCGTCCATCGTCGCAGGCCTGTTCGCCTACTCGATGTTCACCATCGTGTTCGGCCCCGGCACCATCAGCGGCATCGAAGGCTCCGTCGCACTGTCTCTGCTGATGCTGCCGACCGTGGTCAAATCATCCGAGGAAATGCTTAAGATCGTGCCTCACGATCTGCGCGAAGCCTCCTACGCCCTTGGCGTCACCAAGCAGCGCACCATCACGAAGATCGTGCTGCGCACCGCACTGCCCGGCATCGTTTCCGGCTGCATCCTTGCAATCGCCCGCGTCATCGGCGAAACCGCACCGCTGCTGATGACCGCAGGCTACATCGCCTCCACGAACTTCAACCTGTTCGCGGGCCGCATGACCACCTTGCCTGTGTACGTGTACCAGGAGTATTCGAAGCTGCGCGCCAACTGCCCGGCCAACGCCGACGCCTCCTGCGTGACCACCATCCCGATGGAACGCTCTTGGGCGGCGGCCTTGGTGCTTATTCTCATCGTGCTTATCCTCAACCTCATCGGACGTCTGGTGGCGAAGGTCTTCGCCGTCAAGACGGAGCGCTGAGAGGCCCGGCAAACCAGCAAGACGACGATCATCAGAAAACTGTAAGGAAAACCAATGGGACAGCGTATTGACGTCAACCATCTGAACATCTACTACGGCGACTTCCTCGCCGTGGAAGACGTGAACATCAACATCGAGGCCAACAAGGTCACCGCCTTCATCGGCCCGTCCGGCTGCGGCAAGTCCACCGTGCTGCGCACGCTCGACCGCATGCACGAGATCATTCCGGGCGCCCACTGCGAAGGCGAGGTGCTGCTGGAAGGCCGCAACCTGTATGCGAAGGACATCGACCCCGTGGCCGTGCGCCGCGATGTCGGCATGGTGTTCCAGCGCCCGAACCCGTTCCCGACGATGTCCATCCGAGAGAACGTGCTCGCCGGCGTCCGCCTGAACAACCGCAAGATCAGCAAGTCCGACGCCGACGACCTGGTCGAATGGGCCCTGCGCGGCGCCAACCTGTGGAACGAGGTCAAGGACCGTCTCGACAATCCGGGCATCGGCCTTTCCGGCGGCCAGCAGCAGCGTCTGTGCATCGCCCGCGCCGTCGCAGTCCACCCGCAGGTGCTGCTGATGGACGAACCGTGCTCCGCCCTTGACCCGATTTCGACGCTGGCCGTCGAGGATCTGATCAACGAGCTGAAGAACGAGTACACGATCGTCATCGTGACGCACAACATGCAGCAGGCCGCCCGCATCGCCGACTACACCGCCTTCTTCAATCTGAAGGCCGTCGGGCAGCCCGGCCACCTCGAATATTTCGCGGATACGACCACCATGTTCAACAATCCGCAGAACGAAGAGGCCGAGCGCTACATCTCCGGCCGCTTCGGCTGATCGGCAGCGAAAACCCCGCCCCACGGCGGGGTTTTCGTTATGCGCCGGACATGACGGCAATGCCGCGACGGCGGCGCCGCATGTGCATCCCGGCCGACGCCGAATCCGAACCCCAAGCCGATATGACGTGCGGATGGTAAGGTGTCCAACGTCCGAAAAGGCTTTCGGCAACGAGTCGCAATTCTCGTTGAGGCCGACCGCGCAATCCGCGCACGGCCTCGCAAAACCCAAGGAAAGAAGAGCATGGAGAAGTTTTTCCATTTGAAGGAGAACGGCACCACCGTCTCCACTGAAATCCTCGCCGGTCTGACGACGTTCTTCGCGATGGCCTATATCATCGTCGTCAATCCGCAGATCCTGTCGTCCACCGGCATGCCGTGGGGCGGCGTCTTCCTCGCGACCATCATCGCGGCCATCGTCGGCACGCTGATCATGGGCCTGTTCGCGAACGTGCCGTACGCTCAGGCCGCCGGCATGGGCCTTAACGCATTCTTCACGTATACGGTGTGCTTCGGTCTGGGCTTCACCTGGCAGGAAACGCTGTGCATGGTGTTCCTGTGCGGCCTGATCAACATTCTCATCACCGTCACCAAGATTCGCAAGATGATCATCAAGGCGATCCCGGAAATGCTGCAGCACGCCATCGGCGGCGGCATCGGCCTGTTCGTCGCCTATGTCGGCATGCTGAACGTCGACCTGATCACCTTCACCCCGGATAAGGAAACCACGTCCGCCGTCGGCGCCACCCCGGGCCTGGCCACCTTCAACAATCCCGTGCTGTGGCTGTTCCTCATCGGCCTCGTGCTGGCCGTCGCCTTCACCGTGCTCAACATCAAGGGCGGCATGCTGCTGGCCATCGCCATCACCGCGGTGATCGGCATCCCGATGGGCCAGACCACGATGGCCAACTCGCTGTCCATCGGCGAAACCTTCTCGCAGCTGCCGCAGACCTTCGGCGCGATCTTCTCCGCTGAAGGCTTCCCGTCGCTGTTCTCCGACGCCTCCCGCATCCCGCTGGTGCTGGTGACGATCTTCGCGTTCTCCATGTCCGACACCTTCGACACGATCGGCACCTTCATCGGCACCGGCCGTCGCACCGGCATCTTCTCCGAAGAGGACGAGAAGAGCCTGGAGAACGGCTCCGGCTTCAGCTCGAAGATGGACCGCGCGCTGTTCGCCGATTCCGTCGCCACCTCCATCGGCGCCATCTGCGGTACGTCGAACACCACCACGTATGTGGAATCCTCCGCAGGCATCGCCGCCGGCGGCCGCACCGGTCTGACCTCCGTGGTCGTGGCGATCTGCTTCGCGCTGTCCGCGTTCCTGTCCCCGTTCATTTCCGCGATTCCGTCCGCCGCCACCGCGGGCGTGCTGGTGGTCGTCGGCTGCATGATGGCCGCTTCGCTGAAGGAAGTCGCATGGAACGACATCGAAGAAGCCATCCCGGCCTTCTTCGCCGCCGTGTTCATGGCGTTCTCCTACTCGATCTCCTACGGCATCGCCGGCGGCTTCATCATGTACTGCCTGGTGAAGACCTGCAAGGGCAAGGCCAAGGAAGTGCACCCGATCATCTGGATCGTCGCGGTGCTGTTCATCCTCGACTTTGTGCTGAACGCGCTGCTGTAGTGGCACGCGGGCCTGCGGCGCGCATGCCGATGCAATACGTGCGACGCTGCAGCCGTGCTGATCCCGACCGGGCCGGCCGATTCCGTATTCGCGAATCGGCCGGCCCTTTTGCATCGCGGCCTTTCGTGAAGCCGACGCTGCCGTCCATGCTTCCGACGGGAAGACTGCAGCGGATTCGTAATGGGTTGTCAAGAAATTATGCGCTCTTCGATGAACTACGATTTTTAGCGTCCTTTCTTCGGTAGACTACGCGATGACAGTATGACAACGCCGGACGGTGATGCCGTCCTTTTGCGTTGGCATTTTCAACACCTCTGCGAACGGATTTTCGCAGGCTGAACAAGGAGAGATACCAGTGCAGCACCGAGGACGACTGACGCGGGCCATTATGTGGTGCGTCGCTCTCGCCTTCCTTGTGGCACCGTGTGCGACGGCGACGGCGTTGACCGTCGATGACCGGACCGTCGAATATGTGACAGAGCAAGCGCAGGAGAGCCAAAGCAATTCGAATGCAGACGCCACGTCGGATGGGGCGGCGGATGAATCCGCCACGGAATCGGACAACGGGAACGGCATGTCGGAAGACGTGCAGCCCGATGCCCAAGGCGCGGATGACGCCGGCCCGGAAGGCGAAGCCGCCGACGAAAACGTCGCTGGCAAGGATGCCTCTGACGAAGGTGCCGCCGATAACGGCGACGCCGCCGAAAACAACAGCGACGGCGACGCTGATGCGGATCCGTCGAACGATGCCGTGTCCGGCGACGTCAGCGTTACCGTGAAGCTGACCACCACCGAGCGGCGCGCCGGCGACGCTGGACTGACCGTCGCATTCGACGGCGAGGCCGCGCAGGATATGACCACGACGGACAACGGACGCACCTGGCAGGCCGTCGTGACGTCACGGAAGTCGGGCCGACGCACGATTGCCGTGCGCGGATCGCGCTATGAGACCTATACGCAGACCATTGATTTGCCGGCATTCTCGTCGGCGACCATTCGTCTTGCCGACAATGCCGGAGGCGCGGCCGCGGGCGGCGTCAACGGATTGATGGCATACGGCGATTTCGACGGCGACGGCGCGATGAACGACGCCGATGCCGCTTTGCTGGCGCAGACGATTGTGAACGACGCCGATGACAATGTTTCCGAATACGACATGTCGGAAGACGGCACCGTCGATATCCGCGATGTGCAGGTGTTCGCGACGACCGTCGCCGCCGAACGCGTGCAGGCGCAGGCCGAAATCATCAAGCCCATCGACACCGCCGGCATGACTGCGGAAATGCCGCAAAGCACGGCGGCGGAAGGCGGCGTCACCGTCGATGACATGCTGCAGAACGGCGAAACCATCACGTTGAAGCCGGCCGGGGCGGAAGTCATTTCCGAACAGTCGCCTGTGGAAATCAGCATCGTCACCGGCGGTGCGGGAATCAGCGATATGGTCATCGCCGTTCCGGAAGACTCGCAGAACAAGCCGACCGCCGGCGTGATCATCGTCGAACCGGAAGACGGCGCCACGCAGGAGATCGCGTTCTCCGACGGGAACGCCCACGCGGCGCGCGCTCTGGATACCGCGCAGGCCACCATTGCGCCCGACGGCACGGTGAAGGTGGACTTCGGCGGCCAGATCGCGGTGAAGAAGATCACGATCCGCGTGACCGGCACGTCGTCCACCAAGCTTGCCGATATCGCTTCGGTGGTGTTCCTGAACGATATGGAGAACCGCGTTCCGGCACCTGATCTGAACGTGCCGACGGATGTGACCGGCACCGTCGGCGACAAGGAGTTCACCCTGCGTTGGAAGGCGCAGACGAATATCACCGGCTATGAGGTGAGGATTTCCGACGGCGAAGCCGAACAGACCGTGCCGAGCGTGCTGCCGACGATCACCATCACCACGTTGAACGGCAGGAAGCTCGCCAACGGCACCGAATACACCGTTTCGGTGCGTTCCGTCAACGGCGAATGGTCTAGCCCATACAGCGACGCCATCACCGTGACGCCGCAGGCCTCCAAGGCCCCGGCGGCGCCGGAAGGCATCACGGTCAACGGCCGCTACCGTGCGCTGGCCGTCAGCTGGAAGAAGATGGACGACACCGACTTCTACACGCTGTATTACCGCGCGCAGGGCGAAACCGAATACCGGAAAGTCGACGCGCGGATCACCGGCACGTCGTACACGTTGGAAGGCCTGGCCGACACCACCACGTACGACGTGTACATGACCGGCACCAACGCGGTCGGTACCTCGCCGAACTCCGCGGTGTATCAGGGCGCAACCGTCGCGAAGAACGTGAAGGTCCCGTGGTATAGGCTGATCAACCGTACGGTGCAGTCCAAGGATCTTGAATCGCATATCACCGGCGTTTCCGTCGACAATTGGAAGGCCGACCAGTATCCGGACGGCGTCATGGATCCGATGTGGGTCGTGGACGGCGACTACAACACGGTGTGGTATTCCTCCGCGAACGCCCAGTTCAGGGGCGCCACCGTGGAATTCGATCGGGAATATCTGATGGACGGCGTGGCCGTCACCACGTATCTGGGCGACGGCTGGTCCAGCCAGTCCGGTGTGCAGATCACCACATGGGATGCCGACGGCAACGAGCGTTTCTTCGAATCCCGTGCGGGCACGGCCGGCGTCGCCGGCGTCTCCGGTGCGGCCAACACCTTCAAGGCCACGTTCGAAGCGACCGAAGTCAAGAAGATCAAGGTCACCTTCGCCCGATACTATTCCGACACCGTCAGCATGTCCGAACTCGCGTTCTATGAGCATGACCCGCTGGAAGACGATATCGAAGCGCTGTGGGCGGACGACATGCACGTCACGCTCAGGGACGGCATCAAGCAGTCCGACATCGACGGCCTGCGCGAGGCCGTGAACACTCCGGAAGGGATTTCCGGCGAGACCACGCCGAAAAGGACGCTGCTGCTCGCCGACCTCGACAACGCCGAAAAGGTGTTGAACCAGCAGGGGCTGCGCGAACAGGTGGAGATCGATACCGCGGTGTCCTCCGCATATGACGGCCACGTCGGCTCGCAGGGTCTGAATGCCTGGCAGCCGTTGGGCATCGCCGCCAATGCAGGCGATGAGCTGAAGGTGTATGTCGGTGGGTCCGGCAAGACACCCGGCGGCAATTCCGAACTGCGTCTGATCGCCACCCAGTACCATGCCGAATCCTCGGCTTGGAGCAAGACCGTTGTGGAGACGCTGAAGGTCGGCGCGAACGAAGTGACGATCCCTTCGCTGACTTCGCTTGGTGTCGAAAGGGGCGGCGCCCTGTACGTGGAATACAAGGGCAACAAGTCCGGTCAGCAGTATGCCGTCCGCGTCGTCGGCGGCACCGAGATTCCCGTGCTTGACGTGCACAACGTCACCGATGATGCCGAAAAGCTCGCTCGAGCCACGGCATACGTCAAGAAGCTGGATGCCTATGTCGACGCTTTGCAGGCGTCCCATGAGGACGCGCACGGCGATGACTTCGACGAGTATGACGAGCGGAACTGCGTCTTCAACGCCACCGATCTTGTCACTCGATACATGATGCATTCGGTGCCCGCCTCGCAGGTGCTGTCGGGCTTGGGCGACGGCTCCGTCGAGGAGCGCGCCGCCAAGCTGGTCGCTTCGCTGGATTCCGCCGACGACATGATGACGCTGTTCTACCAGCACAAGGGCCTGGGCTCGAATCCGACCTCCGCCGACACGGCCGCGTACGGTTCGAGGAACGCGCTGCCGACCTCCCGCCAGAACATCCGCTACATGCGCATGTTCGCCGGAGCCTTCATGTACGCCGGCGGCAAGCACATCGGCGTCGAATGGGACCAGACCAAGGCCGTCGTCACGTCTCCGGGCGTGATCGCGGACGCCGGCGGCAAGTACGAGTCCGGTTCCTACTTCGGCTGGGGCATCGCCCATGAGATCGGCCACGAAATCAACCAAAGCCAGTACACGGTGGCGGAAGTGACGAACAATTACTTCTCCCAGCTGTCCTTGGCCCAGGATTCCGACGATTCCGTGCGCTGGAGCTACGACGAGGTCTACAACAAGGTGACCAGCGGCACGAAGGGCGCCTCGTCCGACGTGTTCACCCAGCTGGCCATGTACTGGCAGCTGCACCTGGCCTACGACAACGGCTACAACTACAAGACGTACGACACGTACGCCGAACAGATGGAGAACCTGGTCTTCGCCCGCGTCGACGCCTACGCCCGCAATACGGGCAACGCCCCTGCGCCGGGCGGCGTCAAGCTGACTCTGGACGGCGACACCGACAACAATCTGATGCGTCTGATCGCAGCCGCCACGCAGAAGGACCTGACCTCCTTCTTCAAGGCATGGGGCATGACGCCGGACGAAGCCACCAAGGCGTACGTCGCGCAGTTCGAGCCGGAAACCCGTCCGATTCAGTACATCACGGACAACGCCCGCGTATACCGCATCGAAAACGGCGCTTCCGTCGCGGCGGACGCGCAGGTGAAGGCGGAACTCTCCCATGCCGACAATTCCTCACAGGTCGACATCACCATCACGAATGATGCGGCCGCCCAGCAGGGCATGCTCGGCTATGAGGTGAGCCGCAACGGCCAGGTCGTGGGCTTCGTGACCGCAGACCGGTCCGGCGCCACGGTGTTCACCGACACGATCGCCACGATCAACAACCGCGTGTTCACCTATACGGTCACCGGCGTCGACAAGACCCTGGCCCGCACCGAAACGGCGACGCTCGACGCGGTCAAGATCTCCACCGACGGTTCGCTTGACAAGGCCGCTTGGGCCGCTTCCACGAATATGACGTCGGAAGAGGACGCCATGGTGGGCGACGAACACGATCCGTGCGAGCCGGTTCCGTCCAAGGCCGTGGCCAAGGTCATCGACGGCGACAACGACTCCGTCTATGAGGGCGAGCTGTCGTCCTCCGCCGCAGGCGAGCAGGCGCAGGTGACCCTGTCGTTCAACGATGTGCTGTCTGTGACCGCGTTGAAGTATCGCGCAGGCGGCGGCAATCCGATTCGCGATTATGAAATCCAGGTCAGCGAAGACGGCACGCAGTGGCAGACCGTCAAGACCGGCACCTTCGACCAGGACGAGCTGAAGGACGGCGGCAGCGTCACCGTCCACTTCAGCAAGGACGGCGACGATTGGCTGTACACCTACGACGTGGGCTATCTGCGTGTGGTCGCCACTGCGCAGAAGGCCGTATCCATCGCCGAACTTGATGTGCTCGGCGCCACCGGCGACGACATCGAATTCATCGATAACGGAATCGGCTATCTGAAGGAAGACCTGCTGCTTGATGAAGAGGCGGGGGAGAAGATCCCCGCCGGCTCGCTGGTGTTCACCGGTGCGTATAAGGGCAACCCCGCATACAACGCCATCAAGCTGTACGACCAGGACGGCAACATCATCGAAGGCACGCAGGTGATCTTCGCGCAGGTCCCCGAACACGGCGAGCTGGGCGAAACCGCCGACGGACGCTGGGTGTATTACATCGAGCCGGATCGGCTGGAAGGCTTCAACCTGCCGACTTCGGTACGTGCGGAGCTGTACCGCGTGGATGATGCCGAAACACTCAGGGGCGAACGTCTGGTGGCCGACACGCTGCCGGTGGCGTTGCCTGAGTCCCTGCCGCAAATCGAAGTCGAAACGAAGTGAGCGGCGCAATGGACAACACGGTGAATCTCACAGTGAAAACGGACAACGGAAACGTTAAGACCATGAAAGGAACTCCTGTGCATCGAATTGCCGCGCATGATACCGTGCATGACAGTGCGCGTGTCGGGGAGCGTATTGGCCGTATCGCTCGCCGCTGCCTGACCCTGCTGGCCGCGTCCGTGCTGCCTTTGGCGGTTATGGGCGCGTCCGGCGCCGCGGCCGAGGAGGCGCTGTCGCCCGGATTGGAGGTCGCATCCGTCTCCGCCTCGTCCATGTCGGTGAAGCTGACGGGCGTCGGCGAGGCGCATACGGTGCGCGCTCGCATCGCAGTGTCCGCCGGCCCGGATTACGCGCTGTCCAATCCGACGATGACGTTTTCCGATGCGATGACGGAGAAGGCGGCCGTTCGACAGGCCATCGCAGTTGCGGCCGACGCCGCCGACGGCTCCGTCGCGACGGATGTCGTGCTCTCCGGCGGCGATACCGCGATCGCCGAAGACGGCACAGTCGATGTCGGCGTGCTGAGCGTTGACGGCGTCGCCGCTGAGGATGCCGCCGAAGGCGTTGAAATGACGGTCAGCGTCACCTCCCTGCAGGTCACGGATGCCGGCTATGGCTTTGTGGCTGACATGCAGCAGGGTGATGCCGGTCTGCCGGCCGGTGTGACGGTGACCCTGAAGGATTCGTCTGACGGAGGTTCCGGTGATGGTTCCGGTGATGGTTCCGGCGGCGGCCAGAACGGCGGTTCCACGGGCGGTCAAGGTGACGGTTCCGCAGGAGGCCAGAACGGCGATGATTCGAATACGGGCCCGTCCGGTCAGAAAGCAGATTCCGACGACATCAAGAACGTACTTGAATCGCTGTCCGACACCGGCGTGGCGGTCGCCGGCGCCGCTGTGGTCGTGCTTGTGCTCGTTGCAGTGGGCGTGGTGGTGTTGGTCATTCGTCGCCGCCATTCCGGACGCTGACATGATCGGCGAATCCACGCCGTAATCAGCTAAAAGGGCGTCGTCTCATCAGGCGGCGCCCTTTGCCGTATCCGCACCTTCCCCAAAAGCCGTGATCCTCGCACTTGTCTTCCGTTTTGGATGCCGTTTAAGAGGACGGATTTTCGAAATAGGCCTCACTGATCAGTGGTCGTGGTCGTGATCGTCATGGGTCTCATGATCCCGGACGGCGTCGGCGTGGAAACCGTCGCCTTTGCCGGTGAATTGCGCGACCAGGGCGCCCATCCATTCGGCGAGGCTCGCGTATTCCCGCGGCGTCTGCTCGGTCAGGGCGATGACCGGCACGTCGGCGTCCTCGGCCGCCTGCACGATGCTTTCCGTCAGCGAGCCATGCGCCTGCAGGTTGTATGCCAGCACATCGATGCCGCCGGAGCGCAGCGCATCCGTGAATTGCGCCAGATCCGCGGGTGTCGGCTCGCTTTCGTTCGCGCTTGCCTGCCTATAACCGGTCGGCGTGGCGTCGGCAAGGCCGAGTTCGTCGGCCAGGTATTCTGCGACGGATTCGGTCGCGGCATATGTCGTGCCGCCAAGAAGGGCCTTGGCGTCGGCGATGATGCCGGACAGGTCGTTTTCTTCCCTCCGCCATGCCGCGAATCCTTGTTCGAAAACGTCGACGTCGCCGGGGCTGAGGCGCCGATACGCGTCAAGAATGGCGTCGGCGGCCGTTTCACGGCAATTCGAGGAAAACCAGATATGCGGATTGTCGCCATGCTCCACGTCGCACAGCTCCGCGACGTTGATGATCGCCGCCGATGATGATTCCGCCGCTTTGACGGCCCATTCGTCGTAGCCGGCGCCGTTGACGATGACGATGTCGGCCTGCTGGATGCCGGCGATGTCGGCGGTGGTGGGCTCGTAGTCGTGGGCTTCCGCGCTGGTCGATGTGATGATGCTGGTCGCGTCGATCGCGTCGCCGCCGATCTGTTCGGCGAGCGTGCCCCATTGGTTGATGGACGCGACGACGGTGATGCCGTCGGATGACGCCGCGTTTTCGGTTGCGGTGCCGTCCGGCGTGCAGGCGCTCAGGGCTGCTACGGCCGTGATGGTTGCGGCGGCGGTCAGGGCGGTCTTGCGCATGATGAGGCTCCTTGGTCGTGCTGATGTCTGGCGGCCGTCCCGTATCGTCCGCCGCCAATGTGACGCCGTTTCAGTCAGATGGGCATTTATGAATACCTGTGTTCCTGACTGGCGTGATATCCGTTTTAAATTGATAATGATTATCAATAACATATATTCGGGGTGGTCGCAATATCGCGACACGCCCGGATTGAATCAGTCCAGTGTTTCGCGTAGATTGTTCCCTCGTAAACCACAGACCGTTGGTTAAAGCCGGAAGGCTTTCGAAGTTTGGTTCGCCAAGCCAGCGCAGGTTGAAGAACATACGCCCGTCAAGGGTATGCCGCTTAGCGGTCGAATGTTGCTCTGCCTGTGCGCAGGGCTTTTTTATTGCCCTGAAGCAAGCTTGTCCTTACTGAATTTCTCAACGGCCCAGTAAGGAAGGAACGCCATGAAGAGGCCCGAAAAGGAAGTGGTGGTCGCTCAGCTTACGGAGCAATTCCGTAACGCTGATGCTATCTACCTGACCGAGTACCGCGGGCTTACCGTTCCGCAGATCTCCGATCTGCGCGAAAAGCTAGGCCGCGATACTTCCTACACCGTGGCGAAGAACACGCTGATCCGCATTGCCGCAAAGGAAGCGGGCATCGAAGGTCTCGATGAGATCCTCGCCGGCCCGACCGCCGTCACCTTCGTGAAGGGCGACTTCATTGAGGCTGCCAAGACCCTGCGTGACTTCGCTAAGACCAACAAGGCCCTCATCGTCAAGGGCGGTTACGCAGACGGAACCGTTTACGACGCTGCGGGTGCTCAGCAGCTGGCAGACCTCAAGTCTCGTCCGGAACTGCTCGCCGAAATGGCTGGCGCCCTCAAGGGCACCATGTCCAAGGCCGCTTACCTGCTCAACGCTCTGCCGACCAAGGCCGTGCGCACCATCGACGCTCTGCGCGAGAAGCAGGAAAAGGCCGCCTGATTGCCGTGCGGCTTGCCGCATAAAATCAATTCGGAACAATAGAAAACACATGTTAGGCAGCGGGAACATCACAACGTCCGCCGCCACAAAAGAAAGGAAGCCATCATGGCTAAGTTCACCAACGAAGAGCTGCTGGAAGCTTTCGGTGAAATGACCCTCGTCGAGCTCTCCGAGTTCGTCAAGGCCTTCGAAGAGAAGTTCGACGTCGAAGCCGCCGCTCCGGTTGCCGCCGTCGCCGCCGCTCCGGCCGCCGCCGCTGCCGCCGAGGAAGAGAAGGATGAGTTCGACGTCATCCTGTCCGCCGTTGGCGACAAGAAGATCCAGGTCATCAAGGCCGTCCGTGGCATCACCTCCCTGGGCCTGGCCGAAGCCAAGGCTCTGGTCGACGGCGCTCCGAAGCCGGTTCTCGAGCACGCCAAGAAGGAAGACGCCGAGAAGGCCAAGGCTCAGCTGGAAGAAGCTGGCGCCACCGTCGAGCTCAAGTGATTTGCGCGGCATAGGCCGCATCACTGAACTTAACCCGGAAACCCCGTCGCTCGTCGAGCGGCGGGGTTCCGCTGTATTCGGGCGGTTTCGCGCATATCATGCATGCAGGCAAATATGTAGATTTTCCTTTGCACGGGCATCTGAACATGAATCGTGCTATGGTGCACGATAGGGCGAAAATGGGACGACGACCGGCGAAAGTCCGGTACAATCCCGGCAATTGCGCGGAATCATGACACAATGGCAGGTATCGCGTATCCAGTCATGAAAGGAAGGCTGAGACGGTGAACGAGGGGCAGCGAATCTCATCGCAATGGGTCCTGAAGGTCGATGGAATCGACATCGCAAGCATCGACCCGGGCCAGGCGGTCGAAATCGGTCGCAAACCACTCAGACCGTTGATTGATGATGGTTACGAACGATTGGATATCTCGGATCCGCAGCGTTCCATGTCGAAGCGTCACGCATTGTTCACTGTCAACGAGCAGGGTGACGCGATCATACACGATTTGAATTCCACGAACGGAACCTATATCGTTCGTCCGAACGGTGACTTGATGCGTCTGCCGGCGGATGTGGATTTCACATTGCCGGGCACTGCGATTCGTATGCAATTCGGCGATGTCCCCATTGATTGTATTCGAGTGGAGCATGAGACCGATTCGCAGGAGGCCATTGCGGACCTGTTCGACTACGCCATTGTCGAAGCCAAGCAGGAGCCGGATGCCGCCGATATGTCGGTTGATGACATTCTCGATCTGCGCGCCGGCGAGCCGACGGCATTGTTCAGCGCCGGTAACGTCGCCCATCGCGTCAATGCGCTCAGGGCCGCGGAAGTGCAGTCCTTTGAGCCTGCTCGTGAGGAGAAGCACGAGGAAGACCATCATTCCATGCCGTTGAATTTCACGCAGGAGACCGTTCATGAAGAGCCTTCCCCACGTGATCTGTTCGCCGATGCCCAGTCGCAGGCCGATATCCAGTCTCAAATGGATCAGGCCGATGCCGAACTCACCGCCGCCGTGGCCCAAGCGGATGCGATGTCTGCCGTTGGCGCCGATATCGAGGACGAACAGGCGCAGCCGGCGCGATCGGACGCGCAGGCCCAGCCGGAACAATTCGCGAAGCCGAAGGATGACGTCATCCCGGTTTCGGCGTTGTTCGGTGGCAGTGTGCACCGTCAGTCGGGGCAGAACGGTCCGCTGTCCGCCCAACAGCCGGTTGAAGAACCATTGAATGCCGAACCGGAGGCGGATGCCTGGCCGGCCGAAGAAAGCACCGTGCCTATCGAACGGTCGGCCCGCGCCGAACAGCCGCTCGTGAATGCATCCGACCAGTGGTCGTTCCCGGCCTCGCAGAACGACAGCCAGTCCGCATCGGTAACCGGAGACGACGCGCAATCCCGGTATTCCCCGGCTTTCGAGCCCGGCTCGGTATTCGAACGCGTGTCCAAGGGCGGTTTCGCGCAGCCCGAGCCGGTGATCAAGGTCGACGGATACACCTCCGACGATGCGAAGCGGACCACCGATTTCACCGTGCAGTTCGAAATGGCCCGTCATCCGCAGCTGCTGCCGTTCCTGGCGATGAACCCGTCGCTGTACGATGATTTGTACGCGTGGTTGGCGGCACAGGGCAATCAGGATGTCGATGCGGCACTCGCGAATAATGAGGGATATCAGGAATACCGTAAAGCGGTAGGGAAGTGAGCCTAGAGATGAGCGAAAGCACCCAGCGTGTCTCCGGTTCGTTGGATCGCGTTCGGAATTGGCGTGAGCAATATCGTGCAGGGCTGGCGCCTTCCCCCCTGGAGGACGTGACGCAGCTTGCCGCCGAACTCGACCTTACGCATGCGCATCCGTCCGGCATCGCCCAATTGTTCGCCAGCGGTCATGTGACGTTGAATTCGCTGTTCCGCGACAACGGCATGCTGCGTGCCGCAGGTCGCCGTCTGGAACGCGTTATCGAAGACAAAACCAACAAGGGGCGCGTCAGCGGCGTAGCCGAACTGTCGCTGGTGGTGGGCGTCGCCACATGGACCGGCAATCAGGTGCCCGTGCTGCTGTACCCGGTGGAAGTGCGTAACGACCGTTCGGTGATTGACGGCGATACTGTCATCGCCTTCACGGGCCATGTGCGTTTGAATGCCGCGTTCGTCAGCGCCATGCGCGAACATGGCGTCTTCTTGCACGAAGATGAGCTGTTCGACGGCTCGCATTACGCCAGCGGCGTGCCCGACACCTCTGCGGTGTTCCATGCGATCGGCGAACAGGCGTCGCGTGAGTTCACGGATTTTGATATCGAGCGTCATATCGTGCTCGGGTGTTTTATGGATCCCGCATCGCAGATGCTGGTGGAGAGCCGCCAGATCATCGACCAATTGGAGAACGGCGCCACCGGCAATACCGTGCTGGATGCGTTGGTCGGCGACGAGGCCGCGATCAATGCGATCGCAAGTGCGGACGTCAATCAGTTCAGTCCGTTCGACAGCGATCCTCATACCGAATATGAAATCGGCGATGTCGACAATACCGTGCGTTACGCAGCGAATATCGCGGCGGCGGGCCATTCGCTGTTCGTCGATAGCGCGGCCTGCAACGATACGGCCGAACAGGCGGCGGCTATCGCGTCGCGCTGTGTGATGAGCGGCCGATCCGTGCTGTATGTGCCATGCGTGGCCGACCAGAAGCGTCGTTTCGTGCAGCACATCAACGCCAATGAGCTTAACGGCCAGATGCTGGATATCTCCGACGACGGCATCAACCAGGCGATCGATCGCCAGCTGATCGCCGCGGTCGGCTTCCAATCCGGCGTGGCCACGTCGCGTTTCGACCAGTTGGCTGATGAGTTGGTGGGCGTGCGCTCCCGCCTGACACGATATTTGGGCGACCTGCATGGCGTGAACCAGCAGTGGGGCGTTTCCGCATACCAGACCATTCAGAACCTGGCGCAGATCACGGTTATGCCGACCCATCCGGCCACGCGCGTGCGCCTGAGCAATGACGCCGCGCACAATATCGCCGGTCAGCTTGACAAGTGGGCGGAAAAGCTGCAACGCGCCGGTGAATTGGGCGAATATACGGTTGGCCCTGACGACACCGCCTGGTTCAAGGCTTCCATTTTCACCGAGGATGAAGCGGTCAGCTCCTACCAGCATGTGGTCGATATGCTGCGCAAGCTGCTGCCGACCACTCGTGAACAGGTGGCCAATACGGTGCAGAGCTGCGGATTCCCCGTGCCGAACACCGCCCAGGAGTGGTCTCGTCAGGTGACGGTGCTGAAGAATCTGCGTCGAGTGCTTGACGTATTCCAGCCGGAGATCTTCGAACGCGATATCGCATCGATGATTGAAGCGACCAAGCCGAAGGCGGAACGCAAGGCCGAAGGCTCGTCGATGGGCTTCTGGGAGCGGCGCCGTCACATAAAGGAAGCGAAGAGTCTGCTGCGTGTCGGCGCACAGGTCGAAAACCTGCACGAGGCGTTGAAGGTCGTGTCGAAGCAGGCCGACCAATGGCATATGTTCGTGCCGCATGGCGGATGGCCCGTGCTTCCGGCGAAGCTGGACGACATCCTGGAAACCCAGGAGGCGATGACCCGGAGCATCACCGCCTTGGACGTCGTTCTGGCCACGACTCCGCAGGGCGGCAATCTGGAAGCGGTTGACTTCAACCACTTCGAAGACCGTCTGAAGGCGCTGTACGACGACCACAAGGCGTTGGATACGTTGCCGGAGCGCAGCCGTCTGGAACGTGAATTCGCCACGGCCGGCCTGACCGGGCTGATCGACGATCTGCGTAATCGGCGCGTGGACACCGAAGCCGTGTCCGGGGAATTGCAGCTGGCATGGTGGACCACGGTGTTCGAGGACATCGTGCGTTCGTCGGCGATCATCTCGAACCAGGACGGTTCGGCCATGCAGGCTGCGGCGGACCGTTTCGCACAGGTCGATATCGAGCATGTTCGTTCCGTCGGCCCGATGGTCGCCCAGGAATCCATGCGTCGCTTGTGCGACATGCTGTTCTCCCGCACGCAGGAGGCGAACCTGCTGCATACCATGCTTGCAGGCGGCGGCAACATGACGCTGGACCGGCTGCGGCGCGAACACGGTCAGATTCTGTCCGCGGCCAAACCGATCCTGATCGCCACCCCGGCCACTCTGGCCGCAGTGACGAATCCGGCTCCGCTTGCCGACGTCGCCATCATCGACGCCGGCGCCCATATGCCCGCGATCCAGCTGATGAGCATCGTCTGCCGGGCCAAGCAGGTCGTGGTGATCGCGCATAGCGAGACGGTGACCTGCGAAAGCCTGCGGCTGCTGATCGGCATGCTGCCGAGCGTGCGCATCGCGGATCGCCCGGTGCGTCGTGCGCCGCAGCTTGCCGCATTGCTGAACGAGCAAGGGTACGGCGAAGTATCGTGCGATATCGCCCGCGCGAATATGCAGGGCGAGGTGCGCTACCATCATGTCGACGAGGCCAGCGGCGTGCCGGTGATGTCCACCGGATTGGTGGAAAGCAGCCAGCAGGAAATCGAAACGGTAGTCAACCTGATCATGCAGCGTGCCGCCACATTCACGATTGTGCCGCCTTCCTACACGTTGACCGTGGTGACCCTGACATCCAGCTTCCGCACACGTCTGGGCGCCGAACTGAAGTCGCTGTCGCTCAAGAGCAAGTCGATGAATCAGTTCCTGCGCCATGTCCGTTTGGTGGATATCGTCGACGTGGCCGGAGCCCAGGCCACGGACGTGATAATCGCAACCTGCTATGCGAAGACCATGCACGGTCGTCTGCTGCAGCAGTTCGGCGCTTTGGAAGGCGAAGGCGGACGCGGCATGCTGCTTGACGCCCTGGCTTTGCCCGAGCGACACCTTGACATCGTCTCCTCGTTCACGTCATCCGATATGGACGACGAGCGTCTGCACCAGTCCGGCCCGCAGCTGCTGAAGAAGATGCTGACCTGGGCGGAAGGCCTGTCTGACGATGCGGTACGCCCCGAACCCCGCGACACGTCGGATAACGTTCTGTTCAACGACCTGGCCGATCGCATTCGCGCCCGCGGCCTGAACGTTGCGGTCGACTACGGTTTCGACAACGGCATGCGGCTTCCTTTGGTGGTCGGCGTCAACGACAGGCCGTTCGCTTTGGCGGTGCTGACGGACGATGCCCGCTTCATGGGAATGCAATCCACCCGCAGCCGTCACCGCATGCTGATGCAGAACCTGGAATCCCTTGGTTGGGCCGTGATGACGGTCTGGAGCGTGGGTGCGTTCGTGAACCCCGATAAGGAAGTGGACCGTATCGTGGCCCGTCTCGGCGAGTTGTACCAGGAGGCCAAGTGAGCGAGTATTCATCGCAGCGTCGTACGCCAAGAAAGCACAAGCGCGTCGTCCGTCAGGGGACGGAACGCTTCGATGCCGACGGCGTCAAGCTCGAACCCAGCGATGTGCTCACCGAACAACAGCGTCAGGCTGACGACGATAAACGCATCCTTGGCGAGCTGCCGCCGCATTGGGCCGTGTTCAACGAAAAACGCTGACCGAACCGGCAACGCCGCATTCTCGTCTTGCGCTACCGCAAGAAACCGCAATTCGCCTTTGCCGGTCACAGCCGCTTTTAAGGCGGCCGACGCACGGCGATGATCGCGCCGGCATCCTGTATCGCCAGGATGCCGGCCGCTTCGTCCGCCGGCATCGCACAAGGCAGCATCGTCATTCCGGAATCGTCTTCCCGCGCGATATCCATGGCCATGCTGTTGCCGCTTACCGTACAGGCCGTCTCGCCTTCGGCGCAGCCAATCGACGACATCAGCGACAGCATGTCACCGGGCGCAATGTCACCGGCGTCACTGGCGATGCGCACATTCAGCACCGTGTATCCGGACGGCACGGCCGGCATGTCCGTCATCATCGACGGATATATCGCATCTCCCCGCGCGATATCGATGCTTGCCGTCAGTCCGACGGCCTGCTGCTCGCTCTTGCATACGGACCGCAACGCCATATGCGCGGGGATCCAGGCAATCGACACGTCCGAATCCGCAATGGCTTCGCCTCTTGCGATATCGATCGCGGCGACCACAATCGGCTGTGTCCGCGACGAGGCCGCCACGCATTGGCATATCGCAAACACCATGAAGAAAGCGCATAACGACGTGACGATATGCAGCATGCGATTCCTGTGCCGCCGCTCCTGCAATGTCGGCGGCCTCGCACGATGCTTCGACGTCGTATGCGGGGTATGAAAAAAGGTCACCATGCAAGCATGATGACCTATGCCCTCGGTTGCCGCAATCGAATCCGTGGCTTGTGGGCGCAGAGAATGAGTTATTCACATTACGGCGTGTTGTCGGTGGAAAACTGTGGATACCATGATCCTATTTCGACGACTTCGCCCCATCCGTACGGTAAAAGCCGCTGCCCTTGAATTCAATCGACGGCGCGGAATACACCTTGTGCACCTGCTCCTCGGAGCATTGCGGGCAGACCGTGATCGGCTGGTCCGCAAACGACTGCTGCATGGTGAAATCATAGTCGCAGTTCTTGCAACGGTAATGATAAGTGGGCAACGTTCTTCCTCTTTATCTGTTCAAACTATCCGTTCCATATGCGTCGCATATGTATGCGGCATTCGTCACGTATGAATTCGCTTCGACTATCCTAGCCCGTCCTGTGACTTGCGTAAGTCGTAATACCGCGTAAGGCGAATTCTGACGCACAATAGAGGCATGCTACTGGAACGACTGCGCAATCTGTTCACGCTCGCATCGTCATCGTCGTCCGGTGTGAACGCGATCCGCATGCCGGACGCCCTGCGTTGCCCGGATACAGGCATGCGTTTCATCCTGCGCCCGCTGACTATGGGCGACGAAGCGGAATGGAGCGAAGTGAGGTGGCGCAATGACGCATGGCTGAGCCCGTGGGAATCCGGCGATCCGATGCATGACGGCGGCATGACCTACGCCCAGTGGATCCGCTGCATGCGTATGAATGAGCGTGAAGGCGTCGGCGCCGTATTCGCGATGGAACATGACGGGCGTATCGTCGGCCAGATCTCGGTGGGCGCCATCTGCTACGGCGCAATGCGCACGGGCATCGTCGGCTATTGGGTGGACCACGGGCAGGCGGGCAACGGCTTCGCCCCGATGGCGGTGTGCATGCTCGCCGATTGGGCGTTGGCAAGCCCTGTCGGACCGAGACTGCATCGTCTGGAAATCGCGATTATGCCGCACAACAAGCGTTCGCTGCGGGTCGTGCGGAAGATCGGCGCGGTCCATGAGGGGCTGCGGCGAGGATATATGTATGTGGACGGTAGCTGGCAAGACCATGAGACCTTCGCGTTGCTTGCGGAGGATGCCGGCGAAGGCTTCGCCCGCCGTTACGCCGACGTACGCGCCCGCGCGCGAGGCCTCGCCTCGGTTCGCCGGGATTCATGAAACGCCGCTTCCGACGCTATGCCAGCCCGCGCGGCACGCCTGCGCGCATCCGCCCGCAATGCCGCCGACACGCCTTATTCCAATAGGCAATGATTGTCGGCATGTCTTTTATGCTTGTTGACTATGGGTTACGAGTCACTCAGCGCAATCGTCGTTCTGGTGATTGTGGCCATCCTCATGATCTGTTGGCTGCCAAAAAAGACGATCAACGGCATGAGGCGAGTGGCTGAACACCGCGGGGATCGTCTTTCGTCGTCCTTGCATCTGGTGGATGCGGACAGTGGAACGCGATTCTCCGACACGCATACGATGCAGGCGAAAGGGGCAGGCATGCCGGTTAACGAGACACGCAAGGGAGGGCTGTCTTCGGAACATATCGCTCAGGTGCGTGCGGAGCGTCATGCCGCCACACAGCGTCGCCGTCGCATCGTCGTTCTGCTGCTGGTCGCCACGATCGTGGTGCTGGCGTTGTCGTTCGCTTTGCATTTCAGCGCATTGTTCGCGCTGATTCCCGCGGCCGCCGCCGTGTGTGTGGTGGCGTTGGGCATCCGTGCCGCGCGGCAGGCCCGTCGGTGGGAGGCGCGTGTGGCGCGTATCCGTGCGGCGCGGCGTAGGCATGACGCCGAGCTTGCCGCTCAAGGGGCGAAGAGCCGTCGTCCGCGTTTTGAAAACGATCATGCCGCTCAGGATGCCGAAAAGGCCCTTCTTGAAGCGCGTATCGCCAAAATGCAGGCATCGCGGGCGGATTCCGCGACCTGGTCGAACGTGAACAACGATCCGACCGATGTGATGGAACAGACCGAGATCCGCCGTGCGATCGAGCTGAGCCGCTTGGAGAAGGCGGAGGCGATGGTGCGCCGCGAACAGCAGTCGTATGACGTGAAACAAGTTGTGGAACAATTGGTGGAGAATTCCGGAAACGATGGCTCCTCTGCCGCGCAGCCCCAGGCGCAATCCGCCGCGCAACCCGAAGCGGATGCTGCGGATATGACCCGGCGGGGAGCGGCCGAGTCGGGATTGTCGGTGCACGACGAACGCGATGAACGCGCGTCGTCCGAGGACGACCGCGATTGGACCGCTGAAATGAGCCGGCTCACCCTGACCCGTGTACAGGGCATGTTGGACAGCGCGAACTCGCAGGACCTGATCTCCTTCTCGCTCGGTGCTTCCCGCGGTGATAACGAGCCTGCCGTCGCGGAACCGCAGAGCCTGGAGATCAAGTCGTCCCGTCAGGTCGCGAAGGCGGTTCCGGTCGAGCCTCTGATCGAAGGCGCGCAAAGCGAAGACGATGCGCTGGATGCGCCTGCCGGCGAGGGCGAAAACGTGGATGCCGACGCCGATGCCGCCCGTGAAGCCGCCCGCGAGGCGTTCCACGAGTCCGAAATGGAAGCGGACGTCGAAGCCCCGGCCGTCACCACTGAATCGTTGGGCACTGGTTTGGAAGCCATTCTGGCTCGCCGTGTCGCCTGACCGGACGCATCGCCCTTGGTGTTGCGCTGGCGTTTTGCGGCCTGAAACCATCGTTTTTCCGATTTTTCTCTCACAGCGTTAGCACTCGAGTTGGCAGAGTGCTAATAATCGCGCTACGATAAGTCTCAGCGCGAAAGGACGACGCCGTAAGTGATCGTCAGCCTCTTGCAAGCGGGTCCCGGCGCGGAAAGTATTGATTTCTCTGTAGAAAGAGGAGGTCCACAGTGTCGATCTCACTCACACCGTTGGAAGACAAGATCATCGTCAAGCAGGCCGAAGCCGAAACCCAGACCGCATCCGGTCTGTTCATTCCGGACAACGCCAAGGAGAAGCCGCAGCAGGGCGAAGTCCTGGCCGTCGGCCCGGGCCGACGCAACGACGCCGGCGAGCGCATCCCGATGGATGTCAAGGTCGGCGACAAGGTGCTGTATTCCAAGTACGGCGGCACCGAAGTGCACTACAAGGGCGAGGATTACCTGATCGTCGCCGCCCGCGACATCCTGGCCATCATCGGCTGATTCCGCTGCTCGTCTGCGAGGGATCGCAGGCGGTGGCCGAGTCCGGGGCCTTGCGGTCCTAAAGAGCCGTGGAACCGCCCGTCAACATGTTTGTTGGCGGGCGGTTTTGTTTTGTTTTCATGCTCATTTTTCGTGCATGTGATCCGTGCGGGGGTCTTCGCGGGCCTACAATATTGCCAAGAAGGGCAAGGCATATCCGTTGAAGGATTCGGGGGACGCGATGGAAGTGTTTTCGCTGATGGACACGCTGGTCGACGAGTTGGGCCGTCGGCTGGCCTGCTCCCGTGAAGTTCGTGAAACCGTGGTGATGACGTTGGCGTCCGGCGGGCATGTGCTGTTGGATGATGTGCCGGGCGTGGGCAAGACGACGTTGGCCCGTGCGGTGAGCAAGAGCATCGACGGCGTCACCCGTCGCATCCAGTTCACGCCGGATCTGCTGCCGGGCGATGTCACCGGCGTGTCCATATACGACAGGGGCGCGGGCGCGTTCTCCTTCCATGCCGGCCCGCTGTTCGCGAATGTGGTGTTGGCCGACGAAATCAATCGAGCGAATCCGAAAACGCAGTCCGCGATGCTGGAGGCGATGGGGGAGGGAGCCGTCAGCGTGGACGGCGTCACTCATGCCTTGCCTGATCCGCTGCTGGTGATCGCGACGCAGAATCCGATTGAGACGGAGGGCACGTATCCGCTTCCTGAAGCGCAGTTGGATCGTTTCATGACCTGCGTTTCCATGGGGTATCCGACGGCCGACGCCGAGACGGACATGGTGATGAATCCGCAATGGCGCGATCCGTTGCTTGGCATGAAGCCGGTGTGTTCCACGCAGGATATCGTTGCGTTGCGCAATGCGATCGACGGCATCACCGTCGCGCGGCCCGTCGCCGAATATATCGTCGCCTTGGCCGCGGCCACACGGGATCGCGCCGATCTTGTGTATGGCGCCTCTCCGCGCGCCGGCCTGCATCTTGCGACGATGGCGCGCGCGCATGCCGCGCTGCGGCGGCGTGATTACGTGCTGCCGGATGACGTTCGCGCGGTCGCGGCATCCGTGCTGTCGCATCGTCTGATTCTGCGCGACCGTTATGCGACGTCGCATGCCCGCACGCAGGTCGCTGCGATCATTGAAACGATTCTGCGCGATCTGCCGGTACCGCGCGCCGCGGGCCGCTGAAGACGTCGGCGTTGGGCTGGAACGGCAAGGCGGGCGCATTATGAGACGGAAAAATAGGACGGCGCGGAAGTGCGGTGCAAGTCGCCCTGTTTCGGCGTGGCCGTTGGTCGCGCCCACCTTGCCCGGACTGCTTGTCGCCGCCGGTGCGGTCGGATTATGGTATGCCGCTTTATTGCTGGATGAGCGGGCCGTCGTCGCCGCGGCCCTGGCGGCAAGCATCGCGATGATCGCGGAATTGCTGATGGTCGTCGTGCAATATTGCGGATGCCGGATTTGGGCCAAGTATGATGAGGCGCGGCCATTGCAGGATGATGATGGCGGTCGGATCGGACGGCGTATGGCGGGGCCTGCCGGCTGGCGCGGCATATGGTGGCCTCGTCGTGCGCAGGCGAAGCCGTATTACCGCGCCTGCGATTTCCGGGATCGGCCCGTCGGCCCCGTCCTGCGTGGAATTCCGGAAAAACGCGGCTACTACGTCCACGAATACACGGTGTTCCGCTGGCATGGGCCGCTCGGATTGTGGCAGGCGCGCCGGGCCATGCCGGGCGACGCCGCGACCTGTGTCGTGCCGAAGCCGAATGGCGGCGGCGCGGCATGCGTGCAGGCGGGCGTGCGCAATCAGCATGACGCCTTGCGGCATGATGATGAACAGTCCGGCATGATCCGCCAGTATGCGGCCGGCGACCCGATGCGGCACATCGTCTGGCATCATTCCGCCCGTTACGACGACCTCATGGTCCGCGACGAGAACCGGCAAAAGCGCGGGAACATGATCATCTGGCTGGATGCCGCAGCCGCATTGCACGACGCGCCGCCGACATCAGGCGGTGAGGCGGTGCGGCGTCGGCAACTGCGAAACCGGCATGGCCGAACGCGTGATGAACGCCCCCAAGGCGGCGGCGACCAAGGAATTGGTAGTCGGAATCATGACGACGGGAATCACGGCACCCTCATCGACGTGATGGCGGCGCGCGCTGCGATGTGGCGGCGGCATGCGGCCTCATCCCAGCCGATGGTCAGCGATGGCGTCGCCGTCGCGCAGACCGGCGACGACGTCATCCGACTCCTCGCCTGCGCCGGCTATGGCGATGATGCCGGCGGCATCAGGCGGGACGATCGCGACAATCATGACGGCCTCGCCGATAATGATGGTTCCGCCGTCGCGCGGGCGTCCGCGCCGGCCACCGCGTCCATGCCCGCGGCATTGCGGGCCGCGCTCGCCGATCCGCAGACAGTGGTCGTGGCGATCAGTCCCGATCCCGATATCGCCGCGCGACTGGCCGGGCGATGGCATATCGCGCAATCCAGAATCACAACGGATATCGTCACCGAGCCGACAACGCCGGTCCCATTGGAATACATCGCATCCCGGCCGGCGGCGACGCGGCGGGGCCGGCAATCCGCGGCATCGCGGCAGTCCCGGCGTCCTACGCCAGCACGTGGCAAGTGCGCGACGCCGCTGAACTGCGGCGTTACCGCCATCGCGCTGTATATCATGTTCGTCTCCACGATCCATGCAGCGTCAACGCTTGTGCAGCCTGGAACGTGGACGCCGTTCGCATACGGCACGTTCGCGTTCGTTGCGGTCGAATCCGTGATTCCCGCACATTGCGGACGCGACGGAAAATCCGCACGGATGCGCGACGCGCTGGTTTCCGCATTGCGCTGCGTCCTGGTCGCAGTGCTCGCGATCATCGCCGCGATCGTATCGGCAAACGGCCTGTCCGCACGGCATACCGGAATGTGGATGTTCTGGCCCACCGAAAGCCAACGGCAGGCGGCGGGCCTCGTGCTGAACCGGCAGACGGATTGGCTCGCGCAGGCCGCGTCGATCGTGAATACGGGATTCGACGACCTGTACCGCCAACTGCCGCCCGTACAGGTGGAATGGCAATCAGACGTCGTGCTCGTCATCGCGGTGGCCTGCGCGGCGATCATATTGCGCATCCTGCTGGCATTGCGCATATCGAGACCGCTTATGGGCATGCTGCCGGCCGTGGCCGTGCCGGCGGGCGCGCTGCTTGTCGGGCAGAACGCGCCATGGTGGTGGCTTGCGATCATCATCGCGGCCTGGATCGTGCTGTTGGGGACGGTGCGGCCATGCGATGCCGGCGTCGTAATCCGCGGTGCCGCTGCCATTTCGGTGACGGCATTGAGCCTATGCTGCACGCCGTCAATGCTGGAAATGGCGTACGGCGTCCCGCTGTCGTTCGGCGAATCGACGGGCCTGTTCTCGTCGAATATGGTGAATCCGATCGTCGATCTGCGGCGCTCGCTGACGCGCGGCTCGTCGCGGATCGCGCTGCGATACAAAACGGACGCGCCGCAATACCTCCGCCTCGGCACATTGGGCGATTTCGACGGCGACACATGGCGATTCGACGACACCATCGCGCAGGCCGCCGATCTTTACGGTTCCGGCTTCCGGCTGGGAACCGTCGGCGACCCATCGTCGGATACGGGCGACGCGGGCATGAGGACGCTGTTGCGCAACCCCTGGCCGCTGTACGCCTCCCTCGTATCGAGCCTGAACGGGGAAGGCGAGGATGAAGCCATCCTGCAGAATCTGCATGTGAACGGCACCGTGGAAATCCGCGGTCTGGTCTCCCGGTTCATGCCGATGCTCGGCGTATCGAGCGAGCTCGCCAGCCTGAAAGGGGCATCACTGTCGGATTGGCGGCCATATGAGGACGGCAGCAGATACAGCCGCACATCCAGCACGTTTGACGGCATGTCATATTCGATGGACAGCCTGTACATGCAGCCGATCAGCGACGATGCCGGTTTCGATCAGGTGGATGCCGCGTTGCAGGCGTACCGGAAATTGATGCCGCAGCAGCAAGGCGAATATGCGACATGGCAGGAGCGCGCCGTGCAGCGCCAGCAGCTGATCGCGGACGGGCTGGCGGAACAGTGGGACGGCGTGCTGGCGATTCCCGTGACCATGGATGAGCCGGGCGGATTCATAAAACTGTCGGACGGCAGCATCGCGGCGACCCTGATGCGGCAGCCGGCCGGCTCGTTCACCGCCGCCGACGGCACGGAGCGCACGACATACGACTACGAATTCACGGACGATTTCCTGCAGCGCGCATACGTCGGCGATGACGAATGGCGGGTCATGGTGTACGGCGCTGACGGGAACGACGTGCTGGTACTGCCCATGGAGGCGCTGCAGGCGGAGTCGCAGTCGGTTTCCGCGGGCGACGAATCCGACGCCGATGCCGGCATCGACGCCAACATGTCATCAAGCATGACGCTGGACGCCGTCAGCATGCAAGGAATAACCGACATCATCCAGCAACATGTCACGAATTCCGTCGGAATGAGCATGTGGCCAGGGCGGACGGCCGCGGTCGACGGCGACGACAACGCGATGTTCACGCGCGCCATCGGCGGTGCGAACGAATACGCGCACGAACATTACCTCGAACTTCCCGACACATTGCCGGACAATGTGCGCGCCTTCGTCAACCAGGCCGTTCAGGATGGCGTGAACGTCGAATCGACATCCTCATCCGACGAGACATCACGGCAGATCGCGGCAATGCGATACCTGGTGAAGACCTTCACCGATCCCGACGAAGGATTCACCTACACGTTGCGTTCGCCCGACGGCAACGGGCGCGACAATATGGAAGTCATCAACGATTTCCTCGCCTCCCGCGCCGGATACTGCACGCACTATGCGACGGCGCTCGCCGTATTGGGGCGCGCCATGGACGTGCCGACGCGCGTTGTGCTGGGATACGGCGCGAGTCCCGTAAAAGACGCGGACGGCTGGTATCAGGTCTCGTCGAACCAGTTGCATGCGTGGACGGAGGCGTATGTCGACGATGTCGGTTGGGTGCCGTTTGACGTGACGCCGTCGGCGGGCGATGATGCGGGCGATGCCGCGGCATCCGCGCAATCCGATGACGCCGGTGATGAGGACGGGCAGTCTGCGGCGTCCGCTGGGAACGCGCCGTCGGATCGGTCCGATGCGGCCGACACGGATGCGACGTCGCCCGATGATGCGAATACTGATGATGCGAACGCTGATGATGCGCGGGATATCACCGAATCCGATGACGTCGCGAATGCGGCGCAACCGCGGAATATCGTGTCAGCATTGCTGGAATCACACGCTTCCGTCATTGCGGTCGCGGCATCGTGCGCCGCTCTTGTGCTGCTGCTTCTGTCGACTCCCGCAATGGCGCGCAGGCGGAAACGGCGGCGCCGGCGTGATGTGATGGTCGGATTCGACGATGCCACGCCGGATTGCGATGCCGCGTCGCCTTCCTCGGAACGTGCGGGGGAGGCGTGGCGCGCCGCCTGGCGCGAAATCGCGGACAGCGCGTGGGATGCGGGAATGCGCTGGCGCGCAAGCGACAGCGATGCCGACATTGCGCGTGCGATCGGCGAATACTGCGCAAGCAGGAACCGGGAGTCGACGCAGGCAGTCGCCGAACGAGGGCGGGCCGCAGCCGAGAAACGCACGGCGGCCGCGTCGGCCGTCGGGACGGACGTTGCGTCGGACACTGCGGCCGACGCCGCATCGGACACGTCGATCCCGCAATATGCGGAAGACATACGCCTGATCGGCGCCGCGGCCGCCGGAGCCGCATTCGGCGGTAGACCGGAGAGCCCGGGCGGATTATGGCGGCGCGTCGAACGCGTGCGGGCGGCCCTGCATATATCCCGCCTGCGCCGCATGTGGCCGGCCTCATGGTGGAAAGGGGAGTAGAGCGGTTTTCTTTTTCGCCGATGTGCGCTTGCGGATGAAAGAAGGCTGAAAACATTGGAAAATGGCCGTTTTTAAGGTCTGTGACTTGCGCGACACGCCGAAGTTGCGCGGCTCGGTCGTTTCGTGCATACTATCACCTGTTGCCGGTTGCGGGGTTCAACCAAGAACTGGTAGCATGGCGGATTTCCCAAGCGGTCAAAGGGAACTGACTGTAAATCAGTCGCTTCGTGCTTCAGTGGTTCGAATCCACTATCCGCCACGCCTCGATAGCTCAGTGGTAGAGCACTTCCTTGGTAAGGAAGAGGTCGTGAGTCCGATTCTCACTCGAGGCTCTCATGGCGGGATAGCTCAGCTGGCTAGAGCGTACGACTCATAATCGTAAGGTCAAGAGTTCGAGTCTCTTTCTCGCTACTAAAGGCCGGCATACGTCGGTAGACAACGAACCACAAGAGGTGAACCCAATGGCAAGCAAGAGCGCCGACATTCGTCCGGGCATCACGCTGGCATGCACCGAGTGCAAGGAACGCAACTACATCACGACGAAGAACCGCCGTAACACGCCGGATCGTCTTGAGCTGAAGAAGTTCTGCGCTCGCTGCGGCAAGCAGACCGTGCATCGCGAGACCCGCTGAATAAGCTTCAAAACCCGACCGACAGGTCGGGTTTTTTGTTTTCTCGTATGGTTTCGGGCAGCCTTCGCATATGTGTATGCTGGGGCGTATGACACGTTTTGCCGACATCACCACCATCGCCGTAGGCGGCGAAATCGCGCGTTTTATTGAGCCGACCAGTCGTGTGGGCGTTATCGAAGCCGTTGAGGAAGCCGATCGCAAAGGGCTGCCGCTGTGCGTGATCGGCGGGGGCTCCAACATGCTGGTCTCCGACGAGCCGTTCAACGGCGTCGTCGTACGCGACGCCCGCCACACCATCAGCGTGCTCGACGAGGCCGCCCCGGTGGAAAACGGCGAACGCATCGTGCATGTGAACGCGGAGGCGGGCTGCAATTGGGATGATTTCGTCGCATTCTGCGTCGAACTCGGCTTGGAGGGCATCGAAGGGCTTTCCGGCATTCCGGGAACCGTCGGCGCGTCGGTCGTGCAGAATATCGGCGCATACGGCCAGGAGGTCGCCTCCGGCATCGAATCGGTGGAGGCGTGGGACCGCGCGACGAAGCGGACCTGCGATCTGAGCAATGAAGAGCTGCGTTTCGGCTACCGTGCGAGCGCGCTCAAATCCAGCATGTATGCGGCGCCCGGTGTGCCGGCGGACGAATTCTTCCCGACGCCCCGCTATATCGTGTTGTCGGTGACGTTCGCGCTGCGCCACAGCGAAACCGGCGTCGTCGGCTACGGGCAGCTCGCCAAAGCGCTCGGCGTCGAAGTCGGCGACCGCATGAATGTCGCCGATATCCGCAACGCGGTGCTGCGGGTGCGCGCGTCAAAAGGCATGCTGGAGGACGCGACGCGTTACATGCTGCCGGCGATGCGCGGCACGAAGCGCGACGGCCAGATCGCAATCGGATTGAAGGCGCAGTGCAACGGCCTCGCCTCCGCCGAAGCCGCCGTCAACGAAGCCGCCGGCGACGAGGCCGCCGATGGCGGCGTCCCGGTCGATTTCAACCGTCACAGCTGCGGCAGTTTCTTCATGAATCCGATCCTGACCATCGACCAAGCGGAAAACCTTCCCGAGGACGCGCCTCGTTTCGAGGCGGCGCTGCCGGACGGCACGCCGGGCGTGAAAACGTCTGCGGCCTGGCTGATCGATCATGCAGGCTTCCATAAAGGATATAAAGTCACGCCGGATGCCGCCGCAGGCCTGTCCACATTGCATACGCTCGCATTGACGAATCGCGGCGATGCCACCGCCGAGGACATCGCGGCATTGGCCCATGCCATTCAGGAAGGCGTCGAACGGGCATTCGGCGTACGCCTGATCCCGGAGCCCGTCGTCATCGGCATGCGGCTGTAAACGGAACGGGTGCGGACGGAACGGCCGTAGACGGGACAGTTGCGGACGGCGTGGCCGCACGGCAATCCGGCCACGCCGTCCATATTGGTGGACTTTTCCTGCACGCATATCCTCATCTGCCTATACTTGGCCGCGGTCAAGAGCGGCGCTGAACGCCGGACGGCGATCCGAAAGCAGGCCCGATCAGCGTCAAGAGCAGAAGAAGGTATCATTATGCAGCTGTTTCGCACGAAATCAGTTGAACAGACGCTGGCGGAGGCCGGCGAGGAAGGCCATGCGCTCAAACGCGACCTTTCATGGTGGGATCTGGCGATCATGGGCGTGGCCGTCGCCGTCGGCGCCGGCATCTTTTCGGTGGGCGCGCAGGCCGCGGCCTTCCATGCCGGCCCCGCGGTGATCATCAGCTTCCTTATCGCAGGCATCGTGTGCGGCGCCGCCGTGCTGTGCTATGCGGAATTCGCGTCGATGATTCCCGTGACGGGCTCCGCCTACACGTTCACGTATACGACGGTCGGCGAAATCGTCGCATGGATCATCGGATGGGATCTGATCCTGGAAATGCTGATGGCCTCGTCGGTGATCTCCAAATATTGGGGCGTGTATCTGAATGATTTCTTCGGTCTGATGGGCTGGGGCTTCGACACGAACGTTCATGTCGGGCCGCTGACGGTTGATTTGGCGCCGGTCGTCGTGGTCGCGTTCTTCACGACGCTGCTGGTGTTCGGCACGAAGCTGGGCGCGCGCGTCGACGGCGCGATGACCGTGCTGAAGATCGCCGTCGTGCTGTTCATCGTCATCGTCGGCTTCTTCTTCGTGAAGGCGGAGAATTTCACCCCGTTCATTCCGCCGAGCGAGCCTGCCGCATCATCCGAAGCGGTGATGAACCAACCGCTGTGGCAGTGGGTCACCGGCATGACCCCATCCATTTACGGCATTCCCGGCATTCTTTCCGGCGCGGCCCTCGTGTTCTTCGCGTTCATCGGCTTTGACGTGGTCGCCACGACCTCCGAAGAGACGAAGGACCCGAAGCGCAATGTGCCGTTGGGCATCGGCGTCGGCATGATTCTGGTGATCGTGCTGTACATGCTGGTGGCGATCGTGACCACCGGCATGGTGTCATATAAGGATCTGGCCGCCGTCGAAGACCCGTCGCTGGCCACAGCCTTCGAACTGGTCGGCGCGACCTGGGCGGCGAAGATCATCAGCTTCGGCATCGTGCTCGGACTGGCGACGGTTGTCATGGTGCTGCTGCTCGGCGTGACGCGCGTCGTCTTCGCGATGAGCCGCGACGGCCTGCTGCCGCGTGGACTGAGCCATACCGGCAAGCACGGCACTCCCGCCCGCCTGCAGATCGCGATGGGCGTGTTCACCGCGATCATCGCCGCCTGCTTCGATATTTCGGTGCTGTCCGACATGGTGAATATCGGTACGTTGTCGGCGTTCACGTTGGTGGCCGTTTCGATTCCGATCATGCGCAAGCGTCGCCCCGACCTGCCGCGCACCTTCAAAATGCCGGGCAATCCTTGGATTCCGATTCTGATCGCCGTCGCCAATCTGTGGCTGATGCTGAACCTGTCGGTGGTGACGTGGATTCGTTTCGTGGTATGGCTGCTGGTCGGCTTCGTCATTTACTTCGCCTACGGGTATCGTCATGCGCTGCTGGGAAGGATAGCCGGCAATGCCGGCGCCGTCGATGCCGCCGGTGACAAGCAGGGGGCGGAAAGCGCGCAAAACACGCAAAGCAAGCCGTGACAGGCGGGAACCATCGCGGACCGCGACTGGCGCCGGCCTTGTCGAAACCGCAATCGACAAGGCTTCGGAGTACCCTTGAACGTGATATAAGGAGGTAACCATGCCATACGTGATCGCCGAACCGTGCGTGGACGTCAAAGACAAGGCCTGTGTGGACGAATGCCCGGTCGACTGCATTTATGAGGGCGCGCGCTCGCTGTACATCAATCCGAACGAATGCGTCGATTGCGGCGCATGCGAACCGGTGTGCCCGACCGAAGCGATCTTCTACGAGGACGATCTGCCGGATGAGTGGGCATGGTACAAGGACGCCGCCGTCAGCTTCTTCGCCGAAGTCGGCGACCTGGGCGGCGCTTCCGCAGCCGGCCCGCTCGGCAAGGATCCGGAGCAGGTCGCCGCGCTTCCTTCGCGCAGCGCCTGACGCTTGCCGATTGTCGCCAAGGCCTCCCGAATTCCGGGAGGCCTTGCCATATTACGATTGTTCCGTATAGTGTTTGTTCTTCCGTTAACGTGGAAAGGTCGATCATCATGGGATTCCGCGAATTCTCATCCCCGTATGACTGGTCTCGCATCGCGCGCTACAAGCGTACCGCCAAAGCCGCATTCGGCGGCATGATCGACCTTTCGGTCGGCTCTCCGGTCGATCCCGTACCGGATTCGGTGCGCAAGGCATTGGCAATCGCCTCCGACGACGCGAACGCGTACGGGTATCCCGCCACGATCGGCACGCCCGAACTGCGCAAGGCGATCGGCACCTGGTTCGCGGATACGCGCGGCGTCGGCCTTGACGCGATCGGCGCGGGCGTCGTTCCGACGGTCGGTTCGAAGGAAGCCGTCGCGTTGATGGCTTCCCTGCTGCATTTGGGGGAGGGCGACGTCGTCGTGCAGCCGCGCGTTTCCTACCCGACATACGAGATCGGCACGCAGCTGGCCGGTGCGCGCGTCATGAAGGTCGACGACGTCGCCGATACGGAAAGCTGGGAGCATGAGCCCGGCGTCAAGGCGGTGTGGGTGAACTCGCCGTGCAATCCGACGGGCGAGACCCTGACTGCGGCGCGGATGGCCGGCATCGTCGCAGCCGCACGCCGTATCGGCGCAACGGTGCTGTCCGACGAATGCTATGCGCTGATGCATTGGGATGCGGGAGAAGCCCGCAGCGCCACAGGCATCGCCGACGCGCCATGCATGTTGCGTTCCGATATCTGCGAAGGCCGCGCCGACGGCGTCCTCGCATTGTATTCGTTGAGCAAACAGTCCAATATGGCCGGATACAGGACGGCTTTCATCGCCGGCGATGCCAGGCTGATCGGGGAAATGATCGATTACCGCAAGCAGATCGGTCAGATCATTCCGGGACCGGTGCAGGCGGCGATGGCTGCGGGATTGCAGGATTTGCAGGCCGTACGAGACCAGCATGACCGCTACCGCGAGCGCCTCGCCACTTTGGTCGGCGGCTTGCGCGCGTACGGATACTGCACCGACATGCCGTCGGGCGCGTTGTATGTGTGGGTGAAGGCGAAGTCCGGCGACTGCTGGCAGGATATGGCCGCGCTCGCGCGGATCGGCATCATCGCAAGCCCGGGCGAATTCTATGGCGCGCCGGAATACTTGCGTTTTTCCGCCACCGCCAGCGACGAGGCGATCGCGGACGCCGCCGAACGTTTGGCGCGCTGAACCGTTCGGCGGGCTGGTGATGTGCCCGGCTGTATGCCCGGTTATGTGACCGGTTTTATGGGCGGCCGTATAGCCGGCTGTGTACCCGAATGTGCAGCCGGTCGTATCACCTGTTATACTACCGGCGGCAATTTTGTCGGCTGGCTGTCTCCTTTCATCAGGCCTATCGGGCTTGATCGGCGGTCAGGGCCAATCGTATGGGGCTTGACCGGTTGGTCTTGACTGGCTAGGTTCCGAATCCTGCGGCGGATTTTCCGAAACGGCGTCGTATCGCATCCAACGCCTCCTCCGCATCGCGCATGCGTTCGGAACGCGTACTGCCTTGCGGCGCCGTCGATTCTTCCAGCAGATCATCCAATGAAGGCTGCACGACGGCGGCCTTCGCATCGCACAGGCCGCTTGCGCTGACGCCGGCAAGCCTGATCGGGCGCGGCAGCGGAACGTCGTCGGATGTATCGGCGGCAATCATCAGCATTTCACGCAGCAAACCGACCGAAAGCGGGTACAGCATGCTGGCCGCATCCGTCGGACGCGGCATCGTATGCGCTTTCGTGCGATGGCTCAGATCATCGAAACGCAGCTTCACCGTCAACGTGCGCGCCATCAGATTGCGGCGACGCAGCGAAGACGCCGTCTCATCGCAGCATCGCCGCAGCAGGTCGCACACCTGGCGCATGTCACGCGTATCTGCCGTAAACGTGCGTTCCGCGCCAATCGACTTCTCCGGCGTATACGGCGTCACCTTGCGATGGTCCACACCATGCGAGGCCAGCCACAGGTCATGCGCCACAGTGGCGGAGCCCACCGCCCGCGTCAATGTCGGCTCATCCAACTGCGCCAAATCGGCGACGGAACCGACGTCCCACGCGTTAAGACGGCGTTCCAGCGACGGGCCGATTCCTGGAATGCCGCGCAACGGCATCATCTGCACGAATTCGGCATGCCTGTCAAGAGGGATCAGCAGCATGCCGTTCGGCTTCGCATTCGTCGACGCCATCTTCGCCACCAACTTGTTGCCGGCGATGCCAACCGAACAGGTCACATGGAAACGTGACTCGACCTCGCGGCGAATCCAACGCGCAATCGCCGACGGAGACCCCCAGCGCAGCAGCGCGCCGGATACGTCCATATAGCATTCATCCACCGACACCTGCTCGATCCGGTCGGTTATCTGCGAGAGCACGCCACGGAAAATCTCATGCGACTTCGACCGGTAATACGCCATATCCACCGGCAGAAACACGCCATTCGGGCATAGACGTTGCGCGTGGGCGCTCGCCATCGCCGAATTGATGCCGTATTTGCGCGCCTCGTAATTCGCCGCCGACACCACCGACCGCGGCCCTGTGCCGATGATCACCGGCTTGCCCTGCAGTTCGGGATGCCGCGCCACTTCCAGCGATGCATAAAACGCATCCATGTCGATATGCAGCACGACGCAGCCGGATTCGTCATGGCCCCAATCCCGCTTGGCCGCTTCGACGCGTGGTGCTGTGCTCATGGCATCATCCTACGCGCAAGGGCGGTCATTTTTGGAACAAATGTTCGAATGTGTGTCGTGTTGGCGACGGGTGCTTATGCGTATCCGCGAACCGGCGGCGGGCTTTATCGCTGACGCTGTCGTCATGTTTCAGTGGGTGCTTGTGTGTATTCGGAAGCTCTGGGGCGAATCGGGGACACGCCGCTGTCTTTGACTTGAAGTTAACTTCAAATCTTACGATCGGCATGGTCAAGACCTGGCATGGCAATGGCGTCGAACGGATGGCGTGCATATGACGCGACCGGCGGCGTCCGGACGAAAGGAAACCAACATGATGGCTGTGGCCGAGAATCACTATATCGCGCCGCTGGCGGACGACGTGGACCGTCGTCACGTATTCTATCCGAACCGGTACGGCCTACGGTTGGCCGGCGACCTCTATACGCCGAAAGGATCCGATGCCGGCGAGCAAAAACCGGCGATCGTCATCGGCGCGCCGTACGGCGGCGTCAAGGAGCAGGGTCCATGCGTGTATGCCAGCGAACTGGCGCATCGCGGCTTCGTCGTACTCACCTTCGATCCGTGCTATATGGGCGAATCCGAAGGATTCCCGCGCAACGTCTCGTCGCCCGACCTGTTCGTGGAGAACTTCTCCGCAGGGGTCGACTATCTCGGGCTCCAATCCTTCGTGGACAGGGAGCGCATCGGCGCCATCGGCATCTGCGGCTCCGGCGGCTTCGCACTGTCCGCCGCCGCGATGGATCCGCGCATCAAAGCCGTTGCCACCGCTTCGATGTACGACATGAGCGCCGCGGCCCGCCTGAACATGAGCCCCGACCAGATAGCCGCAGCCAAGGAGCGGATGGCTCGCCAGCGCTGGGCCGACGCCGAGAACGGATACCCGGAATACGTTCCGAGCTTCCCGGAGCGGCCCCTCGCGGAGCCTCCGGCGGACATGCCTGAACCGGACGCGGAATGGTTCCGCTTCTACGCGGTGCCCCGCGGCCACCATCCGAATGCGCTTGGCGGTTTCACCACCACCAGTGCACTGGCGTTCATGAACTTCAGCCTGCTCGAACATATCGACGAAATTGCGCCGCGTCCGATCCTGTTCATCGTCGGAGACCGCGCGCATTCGCGATTCTTCAGCGATGCCGCGTTCGAAGCCGCGCAGGAGCCCAAGCGCATGCTGGTCGTCGACGATGCCGAACATATCGACCTGTACGATCGCGTCGACCGCATCCCCTTTGAAGACATTGACGCATTCTTCCACGACGCGCTGCGCTGAGCGGCCGGCGTTAACAGCCATGATGCCGAAGTTCCTCGGCGTAACAAATCCGTAGGCGAATTCTTTTCAGCAGCACGCTGAGAGCCCGTCAGTGTACTGCTGAAAAGAATTCGCTTACGGATTTGCGGCACTGACGGATCAGACGCATCGAATTGCGGAATCCATTGCCGTTTGTGAAGTTTGAGACGGGGCGCGGGGGATCTGCGACCTGCGTTGCGGGGTTGTTTGTTGCGTGACTGCCTCTTGCGGCGTTGCCGTGAGGGGCAGAAGAGGAGGGGCTTCGCGCTTCGTGCCATTCGCTCCGCCCATCCCGTCGTTGGCCCGCCGCCCATGCCGCCTGCGGAGTAAAGTGTTCGCCGTGAAGAAGGCGATTGTAGGAATCATGAATCGTATGCCGGTGTTCGCCGTTGTCGTATGCGAGGCGCTGGCCGTGTATGTTGCGACGGCGTTCGCGAAAGCGGCGTTCGAGCAGCTCGACCCGTTGTATGCGGTGTGGTATCGCGTCGGATTCATGGCCGTGCTCATGCTGCTATGGCGCCGCCCATGGCGTGCCTCGCGCCGTGCAGGCCTTCCGGCGAGCCTCCGCGGCTGGCTTGTCGTCGCCGGTTGCGGCGTCGCCGTCGTGCTGATGAACACCATGTTCTATGTCGCCATCAGCAATATGAACATGGGTATGGCGGTCGCCATCGAATTCGTCGGCCCGTTGACGGTCGCCATGCTGATCGGTCGCAGTTGGCGCGAGCGTCTCGGCATCGTCATCGCCGCATGCGGTGTCGTATTGTTGGCGGGCGTCTCATTGAACGGTACCGCTGGCGATCGTTTCCTGATCGGACTGATCGCCATTCTTATCGGCGGCTCCATGTGGGGCGTCTACATTGTGTTGGGCCGTCGTATCGCGGCAAGAGGCAATTCGTTGGATAATCTGTGCGTCGGCATCACGATCGGCTGGATTCTGCAGTCCGTGGTTTTGGCGCCCGGCGCCATCGCGCATGTGATTCATCCGAAGGAAAGCGCGACATGGGCGTTGCAGCCGGGCGGATCGCTGAAATTGCTGGGATTGTTGTTTGTGATTTCCTTCTGTGCGTCATTCATTCCGTATCTGACCGACCAAGTGGTGATGCGGCGCACCACTTCCGGCGCGTTCTCCGTCATGCAATCCGTCAATCCGGCCGTGGCCACCGCCATTGGCCTGGTTTTCGGCGAGATTCCCGGAATTTGGGAATGCGTCGGCGTCTCCTTGGTGATCGCCGCCGTCATCGTGACGTTCTCCGGCGACGCCAATCCTGCAAGATAGCTGTAGGGATGGTGGTGCTGTTGACGATTTGCTGAGACGGAATCCGGAGGATTGGAAAATCGCTGATGTCGCCGATCTGCTTTTGGGTTGAAGCGGAAGAGGCGTCGCCGTCGAAGATTTGTGGGGATGCTGGTCTTGCAATTAATCTGTGATCTTGGAGTGTTTTGCGTCATTTTCCCTGCTGATTATGCCGGCGCCGTTCGGGCGCGAAGTCGGTGCGGGCGGCTTGCGCGTCATATGGCGACATGTAGATGCGATGATGGCGGGATCGATGCGGTCGAAAGATAATTGAATATGGAAAAATTGTTTGCCGGTGTTTCGTCTTTGGATATGTGATATAGTCACATGCTGTTGCGCCGCGTATACGGTGAAACATGGAGTCATGCCTGAGTGGCCGATAGGGGCACCCTGCTAAGGTGTTAGTCGTGTTTAGCGGCTCGAGGGTTCGAATCCCTCTGACTCCGCTTCCGAAGGGCTTCAAGCGCTTGCTTGAAGCCCTTCGCCGTTTCTGAACCCTTGGAATTGCAGGGGTTTCGGGGTTATAGGCCAAAAAGTGTGTCCGGTGGTGTGGCCGGACACAGCCGTTCCGATCACTTACCCGGCATATGGAAATCGTTCCAGTCGACGCCGGTACCGTATCTCATCGGGATGCCGAACGTCTCATGGACGCCCTCGGGGGAACGTTCCCACGCCTTGCGGTACAAATCCCTCACCTGATCGTCGTCCGGCGCGTGCGCGACGAGCCACGCGTCGGACCCGGGCCGTTCGGTGTGCTGGTGGCGCCACCAGCAGACCGCCTTCAGCCGCCGTTCCAGCCGCAGCCCCCGGTGGCGGCGCAGCATGTCGCGCAGCCGCGCGTTCCATGATTCGATGAGGCTGTTCGTCGAGGGCACCGGGCCGGCCGCCGTCAGCGTCTCGTCGAGGAACGTGAACAGATGGCCCTCCCCTATCCGCCGGCGGATCATCCTCCTGGCCTTGACCATGCGGCGGCGCGTGTCGGCGACGCCGCCGTCGGCGAGCCTGCTCCTCTCGTCGAGGAACGCCGCGAAGTCCCGTTCCCACTGGTTGCAGTCGACGAGCCACGCGGCGGCCTCGTCCGCGTTGGTGACGGCGGCGGGCCGTTCCGCGATTCCCCGCGGCCGTTTCGCGGCCTCGAGGCGCGGCCTCATGCCGGCCGGCTCGAGGATGTCGCACCGCACGTGGAACAGGCGCCTCCGGATCCCGGTGCCGGGCCAGACGGCGGCCGCGGCTTTGAGGATCCCGCCGCCGCCGTCGCAGACGAGCACGTCGGGCGGCGCGATCCTGCCCATCAGGCTCGACCATGAGGCGCTCCGCTCGCTTTTGGCGACATGCCAGCCGATCACGTGCCCGTCGGCGACGGCGATGAGCACCGCCGCGAGCCGGCGCAGATGGATGCCGTCGACGTGCACCACGTGATGGATCCCGTCGACCGCGGGCACCGGCGGCCATATCCTCCACATCGCCTCGCAGCGGCGCCGCAGTGTGCGCGCGGGCAGCGGGTGCTCGGCCTGGGACTGTTTCGAGAACGGCCGGTCGAGCCCAACCCTCAGGTCGGACGCCTTCCTGTCGTACGTGCGGCTGGTGCCGGCGCCGCATTCACGGTTCTTGCATCGCCATCGGGTCCGCCCGCCGCCGGTCCTGCCGTTTTTCTTCATGTCCGCCCCGCAGGCGCCGCATCGTGGTGTGTTCATACCGTACGGCAGCAGGCGCATTCGAACCGGCCCGATCCCTTTCGGCAGTAAGGGCGGAACGATGTTCCGGACACACTTTCCGGCCGACCTCGAAAGTGCCCCCGCGGACATTCGAATCCCCGACACGCATTCCGGGACAAGGCACGGGGAGCCATTCCGGACACATATTTTGGCCTATAACCCCGTTCTCTGACACTGAGCTTACGGATGTGGACGTGGAAAACACGGGGACGGGAATCAGATTCCATGTCGACACGGACGGGTATGGCCCGTTCGCGCTCTCCTGGAAGCCGGCAGACACGACGATGGCGGAAACGGGCATGATGGTGACGGGCCTCATCGTAGGGCTGATGGTCCTGCTGGCCGGAGGCCTCGTCCTGCTAACGGTTCAACGCCGAAACAGGTGATGCCTGCAGCGTGTGCGGCTTACATGCTGCTTACATGCCATAAGGCCCGTATGCCGGCCCAATCGCTGATAATCCGTCTTCCCGGCCAGGCGTCACAAATTATTAGGCCCGCCTTCGAAAATGTTTCACTGAGCGACTGTCAGTGTCGCAAATCATATGATTCATCTACGGATTTGTGACACTGACAGTGCCGCGCCTTCTTTGAATGCGTAAATCGGACGCAAAATTGCGCGCGCAATCGGATGTGAATTGGGGGCTGCCCAATTCAGATGCCGGATGCCGGCAAACCGCGGAATCGGCGCGCAATCAGCGCAACAATCGGCGCAACATTAAGCGGAGGCGGGGGACGCCGTTGTCTCCGTCTCCTGCGTTTCATTTTACCTGCGCTTCAATTGGAATCATGGCAAGAAAAGGCGGTAATCTGATTTCATCGTGCAATATCGGTGCATCCAATATATCGGCGCACCCGATTGCGCATAAATAGGGAGATTTGGAGAAGATATGGTGCGTCCACAGCATGCGACACGCCGCTCTGCGCGTGTCTTGCATAATGGAACGGCGAATCCCGCGATCATTGCAGGCGCCATCATTGTCGGCATATTGATCGTGCTGGCCGTGGCTTTGGCTTGGCTTTCGTTTGGAAAGCAGCCGGATTCGGCGGCGCCCAATGACGCGTCGTCGAATTCCGCGGCATCATCGCAGAATATTGAAAAATCCTCTTCCGCTCCCGATCCCGTCGTCAAGCATCCTGGAAATTCCCCGGATTGCCCGGATGATGACTGCATCGCCGTTCTTGTGAATGGCGATCTGCTGTTCCATGAAGGCCTGTGGAATCAGTATGCGGTCAATCCGACGGCAACTGACGGCACCGCCTTTGATTTCACGGATCTGTTCGAGCCGATGCGCCAATATATCGACGCTTCCGATATCGCGATCTGCGAATTCGAAACGCCGATCGCGCAGCGTGGCGGCCCGTATTCCGCCTATCCGATTTTCAATATTCCCGCCGAAGTGGCGGATGCCGCCGCGAATGTCGGCTATGACGCCTGCACTCATGCCAGCAATCATTCCTGGGATCAGGGCGCGGAAGGCGTGGCGCGTCTGTGGGACACGTTGGAGGCGAACGGCATCGTCCAAACCGGTTCGTATAAGACGGAAGAGGATTCGTGGAAGCCGCTGGTCATCGATTCGCCCACGGGCGGCGGCAAGCTTGGCCTGATCGCAGGCACGGTGTCGCTTAACGGCATGGAAGCCGACACCGAATGGCGCGTCGACCGGTTGCGCGAGCAGGGCGATCCGAATCATCAGAGCGATATCGACAAGGCCGTCACGAAGGCGAAGGCTGCGCGCGAGCAGGGCGCCGACATCGTAGCGATCGCCATGCATTCGGTGCAGGAATACATCGACTACGCCGATTCCTGGCAGGTCACGGAAGCGCATGAACTGGCCGATACCGGCGCTTTCGACCTGATCTACGGCGCCGGATGCCATTGCGCGCAGCCGATCGAGTATTACAACGATACGTGGATCATCTATGGTCTTGGCAATGCGGTGACCGAATCGGCGAACACGCCGCAGACCATCGTCAATAATCAGGGCGTCACCGCACGCGTGCAGTTCGCAGGAAAGCGCGGCGTGGAAGGATCATGGCGCGTAAGCCGTATCGACTGGCTTGCCACGGCGAACGAGCATCAGGGGAAGTATCAGTGGTGCCCTCTGACGGATGACGCCGACGTGTGCTGGTCGCAGGATTATGATGCGCAGGTGCGCGAGCGCATTCGCACCGTGATCTATTCTCATGGCGCCGATGAAGCGATCGTGCGCGAGTGGAATATCGCTGACGAATGATGTCGGCGCGTTCATGTCGACGTTCGTGCGTCGCATGCATGGTCTTGCCCGCTGCGACAATAATGACAGTATGTTTGCGCGCGCTGCGGTCGTATGGCGTGGTTGCGCGCGTTTTGCCGCACGCATTGCGAAGGGGGCCTGCATGTCCGATAACGCCGTAACGTCTGATCGCGCCGTAACGTCTGGTGGCGCGGCGGCGTCCGATTGCGCCGCCGCATATCCGCGGATCGTCGAAACGCAGCCGGAACGCACCGATCTGCCGCTGGTGGTGATGCCGGCCGTTTTCGAAGCGATGATCGAACCGTTCCGGCGTTGGGCGATCCTGCTGGAAAACGTCGCCCGCCTGCGCATGTTCACGGATTACACGTTGGATGAGGATGAGATCATCCGCCGCTGCGAAGACGCGGACGCGATCATCGTGATCGGCATCCATTGCGGCGACCGCGTTCTGGGCACGCTCGGCACGCATGCGAAATGCTTCGCGTTCGGCGGCACCGGCGTCGCCAGCTACATCAATCTTGATCTGGCGCGCGATATGGGCGTTCGCGTATGCAATGTCGTGCATTACGGCGACCATGCCGTCGCCGAGCATACGATGGCGCTGCTGATGGAATTGACGCGCCGCGTCGGACGTTTGGACGCGCAGGTGCGGGCCGGCAATTGGGATGGCGAAGACGGCTTCGACCTGTACGGCAAAAGGCTTGCGATCATCGGACTCGGCGGCATCGGGCAGACGGTGGCGCGCATCGCCGGCGCCTATGGCATGCGGGTTTCCGCGTGGAGCAGCAATGTTCCCGCCGGCGCGTTCGAAGCATGCGGCGCCACGCCTGTGGACGATATGCGCGAGCTGATCGCCGGCGCCGATGTCGTCTCCGTGCATATGCCGCTGTTGGAGGCGACGCGCGGCATCATCACCGCAGCCGATTTGGAAGCGCTGCGTCCCGGCACGCTGTTCATCAACACGGCCCGCGCCGAAGTGATCGAGCCGGGGGCGCTGCTCGCCCGTCTGCAGCGTGGCGACATTCCGGCCGCGCTCGACGTGTACGAGCATGAACCGCTTGCGGCCGACGACCCGCTCTGCGCCATCGACGGGCTTGTGCTGACGCCGCATGTCGCATGGCGTTCCGACGGGGCCTATGCGAATCTGACCAAGCAGGTCGTCGAAGCGGTCGCATCGTTCTTCACGGGCGGCGACTACAACGCCGTCGTCTGAAGAGGTCTGCGATAATCCTCAAGTCCTCCGATCCAATCCGTTTCAATCCGATCCGATCTGAATCGGTCCGCATCGGTTTGAATCAACCTGCACCGGATCGGAACGGAACGCAATCAGCGATGATCCGACTTCGCCCGGATCGGCCCAAAATCATCCCGCACAATCCTCACATCCCGGAAGGCCGCCAATGCGCACAATCATGAACGCCGCCGCACAGCCGGCGCACGACGCGTTCGTCGAAAAGAAATCCGAATTCATCGGCGACGCCTGCCACATCGATTCCCTGGATGAGGCGCTCGCGTTCGTCGAGACGATTCGCGAACGGCATCCCAAGTCGCGTCATGTCGCGTATGCGGCGGTGTGCGGCGGCGCGGACGGGCGTCTGAGCGAACGCATGAGCGACGACGGCGAGCCTTCCGGCACTGCGGGCAAGCCGATTCTTGACGTGATCCGCGCCAATGACCTGACGGATTGCGTGGTGGCCGTCACGCGATATTTCGGCGGCGTTCTGCTGGGATCGGGCGGTCTGATCCGCGCATATTCGACCGGCGCGTCGATTGCGGTGAAGGCCGCAGAGATCGCGGCGATCGTGCCCTGCCAACGGTATCGTGTGCGCTTGGAATACGCGCAGCTGGGAGCGTTCCAGCAGATTCTGTCACGTTGCGACGGCGAGCAGGCCGATGAGCGGTATACCGACCGCATCGTGATGAGCGCGATCGTTCCCAAAGACAGATGCGCTGATTTTGCAATGCGCGTACGCGAGACATTCAATGCCGCCGTGATTCCCGATCCGGTCGACATGCTGAGTCGCCCGGTGCGGGTGTAGAGGATAAGGTGGAGTGTATGAGCGATACCAGCGAAATCAGTGAAAACGCGAAAACCTCCGATGCGGCCCCCGAAGGGTTCGAGCCGTTGACGGCCACCTATGAGCGGCTGCGTCATTCCACCGATCCTGCGGAGCTCAGCGAATTCGCTCGCCGCCCGCTGCCGGACCGTTCCGACCAGGCGGGATTCTCGCGCGCCACCGCATTGCTGGAGGCCGTCGCGGGCAATCCGCATACGCCGCTGGAGGATCGCGTTTTCCTGGCCCGGACCATGCCGTTCCCGAATGTGCTGGTCAAACTGTCGGCCGACGAATCGCCGGAAGTGCGCCGCGCGGTGGCCGCCAACACGGACGACAAGAACTGGCTGGTGGGCCGCCTGACGAAGGACTCCGACCATGAGACGCGCACCATCGCACTGCATAACAAGCGCACATCATGGAAGATGCGACTGGAAGGCGCGCAAAGCACGGAAACCGACGCGGAGACGCTTGATTTTCTGTCGAAATTGGGCGCTGAACTGGAGCCGGACGCGCCTGTCGTGCTGTCGTCCATGGTGCGTCGCGCCGTCGCGTTGAATCCCAACGCTTCGCAGGAGACGCTGGAACGCTTGAAATCCGATCAGTCGCCGGAAGTGGTGCACGCCGCAAACCGTCGCTGATTTTTTGGATATTCAGGCTTTCAGAAGATTCCGGATTCCTTAAGATTCCGGATTTTCCGGATATTCGGGATTTTGTGGATATTCGGGAATCTCTGGATCTTCAGGATTTCCAGAATCCGCCGGATATCCAGAATCCGCCGGATTGCTGCATACGTTGTCATTCTGATGTCCGCACAGCGTTGCGAAATGTCGTGACGGGCCGCGTTTGGCATACACTGGTGTGTATGACAGAGAAGAATGACAACGTACAGCAGAGCGAAAGCAAGCAGCGACTCGCCCGGCCGCTGATTCGACTGGCGAAAATGGCCGGAATCGCAACCAGCTATGTCGGAATGAGCAACGACTATCACGAAATCGACGATGATGTTCTGATTGCCGTGCTCGCAGCATTGGGCATCGACGCCTCCGACGACAAAGCGGTGGACGATTCGCTCGAAGCCCTGCATGAAGAGCGTCACGAGCGTCTGCTTGCGCCCACCGCGCTGCATATCGTCGGCCACGACGACACCGTTCTGGTGAACACGGCCATCATGGATGTGCCCACGGCGAGCATCACGCTGGAAAACGGCGAGGAATATCCGGGCGCGATCAAGATCGGGCCAGGCAGCGCCGAACAGGCGTTCGACATGAACGGCACCTTCATGGCCACGGCGGCCGTGCATCTTCCCGCCGACCTGCCGATGGGCTACCACACCCTGCATGTCCGCGCCGGCTGGCGTACGCAGGATGTGACGCTGATCAGCGCCCCCGAAAAGATCGACCTGCTCGATCCGATGAAGGAAGGCTCGCTGTGGGGCTGGATGAGTCAGCTCTATTCGATTCGTTCGGACGCTTCCTGGGGCGTCGGCGATTATCGTGATCTGAAGACTTTGCTGGTCGAATCCAAGCGCAAGACCGGCGCCGATTTCATGCTGATCAATCCGCTGCACGCGGCCGAACCGGTGTCGCCGCTGACGCCGTCGCCGTATTTGCCGGTGTCGCGTCGTTTCGTGAATTTCACATACATCCATCCGGAGGATATCGCCGAATATGCGATGCTGTCCGACGGGGACAAGGCGCAGATCGACGCGCTGCACGGCGACGTCGAGCCGTTGAACGGCGACGCGCAGATCATCGACCGCGATGCGATGTGGCATGCGAAGATGCGCGCATTGTGGACGATCTACAAGGCCGGCCGCAGCGCGGGACGCCAGCAGGCATTCGATGATTACAAGCAGGCGTGCGGCGACGAATTGGAAGCGTATGCGACCTGGTGCCTGTGCTACGACAAGCTCGGCGCCCCCGATGGCGACGGCGAGAACGCCGGATGGACGCAGCGTCTGACGAAGGATTCGCCCGAGGTCGCCCGTCTGCGCGAACAGTATCCGGATACGCTTGACTTCTATCGCTGGATGGAATGGGTGGCCGTGGAACAGCTGCATGACGCGCAGCAGGCCGCGCGCGACGCCGGCATGCGCATCGGCATCATGGCCGATATGGCGGTCGGCGTGCATCCGTGCGGCGCCGACGCATGGTGGTATCCGGAACGTTTCGCCAAGGGCGCCACGGTCGGCGCTCCGCCGGACATGTTCAACCAGCAGGGGCAGGATTGGAGCCAGCCTCCGCTCAACCCGATCGAACTGGAACGCACCGGCTACCGCGTGTATCGCGATATGGTGCACGGCATGTTCTCGAATGCGGGCGCAGTGCGCATCGACCATATTCTTGGCCTGTTCCGCCTGTGGTGGATTCCGTCGGGCAAGCAGGCCACGGACGGCGCATACGTGCATTACGATTCCGATGTCATGCTCGGCATCCTCGCCATTGAAGCCAGCCGTGCGGGCGGCGTCGTCGTCGGCGAGGATCTGGGCGTCGTGCCGTCGTATGTGGCCAAGTCGCTGTCGTCCCATGGCATCCTGGGCTGCGCCGTCGAATGGTTCGAACAGTTCGACGGCGAATTCCGAGCCCCGAAGGATTGGCGTCCGTACGCATTGGCATCCGTCAACACGCATGATCTGCCGCCGGCGGCCGGCTACCTGGAATATGAGCACGTCAAGCTGCGCGAACGTCTGGGACTGCTCACCGGCCCGGTCGAGGAATTCCAGGCTTCGGCAACGGCCGAACATAACGCGATGCTCGACATGCTCGTCGAAAACGGCTATCTCGACAAGTCGATGCTTGACGATGAAATCGCCAACGAAGATGAAATCGTGGACGCCCTGTACCGCGGCCTGAAGGGATCGTCCTGCAAGCTGCTGGCCGCCTCCATCGTCGACGCGGTCGGCGAAAAGCGCGCGCAGAATCAGCCCGGCACCAACAACGAATACGCCAACTGGCGTATTCCTTTGGCGGACGGCCACGGCAATGTCGTGCCGCTGGAATCACTGTTCGACAATCCTCGTCTGCAGCATATCGCCGGAATCATGCGCGGCTGATTGCGGGCCCCGCATCGCCCGGGCATTCGGCATGTCGCGCAGGACGGCACGGCTTGCCGAATGTCAAGGCAGGCGATACACTAATAGATTGTTGTGTTTCCCTACGGGGTCCTTCAAAGCGCTTTCCCACTCGCCATCGAGGACTTTCAGGGAGCCCACGGATAATGAGGCTTTACAGATCGTCTGAGCGTCCCTTTCAACGCGAAGGCCATGTTGTTAAGCCCGGAACACAATGAATAGAAAAGGTACATCGTGAAAACTTTCACACCGAAGCCAGCTGATCTGACTCACGACTGGTACATTATCGACGCCACCGACGTTGTGCTCGGACGCCTTGCCAGCCAGGCTGCCATTCTGCTGCGCGGCAAGAACAAGCCGACCTTCGCTCCGCACGCTGATTCTGGCAACCACGTGATCATCATCAACGCCGACAAGATCGCTCTGACCGGCAACAAGATGGGCAAGGAACTGTACATGCACTCCGGTCGTCCGGGTGGCCTGCGTCGTGATACCTACGCCGAGCTGCTGAAGAACAAGCCGGAACGCATCATCACCGCTGCCATCAAGGGCATGATGCCGAAGAACCGTCTGTCCAAGGTGCAGCTGGGCCGCTTGCGCGTCTTCAGCGGCGCCGAACATCCGCACATTGCTCAGCAGCCTCAGGTCTTCGAGATCACTCAGGTCTCGCAGCAGGGTAAGTGAACCGAAGGGAGATAGAGAAACATGGCTGAAAACACCAACAACTCCGCGGTTCTCGAAACCGAAGAGGAGCTCACCTCGTACACCACCGAAACCAACTCCGGCGCAGGCACCGGCACCTCCACGATCGCTCCGGGCTACGGCACCGGCCGTCGCAAGGAAGCCGTCGCCCGTGTCCGTCTGGTTCCGGGCACCGGCAAGTGGAGCATCAACGGCCGCACTCTGGAAGAGTACTTCCCGGCCAAGCTGCTGCAGCGTGAAGTGAACTCCCCGATCGTGCTGCTCAAGCTCGAAGGCAAGTTCGACGCCATCGTCCTCGTTGACGGTGGCGGCACCACCGGACAGGCCGGCGCCATCCGTCTGGGTGTCGCCCGCGCTCTGAACGCCATCGATCGTGACGCGAACCGCGCCGCCCTGAAGAAGGCCGGCTTCCTGACCCGCGACGCCCGCGTCGTGGAACGCAAGAAGGCTGGTCTGCACAAGGCTCGTCGCGCTCCGCAGTTCTCGAAGCGCTAAAGCTTTACGGCTTTACCAAAGGCCCTCGGATTTCCCTCCGAGGGCCTTTTTCGTATCTTCAGCCAGCCTGTTTGTCCTGTCTGTTTGTTCTGTCTCTTTGTTTGTTCCTGTTTGTTTGTTCCTGTTTGTTTGTTCCTGTTTGTTTGTTCCTGGTGGTTGTCCTGTCTGTTTGTTCTATCTGTCCGTCTCTCATCCTCGTCCCTCTTTCTGTGCTGCGTTGACGGTTTTGACCTCAACACGCCGCGGTCGCCGGTCAAAAGTGTCAGAGGTCGGGTTGGCCTGGTGCCGGTTGGTGTGTTGTGTTGACGGTTTTGGTCGCGACGCGCCGGGTTATGCGGTCAAAAGTGTCAAGGACTGGGGCGGGCTGGAGTTGACTGATGCGCTGTGCTGACGTTTTTGGCCGGCGCCTGCGGCGTGTTGCGGTCAATACTGTCAGAGGTGGGGCCGGGCTGGTGCCGGTTGGTGTGTTGTGCTGACGTTTTTGGTCGCGACGCGCCGGGTTATGCGGTCAAAAGTGTCAGGGGTGGGGGCGGGCTGGTGTTGGTTGGTGTGGTGCGTTGACGGTTTTGACCGGCGACCCCGGCGTGTTGCGGTCAATACTGTCAAGGACTGGAGCGGGCTGGAGTTGACTGATGCGCTGTGCTGACGGTTTTGACCGGCGACCCCGGCGTGTTGCGGTCAAAAGCGTCAGGGGATGGGTACGGGGAGGCCAGTTGGGATGAGAGGAAGCCGGCTGGGTGGTGCGGATGCTGCCGGAAGCCGGAGTGGGACGGGTCAGTAGGTCATCTGACGCATCAGATTGATGCTGAGGGCAGGCATCGGGAAGGTCTGGGCGGTGAATCCGGGGAAGACGTCATCGGGGGACTTGGCCACCTCGTCATCGTCATTGTCATCCGCCACGTCATCGGCGTAATCGCTGCGCGTCACATAGTCGTATTCGGCATCGGCATCGGCGGCATCATCAGTCGTGGAGGAGACACCGGCAGCAGCGGCGTCGGTCTTTCCATCAATTCCACCCTTTCCGGTAGCTCCAGCCTTCCCGGCGGCGTCACCAACGGCGGCATCACCAGCGGAAGCGTCATCAGCGGAGGCGCCATCGCCCGTCCCATCATCCTCCGGCAGCGGCGACACGATGATCGTGCCATCCGCATCGGAAACGGGGCCGGCCGAGGACCACAGGCATTCCCACAGGCTGTCGGACGGCAGACGGAACGTCATATCCTTGCAGGCGCCGTTGACTACGATCAAAATGTCGGCATCATCATTCGACACCAATCGCATTACAAAACTGCGAATATTCGCGTCGAACCAATCCTGTTCCATCGGCGTCGTGCCATCCTGCAAAAACCATTGCACGCGGCTTGAAGGCTTAAGCAATCCCAGCTGCGTCAATCGTGTGAAGAAATCCTCATGATGGAACTGGTCTAGTGATTTGCGCAGGGCGATCAGCTCCGCCGTCGCATCAACGCGGCGACGCTGCGGCGAATCGGCAGGACCGCGCAGCCACGACCAATCCAGCCAACTCGTCTCATTGTCCTGGCAATACGCATTGTTGTTGCCTTGCTGCGAATTGCCGAATTCGTCGCCGGCGAGCAGCATCGGAGTGCCCAACGACAACACCAGCATGCCGATCAGATTCATCGCCGCGCGCTCGCGTTTCGCATTGATCGCAGGATTGTCACTCGGCCCTTCCACACCGAAATTCGTCGAATGGTTGACATTGCTGCCGTCATTGTTGTTTTCGCCGTTCGGCAGATTATGCTTGCGCGCGTACTGCGTCAGATCGGCAAGCGTGAAACCGTCATGGCAGGCCACGTAATTGATGGATGCCGTCGCGCCGCGCCCCGGGTCGCTGGCGAACATGTCGGCCGAACCGCACAGTCTTGTGGCGATTTCCTGCATCGTCACCGTGCCGCCGCAGGTCGGCGAATCCACGTCGGTCAGCCAGAATGTGCGCGACGTATCACGGAAACGATCGTTCCATTCGCCGAACGGCAGGCCGAACTGGCCGGTGCGCCAGCCGCGGTCGCCCAGATCCCACGGTTCCATGATGAGTTTGAGATTGCCCAGCAGCAGGTCGCTGCGCAGCGCGTACAGGAACGGATGATGCTTCGTGAATTGTCCGTCCAGACGCGCCAACGTCGTCGCCAGATCGAAACGGAATCCGTCGATGCCGATGCGCTTGGCCCAATACCGCAGCGAATCGATCGCAAACGTCACCACATGGGTATTCGTGAAATCCAACGAATTGCCGCAACCCGTCGTATCCTGCAGCAGCCCCGCATTGCCGGGCTGCGAACGGTAATATGCCAGCGAATCAAGGCCGCGCCAGCAGACGGTCGGGCCGTCCACGCCGCCTTCGCAGGTGTGGTTGTAGACGACGTCCATGATCACTTCGAAACCGGCCTCATGCAAGGCGCGCACCATGTCGATGACTTCACGCCGTACCGCCGACGCGCCTTCCGCCTGCGCCGCCTTCGTCGCATACGAGGGCTCGGGGGAGAAGTAGTTCAACGTCGAATAGCCCCAATAATTCGGACGGTTGTGTTCCAACAGCACCGGCTCGTCCTGCTTGGCCTGAATCGGCAGCAATTCGATGGAGGTCACGCCCAGCTTCTGCAGATAGGCCAGTGTGCGAGGATGCGCAAGGCCGGCGTACGTGCCGCGCAGTTCCTCCGGCAGCCAAGGCGCGTTCGCGGTGAAGCCCTTCACGTGAAGCTCGTAGATGACGGTTTTGCTCCACGGAATATGCGGATGCGACGGCTCGTTGTCATGCTTGGCGCTGTCGCGGTCGTCGATCGCCACCGAAAGCGGCACGCTGCCCAACGAATCCAACGAACTTTTCGCGCCGAAGGCGGATCCGCGGATCTTACGGTCGACGATCTCGCATTCGTACGAAAACGCGGCCGGCACATAGTCAAGACGGCCGGCGATGCCCTTGCCGTACGGGTCAAGCAGAATCTTGTTCGGATTGAAACGCACGCCATGCCTCGGATCCCACGCGCCGTCGACGCGGTAGCCGTATCGCATGCCGTCCCAGGCCTTGGGCAGGTGCACGTACCACAGGCCGTAATTCGGCCCCTGCATGCGAAACAGCGTCTCGCGCAGGCCCAGATGCTCGACGGCGCGCGTCGCCACATGGTATTCACGCAGATCCCGTTCGAAAGCGTTCAAAGAATCCTTGCGCAGGCGAATCGCCTCATTGTAGAACGCCGAAGGCTTATCCAACGGCTCGATGACGCTGAGCCATATCTGATCGGCGGTTTCCGAGCGGATCACCGCGTCGGCCCCGCCGTCATCCGTGAAATAAAAGCCAGGTCGTGTGGCATAGCGATGCAATGGTGGATTCTCCATAACCCTATTGTAATCGCGCGCACCGTGATCGGCGGGGCAGCCATGCGTGCGATCGGGATGCGGATGGCGTGATCATGGGCGTGGATTGGCGCAGGCATGAGTTGGCGCAGGTGTGGGCTGGCGCAGACGTGGATTGGTGCGGGCGTGAGTCGTCGTGGTGTTCATACGACAACGTATGCGCGTATACGAGACGTCCGCGAATCGCGATATTGCAGGCTGCAGACTGCCGAATCCAGGGATCCCGTATCCAGGAATTCCGCGTATAGGAATCCCGCATGCTACGCGATCGCGCAAAGCTCCTTCATATAATCGACCAGGCAATGCAGCGCGGCGCCGATCGCATTCTGGTCTTCCTCGCAAAGCCCGCGTCGCACCGCAAAATCATCATCGAACACGCAATGCCGCGCGATACGTGTTTTCAACGCCGCCAGATCGTCATCGTCCAAATATTGCGCCGCCTCGCCGCCGACGATCACATCGCCCGCGATGACGCCTCGCATATTCGCGATCGCCTGCCCCAGATATTCCATCCATTCGTCCATGCGCTCGCGATGATGCAATTCGCCCTGTTCGAGCACGCTGAAGAAGCCCGGCAGGCTTTCGCCGTCTTCCATCAGCACTTCGGGCGAGCAGTAGGCGTCCATGCATCCCCGCCGTCCGCAATAGCAGGGGCGGCCTTGCGGCACAAGCGTCATATGGCTGATGATGCCGTTGCGGCGCGCCCTTCCAGGGCAGAGCGTGCCGTTGACGATGACCGCTGCGGTGGGCCTGCGGTCAAGGTAGACGCACAGCGCGTCGCATAATGTGCGGTCATGCCACAATTCGGCGGTCGCCGACGCCTGCGCGCTGCTGATGAGCCGGGCGGGAAGTCGTACGGATTGTGCGATTGCGCTGAGAGCGCGCGTCGCCTGTGCGATCGTCTGCTGCGAGGATACCGGTGGCGCTGCCTGCGGTCTTGCAGGCGATGCCGCGTATGGCGTTGTCTGCGGCGACGTCTTCGGGGTCTTTTGCGGTGATGTTGGCGAGGCTGGTCGCATCGTCTGCGGCGAGGTCTGTGAGGCTGATTGGGAGGCTGATTGGGAGGCCGCCTGCGCGGCCGCCGCGCTGTCGATGTCGATGACGGCCTCGCCGTTCGGCGTGACGATGCCGTCGACGGCGAAGCAGACCTCGCTGACCGTGCTTCCGTTTTCCGCCAATTCGTTGGCGAATTCGTTGATAAGGCCGCCCAATCGCTGGTAGTAGGCGTTGTCGTTGCGGCATTGCATGGTACGACGGCGATGCGCGATGATGTCGCCGCTGAGGTCGGGCGCATACAGCACGACGTCGGTGGCGTGCATGGCCACGCCTATCGCGGTGTTGTGGCGTGCGTTGAAGGCGTAGGCGCGCGCTTTGCGGCCGCCTGTCGATTCCTGCAGTTCGCCTTCGCGGATGACATCGCTTTGCAGCAGTTCTTTGAGATTCTGCGTGACGGTCGGCAGGCTTAGCCGAAGCCGCTGCGCGATGCCTTGCTTGGTGGCCGCGCCTTCGGTGGCGAGCAGTTTCGTGATTGCGGTGCGGTTGCGATGTTTTACGGACGTCGTCGCCTCGCTTATGGATTCTCTTTGCGTGTTCCCGGTATTGCTGATCCGTTGTTGCGATGTCATGAGGACTTCCTTGCTGTGCTGTTGCGCCGCTTTGCGCATGACATTGTCGGATGTGTCGGAATACCTTTATTAAAGCACTTTTATATAAGTTGTCAAAAATTTTCACTTATATAAAAAGGGTTTATCTAAGTTCGTATTATGCTGTTTTCTTTTATGTGTGAACAACGCTTGAAAAGTGAACAAAAGGTGTCAGACCGAGGAAAAATCGATGATTTCAGACCAAAATTAACATAAATCACACTTAAAACAAACAAAATATAACATGAAACGCTGCAGAAAAGTACGTGATGCAAAAGATGGCGGATTTCGGTAGATTGTGATTCAGGTCACACGAAGTGTGCCATGGTCACCGCCAAAAGGCGTGACATGCGTTTGATGCTTTGCAAACCGCAAGATCGAGGAGGACTGCAAGTGGCAGAGGCAAAGAAGAACGTAGAGCCGGCAAAGCCGACCCCGGAAGAGAAGCTCGCCGCAGCCGAGGCCGAAGTCGACGCTCTCGTACAGAAGGGCCTGAAGGCTCTCAAGGAATTCGAAAAGCTGGATCAGAAGCAGGTCGACCACATCGTCGCCAAGGCTTCCATCGCAGCGCTGAACAAGCATCTGGTGCTCGCCAAGATGGCCGTCGACGAAACCGGCCGCGGCCTGGTCGAAGATAAGGCCACCAAGAACATCTTCGCCTGCGAGCATGTCACCAATTATCTGGCCGGACAGCGCACCGTCGGCATCATCCGCGAAGACGACGTGATGGGCATCGACGAAATCGCCGAACCGGTCGGCGTCGTCGCCGGCGTCACCCCGGTCACCAACCCGACCTCCACCGCGATCTTCAAGTCGCTGATCGCGCTGAAGACCCGCTGCCCGATCGTCTTCGGCTTCCACCCGTTCGCGCAGAAGTGCTCCGCCGAAGCGGCCCGCATCGTGCGCGACGCCGCCGTCGAGGCAGGCGCTCCGGCCGACTGCATCCAATGGATCGAGCATCCGAGCATCGAAGCCACCGGCGCTCTTATGAAGCACCCCGGCATCGCCACCATCCTGGCCACCGGCGGTCCGGGCATGGTCAAGGCCGCATACTCCTCCGGCAAGCCGGCCCTCGGCGTGGGCGCAGGCAACGCTCCGGCATACGTCGACAAGAACGTCGACATCGTGCGCGCCGCCAACGACCTGATCCTGTCGAAGCACTTCGACTACGGCATGATCTGCGCCACCGAGCAGGCCATCATCGCCCACAAGGACGTCTACGCGCCGCTGGTCGCCGAAATGAAGCGCCGCAAGGCCTACTTCGTCAACGATGAGGAAAAGGCGAAGCTGGAACAGTACATGTTCGGCTGCACCTCCTACTCCGGCGGCACCCCGAAGCTCAACTCCGTCGTTCCGGGCAAGTCCCCGCAGTTCATCGCCAAGGCCGCGGGCTTCGAAATCCCTGAAGACGCCACCATTCTGGCGGCCGAATGCAAGGAAGTCGGCGAGAACGAGCCGCTGACCATGGAGAAGCTCGCCCCGGTCCAGGCCGTGCTGAAGGCCAACGACAAGGAAAGCGCCTTCGAAATGTGCGAGCAGATGCTGGTGCACGGCGCCGGCCACACCGCCGCCATCCACACCAACGACCAGGATCTGGTCCGCGAATACGGCCTGCGCATGCACGCCTGCCGCATCATCTGGAACTCCCCGAGCTCCCTCGGCGGCGTGGGCGACATCTACAACGCCATCGCCCCGTCCCTCACCCTGGGCTGCGGCTCCTACGGCGGCAACTCCGTCTCCGGCAACGTTCAGGCCGTGAACCTCATCAACGTCAAGCGCATCGCTCGGAGGAACAACAACATGCAGTGGTTCAAGATCCCGGCCAAGACCTACTTCGAGCCGAACGCGGTCAAGTACCTGCGTGACATGTACGGCATCGAAAGGGCCGTCATCGTGTGCGACAAGGTCATGGAGCAGCTCGGCATCGTCGACAAGATCATCGACCAGCTGCGCGCCCGCGCCAACAACGTCACCTTCCGCATCATCGACTACGTCGAGCCGGAGCCGAGCGTCGAAACCGTCGAACGCGGCGCCGAAATGATGCGCGAGGAGTTCGAGCCGGACACCATCATCGCAGTCGGCGGCGGCTCCCCGATGGATGCGGCCAAGATCATGTGGCTGCTGTACGAGCACCCGGAAATCTCCTTCTCCGACGTGCGCGAGAAGTTCTTCGACATCCGCAAGCGCGCCTTCAAGATTCCGCCGCTGGGCAAGAAGGCCAAGCTCGTGTGCATCCCGACCTCGTCCGGCACCGGCTCCGAAGTCACGCCGTTCGCCGTGATCACCGATCACAAGACCGGCTACAAGTACCCGATCACCGATTACGCGCTGACCCCGTCCGTCGCCATCGTCGATCCGGTGTTGGCCCGCACCCAGCCGCGCCGCCTCGCCTGCGACGCCGGCTTCGATGCCCTGACCCACTCCTTCGAGGCGTACGTGTCCGTGTACGCCAACGACTTCACCGACGGCATGGCGCTGCACGCGGCGAAGCTGATCTGGGACAACCTGGCCGAGTCCGTCAATGCCGAACCGGGCGAAGAGAAGATCCACGCCCAGGAGAAGATGCACAACGCCGCCACCATGGCCGGCATGGCCTTCGGCTCCGCCTTCCTCGGCATGTGCCACGGCATGGCCCACACCATCGGCGCGCTGTGCCACGTCGCCCACGGCCGCACCAACTCCATCCTGCTGCCGTACGTGATCCGCTATAACGGTTCCATCCCGGAGGAACCGACCAGCTGGCCGAAGTACAACAAGTACATCGCTCCGGAACGTTACCAGGAGCTCGCCAAGAACCTCGGCGTCAATCCGGGCAAGACCCCGGAGGAAGCCGTCGAGAACCTGGCGAAGGCCGTCGAGGACTACCGCGACAACAAGCTCGGCATGAACAAGAGCTTCCAGGATTGCGGCGTGGATGAGGACTACTTCTGGTCCATCCTCGACCAGATCGGCATGCGCGCCTACGAAGACCAGTGCGCACCGGCCAACCCGCGTATCCCGCAGATCGAGGATATGAAGGACATCGCCATCGCCGCCTACTATGGCGTCTCTCAGGCCGAAGGCCATCGCCTGCGCGTCGAGCGTCAGGGCGAAGCCGCCACCGAAGAGGCTTCCGAGCGCGTCTGAGCGAATCTGACGGCAGACAATGTTGATCTGAATCAGCATAATCCGCGGTAAACAAAGGCCGTGCGAATTCCCATCAAGGGATCCGCACGGCCTTTGTCGTATCCCGCATCTGTGCGGCCTTGTCGTATCCCGCATCCGCCTGCGCCCGTCTGCATTTGGCTGTTTCCGCCTGTTCCCGCCCGTTTCTCTGTCTCTGCCTGCTTTTGGCTTTCTTCTGCCTGCTTCTGTCTACTTTTCCTGTATCCGTCTGCATTTGGCTGCTTCTGGGTTGCTTACGGTCGTTTCTGCCTGCTTTTCTGACTGTCTCTGTCTGCCTCTTCCCGTTTCCTCCTGTTTCTGGTTATGTTTCTTCTCCATATTCGTCATCCCACCTGTTTCGCGATGTTTTGCTGATGGCGACACGCCCCTGTGTTCTGTGTCGCGTTGCAAATGGCCGTTTTACGACGCGATACGGAGCATGGCGGCGTGTTGGCCTCCGCAAAACGCCGCCAAAGATGGTGATGGGTGGCGGTGCGGAGGTGGGTGATGGAGGGGGTGGTCGGTGTAGGGACAGTGTAAGGGGCGGCAGCGTAAGGGACGGGCGGTGTCAAAGGCTGTGGCGTGAGGGCGGCGGTGTCGGGGCGGCGAGTTTGTGTGGGAGGCTGTCCGGCGGTGTGTGGCGTGTTACGAGGCCGTCCGGCGATGCGCGGCGAGACTGGAGCGGTCGCACACGGTCCGTCCATATCGGGGCGTGCTTATCCTGGTATCAGCCAGCATTAGTCGAGCGTCAGCCCAGCATCAGCCCGGCTTCAGCCCAGCACCGGCCCGGCGGCGGCCCAGCGTCAACCCAGCGTCAGCCAAGGCGCGACGACGAAAACCGCAATGAAAACGGCAATGCTGGATACCATTTCGACCATGCCGGTGACCAGCGGTCGCACCGTATGGCGGTGTGCGATCAATGGCAGCGCAACCGCGCGGAGCAGCAGCCATGTCGTCACCGCAATCCACAGCCAGGCGATAGGCGTATATAATGCCGTGATCGCGCAGGCAATCAGCAGCAAAACGGCATGCCACGCGACGGATGCATATATGAAGGCACGTTTGCCGCGTTCCCGGATCATCGTTTTGACGAACAGCACCGATCCGAATTGCGTCAGGGCGAAGGCAGGCGCGGCCGCCCACACGGAAGGCGCGATCACTGCGGCCATCAGGGAGGATGCCAGTACCGCGGCGGCGTTCGCCCATAAGGACCGTTCCTCGCGGCGCCATGCGGCGAAGAACGATACTGCGGCGAGCGCAATATACGCGGGCGCCCAATACAGGATGTTCGGATAGGCGATGACATACGGGACGCCGACGGCGGCGAGCAGCACGGCATATACGATGACGGGGGAGAGGTATCGGCGGGCGAAACGCGACGAAATCCAACGCGACCCCGTGAATTGCACGCAGTAGCACAGCGCCCACGCCATAAGCAGCCAAATCGATCGCGCTGAAAAATCGAAAACGACTGCGGCAAGGGCGGGCAGCAATGCCATCACCCAGGCTCCGGGCTGTGGGGGAATCCAGTTTCTGGCGGAAATTCGATGATGTGCCATGAATTCACGATATATGAATTTCGCTTGATATTCCATGGTTTTTACGTGACCCTGATTGCGACACGCCCGAACTTCGTAAGACCACCCCTGATGCTTTAATAAACAAGTTGCCTGATTCTAGGGCTCGCAAATTGGAAGTAAAAAAGCGAGCGTGGCATGTGCTTCGCGTGAGCGAATGAGACATGGCCGCGCACTGATGTGGTGTGACCACGAGTATGCCTCTGAAGGGGTGCGTCTCGTTGGGTCACCTCCGCCGGTGCCCTTTGATGAAGCAGGCTGGTAAACAGTAAATCGAATCGCTAGAAAGGGCGGAAGGCAATGGCGGGACAGAAAATCCGCATCAGGCTTAAGTCCTATGACCATGAGGTCATCGACCAATCGGCGAAGAAGATCGTCGAAACGGTGACGAACGCGGGTGCAACTGTGGTTGGCCCGGTTCCGCTCCCGACGGAGAAGAACGTCTTCTGTGTTATCCGTTCTCCTCATAAGTACAAGGATTCTCGCGAGCACTTCGAGATGCGCACCCACAAGCGCCTCATCGACATCGTGGACCCGACCCCGAAGGCCGTGGACTCCCTGATGCACATTGATCTGCCCGCAGATGTCAACATCGAGATCAAGCTGTAAGGGAGGAGGGAACCGCAATGTCGCAGAATGCAAATCGCACCGCACTGCTGGGCAAGAAGCTCGGCATGTCGCAGGTTTGGGACGAGAACGGCTTCTTCGTGCCCGTCACTCTCGTTGAGGTGTCCACCAACGTGATCACCGCCGTCAAGACCGAAGAGACCGATGGCTACAAGGCCATCCAGCTCGGCTACGGCATGGTCGATCCGACCAAGGTCACCAAGCCGCTCGCTGGCCACTTCGCCAAGGCCGGTGTCACCCCTCGTCGTCACCTCGCCGAGGTCCGCACCGACAACGCCGAAGAGTACACTCCGGGCCAGGAACTGACCGCTGAACTCTTCCCGGAAGGCGCCTTGGTCGACGTGACCGGCACCACCAAGGGTAAGGGCTTTGCCGGCACCATCAAGCGCTGGGGCTTCAAGTCCTATCGTCGTTCTCATGGTTCTCACAAGAACGAACGTCGTCCGGGTTCTGTCGGCGCATGCGCCACCCCGAGCCGTATTCTCAAGGGCAAGCGCATGGCTGGTCGCATGGGCCACGTCACCAACACCGCTCTGAACCTCGCCATCGTCTCGTCGGATGTCGAGAACGGCATTCTCGCCATCAAGGGCGCCATTCCGGGCCCGAAGGGTGGCATCGTTCTCGTTCGTTCGGCAGTGAAGGGAGCCTGATAAATCATGGCAAACGTTACTCTGAACGTCACCGACGCCAAGGGCCAGGCTGCGGGCTCCGTTGAAGCCCCCGCCGAAATCTTCGGCTTCTCCGCCGAAGAAGTTCAGGCTCATGTCCCGCTGATCCACCAGGTCGTCGTGGCTCAGCTCGCCGCTGCTCGCGCCGGCACCCACGCCACCAAGACCCGTGGCATGGTTTCCGGTGGCGGCAAGAAGCCATGGAAGCAGAAGGGCACCGGTCGTGCTCGCCAGGGCTCCATCCGCGCTCCGCAGTGGTACCACGGTGGTGTCGTGCACGGCCCGCAGCCGCGTGACTACACCCAGCGCACCCCGAAGAAGATGAAGGCCGCCGCTCTGAAGTACGTGCTGTCTGACCGCTTCAACAACGGCCGCGTCGCCGTCGTGGACTTCGGCATCACCGAACCGTCCACCAAGGCCGCCGTCGCCGCGCTGAACCCGATCACCGCTGACAAGTTCACCACCGTCGTGCTTTCCCGCGACAACGTGAACGAATGGTTGTCCGTTCGCAACATCCCGACCGTTCACGTGCTGTTCGCCGATCAGCTGAACACCTACGATGTGGTCACCGCTCAGTATGTCGTCTTCTCCAAGGAAGGCTTCGAAGCTTTCCTCGAGGCGAAGGCCGAGCGCACGGCTAAGGAGGCCTGATTTTAATGGTCGCTATTCATAAGCCCGCATACGACGTTATCCTCAAGCCGGTTGTCTCCGAAAAGAGCTACGCCCTGTCCGATCGCGGCCAGTACACCTTCGTGGTGGCCCCGAACGCCAACAAGGTGCAGATCAAGCAGGCAATCGAAGAGATCTTCAAGGTCAAGGTGACGAGCGTCAACACTCTCAACCGCCCGGGCAAGCGCGTGCGCACCCGCACCGGTTACGGCCAGCGCGTGAACCAGAAGCGCGCCATCGTGACCGTGGCTGAGGGCCAGACGATTGACATCTTCGGTAACTGAAGGTTAGCCGAGAAAAGTTAAAGGAAGACTAGATTATGGCTATCCGCGTTTATAAGCCGACGACTGCAGGCCGCCGTAACGCGTCCGTTTCGGATTTCTCCGATCTGACGCGCTCCACGCCTGAAAAGTCGCTGGTTCGCAAGCTCAGCAAGACTGGCGGCCGCAACTCTTACGGCCGCATGACCTCCCGCCATCGCGGCGGCGGTCACAAGCGCCAGTACCGTCTCATCGACTTCAAGCGTTGGGATAAGGACGGCGTGCCGGCAACGGTCGCTCACATCGAGTACGACCCGAACCGTTCCGCTCGCATCGCACTGCTGCACTACGCCGATGGTGAGAAGCGTTACATCATCGCTCCGGAAGGCGTCAAGCAGGGCGACAAGATCGAAACCGGCGCCCAGGCCGATATCAAGCCGGGCAACAACCTGCCGCTGAAGAACATCCCGACCGGTACCGTGGTGCACGCCATCGAGCTGCGCCCGCTGGGCGGCGCCAAGATCGCCCGCTCCGCCGGTGCCGCCGTTCAGCTGGTGGCAAAGGACGGCGCCTACGCCCAGCTGCGTATGCCGTCCGGCGAAATCCGCAACGTGGACGCCCGCTGCCGCGCCACCGTCGGTGAGGTCGGCAACTCCGACCACGCCAACATCCAGCTCGGTAAGGCCGGTCGTGCACGTTGGATGGGCAAGCGCCCGATCACCCGTGGTGAATCCATGAACCCTGTCGATCACCCGCACGGCGGTCGTACCCGCGGCGGCAAGCCGCCGGTCTCTCCGTGGGGCAAGGGCGAGGTTCGTACCCGCCGTCCGAAGAAGGCTTCGAACAAGATGATTGTTCGTCGTCGTCCGAATGGTAAGAACCGTAAGTAAGGGAGTGTCGAGCAGATGACTCGTAGCATCAAGAAGGGCCCCTTCGTCGACGCCCACCTGCAGAAGAAAGTCGACGAGCAGAACGAGAAGGGCACGCACGACGTCATTAAGACGTGGTCCCGCCGTTCGATGATCACCCCGGATTTCATCGGACACACCTTCGCCGTTCACGATGGTCGCAAGCATGTGCCGGTGTTCGTCACCGAATCCATGGTTGGACACAAGCTCGGTGAGTTCGCCCCCACGAAGACCTTCAAGGGTCACGTGAAGGACGACAAGAAGGCACGCCGCTAAAGGAGAGTAAGGACACATGGAAGCTAAAGCAATCGCTCGTCACGTCCGCGTGACGCCGCGCAAGGCTCGCCGTATGGTCGACCTCATCCGAGGCAAGAAGGCAGCCGACGCTATCACCATCCTCAAGTTCGCTCCGCAGGATGCGTCCGTTCCGGTTCTCAAGGTTCTTGAGAGCGCCATTGCGAACGCCCGCGTGAAGGCCGACAAGGCCGGCGAACCGTTCCGCGAGAACGACCTGGTCATCAAGGAGACCTATGTGGACGAAGGCGTGACGCTCAAGCGTTTCCGCGCTCGTGCACAGGGCCGCGCAGCTCGTATCAACAAGCGTACGAGCCACATCACGGTCGTGGTCGCTAGCAAGGAAGGAGCCCGCTAAAGATGGGTCAGAAGATTAATCCCTTTGGCTATCGCCTGGGCATCACTGAGAACCATCGTTCCAAGTGGTTCTCCGATTCCAACAAGGCTGGCGAACGCTACCGCGACTTCGTCCTCGAAGACGATGCGATCCGCAAGGCCATGAGCAAGGACCTCGAACGTGCAGGCGTGTCCCGCATCGTCATCGAGCGCACCCGTGACCGCGTGCGTGTGGATATCCACACCGCTCGCCCGGGCATCGTGATCGGCCGCCGCGGCGCCGAAGCTGAGCGCGTCCGCGCCAAGCTCGAGAAGCTCACCGGCAAGCAGGTCCAGCTCAACATCTTCGAAGTGAAGAACGCCGCACTGGACGCCCAGCTCGTCGCCCAGGGCATCGCCGAGCAGCTGACGAACCGCGTGACCTTCCGTCGTGCGATGCGTAAGGCTCAGCAGGATGCCATGCGCGCCGGCGCCAAGGGTATCCGCATCAAGCTCTCCGGCCGTCTTGGCGGCGCGGAAATGAGCCGTTCCGAGTTCTACCGCGAGGGTCGCGTTCCGCTGCAGACCCTGCGCGCCCTGATCGATTACGGCTTCTTCGAGGCCAAGACCACCTACGGCCGTATCGGCGTCAAGGTGTGGATCTACAAGGGCGATATGACCGAACGTGAGTTCGAAGAGCAGCAGGCACAGCAGGGCAACAACCGCCAGGGCCGTCGCGGCGATCGTCGTCCGCGTCGTGGCCAGCGCAACGCCCAGCAGCAGAACGCCGCAACCGAGGCCGCTCAGGCTCCGGCCGCTGAGGCTCCTGCCGCAACGGAAACGAAGGAGTGAGCTGAACAATGCTTATCCCAAAGAGAACTAAGTATCGTAAGCAGCACCGTCCGGTTCGCAGTGGCATGTCCAAGGGCGGCAACGAGATCGCTTTCGGCGATTTCGGCATCCAGGCTCTCGCCCCGGCTTACGTGACCAACCGCCAGATCGAGGCAGCTCGTATCGCCATGACCCGTTACATCAAGCGTGGCGGTCGTGTGTGGATCACGATCTTCCCGGATCGTCCGCTGACCAAGAAGCCGCTCGGCACCCGAATGGGTTCCGGCAAGGGCGCTCCGGAATTCTGGATCGCCAACGTCCACCCCGGCCGCGTGATGTTCGAAATCAGCGGTGTGTCCGAGGACGTCGCTCGCGAGGCCCTGCGCCGCGCAATCGACAAGCTCCCCATGAAGTGCCGTGTTATTGCTCGTGAAGGCGGTGACATCTGATGCCAGTCGGATCTGCAGAATACACCATGAAGAATCTGAACGAGAAGACCAACGCTGAGATCGAAGGCTTCCTGAAGAAGTCCAAGGAAGAGCTGTTCAACCTGCGCTTCCAGGCAGCGACCGGTCAGCTCGAAAACACCGCCCGCCTCAAGGCGGTCAAGCACGACATCGCCAGGATGTACACCGTCCTGCGCGAGCGTGAGCTCGGCATCAGCCAGGCCCCCGAGGCGACCGAAACGAAAGCTGAGGAGAAGTAATGGCTGAAGAGCGTAACTTCCGCAAGGTTCGTCGCGGTTACGTCGTGTCCGACAAGATGGACAAGACGATTTCCGTCGAGCTCGAGCAGCGTTCGACCCACCCGCTGTACGGCAAGGTCGTTCGTTCCACCCGCACGGTCAAGGTCCATGATGAACACAACGAGGCACGAATTGGCGACCTCGTGAGTATTATGGAGACTCGGCCCTTGAGCAAGACCAAGCGTTGGCGTCTCGATAGCATCATCGAGCGCGCCAAGTAAACAAGTTCGGCAAGGCTCCGCGAGTAACCCCGTCCGCTCGAAACGGGTGGACGGGGTGCTTGGGGAGAACCAGCTCGGCTAAGGAGAATCAATGATTCAGCAGGAAACGCGGCTTCATGTCGCCGACAACACGGGTGCTAAGGAAATCCTTGCCATCCGAGTGCTCGGTGGATCGAAGCGACGCTATGCCGGCATCGGCGACATCATCGTCGCCTCCGTCAAGGATGCAATCCCTGGCGGGTCGGTCAAGAAGGGCGACGTGGTCAAGGCCGTCGTCGTCCGCACCGTTAAGGAACACCGTCGTGCTGACGGCTCCTACATCAAGTTCGACGAGAACGCTGCCGTGATCCTCGGCTCTGGCCGTGATCCGAAGGGCACTCGTATCTTCGGACCGGTTGGTCGTGAACTGCGCGACAAGCGCTTCATGAAGATCGTGTCCCTCGCCCCGGAGGTGATCTGAGTATGGTAGCCAAGATCAAGAGCGGCGACCTGGTCAAGGTCATCCGCGGCAAGGACCGCGGTAAGGAAGGCACCGTTGTCCGTGTGCTGCCGAACGATCGACTGATCGTCGAAGGTGTCCAGATTGTTAAGAAGCACGTGCGCGCCACCCAGCAGGGCGAGCAGGCCGGCATCGTCGCCACCGAGGCTCCGATCCATCGCTCCAATGTGATGCTGATCGACCCGGAGACCAAGCAGCCGACCCGCGTGGGCGTGATCGTGAAGCAGGAAGTTCGCGACGGCAAGGTGAAGACCGTGCGCGTGCGCGTTGCCAAGAAGTCCGGAAAGGAGCTGGCATGACCGATACCACTATCGAAGCGCCGGCAACTCCGCGCTTGAAGACGAAGTACAACGAGCAGATCGTGCCGGAACTGGAGAAGGAATTCAACTACTCCAACCCGATGCAGGTCGCTCGCATCCAGAAGGTCGTCGTTTCCATGGGCGTCGGCGCCGCGGCTCGCGACTCCAAGCTCATCGAAGGCGCAGTCAAGGACCTCACCCTGATCACCGGCCAGAAGCCGAAGATCACCAAGGCCAAGAAGTCCGTCGCGCAGTTCCACCTGCGTGAGGGCCAGGCCATCGGCGCATACGTCACCCTGCGCGGCGACCGTATGTGGGAGTTCCTGGATCGTCTGCTGACCCTGGCTCTGCCGCGTATCCGCGATTTCCGCGGCATCAACGGCGACCAGTTCGACGGCCAGGGCAATTACAACTTTGGTCTCACCGAGCAGTCCATGTTCCACGAGATCGATCCGGATTCGATCGATCACCAGCGCGGTATGGACATCACTGTGGTGACCAGCACCAAGGACGACAAGGAAGCCAGCGTGCTGCTGAAGCACCTCGGTTTCCCCTTCAAGGAGAACTGATATGGCAAAAACTGCTCTTAAGAACAAGGCAGCCGCTAAGCCGAAGTTCAAGGTGCGTGCCTACACGCGCTGCCAGGTGTGCGGTCGTCCCCACTCCGTCTACCGCAAGTTCGGCCTGTGCCGCATCTGCCTTCGTGAGAAGGCCCACCGCGGCGAGCTGCCCGGCGTTACGAAGTCCAGTTGGTAAATATCGACGCTGAAGGTCCGCGGCCCAAGCACCCATTGGTGTGAGGGCGGCGGAAACCACGGCGAGAAAGGGCGTTAGCCCAAATGACAATGACAGATCCGATCGCAGACATGCTTACGCGTCTGCGTAATGCGAGCGCGGCGAAGCACGAAACCGTGGATATGCCGTACTCCAAGTTCAAGGCGAACATCGCTGAGATCCTGAAGCGTGAAGGCTACATCAAGGACTTCACCGCCAAGGAAGCCAAGGTCGGCCAGACTCTCGAGGTCACCCTCAAGTATGGTCCGAACGGCGAGCGTTCCATCCAGGGCATCAAGCGCATCTCCAAGCCGGGCCTGCGTCGTTACGCAAAGTCCGATGCTCTGCCGATGCCGCTCGGTGGCCTCGGTATCGCCATTATCTCGACGAGCTCGGGATTGTTGACCCAGAAGGAATGCCTCGACCGAGGCATTGGCGGCGAAATCGTCGCTTACGTGTGGTGAGAAAGGAGAGCTGAAACATGGCATCGCATATTGGTAAGCTCCCCGTCACCATTCCGGCTGGCGTGGAAGTCACTATCGACGGTCAGAACTTCTCTGCCAAGGGCCCGAAGGGTACCGATTCCTATGTCCTCCCGCAGGGCATCACCGCCTCTGTCGAAGGCAATGAAATCATCCTCACCCCGGCCGACGATCTGCGTCCGACCCGTGCCATGCACGGTCTGAGCCGTTCCCTCGTCGCCGGCATCGTCAAGGGTGTGCACGAAGGCTATGCCAAGACCCTGGAAATCGTCGGCACCGGTTACCGCGCCGCGATGAAGGGCAAGGGCATCGAGTTCTCCCTCGGCTACTCCCACACCATCACCGTGGAACCGCCGGAAGGCATCGAGTTCGAAGTTCCGAACCCGAACCAGGTGATCGTCAAGGGCATCGACAAGCAGGCTGTCGGCCAGGCTGCTGCGAACATCCGCATGCTGCGTGCTCCGGAACCGTACAAGGGCAAGGGCATCAAGTATTCGGACGAACGCATCCTGCGCAAGGCTGGAAAGGCTGGTAAGTAGTATGAGCGTCAAGATTTTCGGTAAGGGCAAGAAGGTTGCTCTCAAGCGCCGCCACGCTCGTATTCGCAAGCGTATCTCCGGCACCCCGGAAATGCCGCGTCTGGTGGTCACCCGTTCCAACCGTCACATGGTTGCCCAGGTCATCGACGATACCAAGGGCGTCACTCTGGTGAGCGAATCCACTCTGATGAGCGATTTCGCCGATTTCCAGGGCACCAAGGTCGAAGCCGCGAAGAAGGTCGGCGAGCTGGTCGCCAAGAAGGCTCTCGAAGCCGGCATCACCGCTGTCGTGTTCGACCGCGGCGGCAACAAGTACCATGGTCGCGTTGCAGCTGTGGCTGAAGGCGCCCGCGAGGGAGGTCTGGCACTGTGAGCGACATCGAGAAGGAAACCCCAGTGGCTGAAGAAACTCAGAACACTCAGGCACCTGCTGAGGCCGCCAACGACGAGCGCAAGTCCCGTCGCGGCCAGCGCGGTGAAGGCCGTCGTGGCGAGCGTCGCAACCGTCGTGAGGAAAATCACGAGAACGAGCTGCTCGACCGCGTGGTGACCATCAACCGTGTGTCCAAGACCCACAAGGGTGGCCGTACGTTCAGCTTCGCCGCTCTCGTTGTGGTGGGCGACGGCAACGGCACCGTGGGTGTCGGCTACGGCAAGTCCCGTGAAGTCCCGGCCGCAATCGCCAAGGGCCAGCTGGATGCCAAGAAGCACATGTTCAACGTCCCGCGCGTGCGTGGCACCGTCACCCATCCGGTGATCGGCCATGACGCCGCCGGCACCGTTCTCCTGCGCCCGGCCGCTCCGGGTACCGGCGTTATCGCCGGCGGCGCGGTCCGCGCCGTCATGGAGTGCGCCGGCATCACCGACGTGCTGACGAAGTCCATGGGCTCCGCCACCGCCGTCAACGTGGTGCGCGCGACCGTCGACGCTCTCAAGCAGCTTGAAGAGCCGGAGGAAATCGCCGCCCGTCGTGGACTCTCCCTTGAGGAAGTGGCTCCGGATGCGCTGCTGCGCGCCCGCGCCGCCGGCATCGCCGAGGCCCGCAAGGCTCGTGAAGAAGCCCAGGCCAAGGCCGCTCAGAAGGATGGTGAGTGATGGCTAAGCTGAAGATTACCCTGCACCACGGTTTGGTGAACTCCACCCCGAAGCAGCGTGCAAATGCTAAGACCCTGGGTCTTAACAAGATCGGTAAGACCGTTGTGCGCGAGGACATCCCGGCCGTTCGCGGTTCGGTGAACGTCCTGCGTCACCTGGTCACCGTTGAGGAGGCAGACTGATTATGGCTACTGAAGAAGAGACCACAATCCTGCAGATGCATGACCTCAAGCCGGCTCCGGGTGCAAACAAGGATCGCATCCGCGTCGGTCGAGGCGAAGGCTCCAAGGGCAAGACCTCGGGCCGTGGCGACAAGGGCACCAAGAAGCGCTATCAGGTTCGTCCTGGCTTCGAAGGTGGCCAGCTGCCGCTGTACATGCGCCTGCCGAAGCTCCGCGGCTTCAAGAACCCCTTCAAGAAGGAGTTCCAGGTCGTCAACGTCGCCGCTCTCGCGGAACTGTTCCCGCAGGGTGGCGAAATCACCGTTCAGGATCTGATCGCCAAGGGCGCCGTCCGTGACGGCTACCCGGTCAAGGTCCTGGGTGACGGCGAGATCACGGCTGCCTACACCATCAAGGGTGTCAAGGCTTCCGCTTCCGCCAAGGCCAAGATCGAGGCCGCCGGCGGTTCGATTTCCGAAGACTGATCCAGTCGGCGGATTGAACCATCGCCGTGAGGTTTAAGCCTTTTCCCGTCCAACAGGCGGGAAAAGGCTTTTTTCATGCATAATCGCGCCGTACGTTTCACCGGACACGCACAAGGCATTTTTTGAACATATATCGATGCCGGTTCATGCCCTGCGCTAGACTCGACGACTAGAGTCTGTTTGCATGGGTGCGCCCTTCGCGCGCGACAATGGAAGGAAATCCCCTTGAGGACTTTAATTCAAGCCTTTCGCACCAAAGAGTTGAGGAACAAGATCCTCTTCGTCTTTGCGATGATCATCATTTATCGCATAGGTTCGTTCATTCCGGTTCCGGGCGTGGACTACACCGTTGTTCAGGACTGCCTGAGCACGATGAGCGGTTCCTCCGAGAACTTCATCGGACTGGTGAACCTGTTCTCCGGCGGTGCGATGTTGCAGCTGTCGATCTTCGCCCTGGGCGTCATGCCGTACATCACGGCCTCGATCGTCATCCAGCTGCTTCGCGTCGTGATCCCTCGCTTCGAAGCGCTGCACAAGGAAGGGCAGTCCGGCGAAGCGAAGCTGACCCAGTACACCCGTTATCTGACCATCGGTCTGGCCGTGCTGCAGTCCACCACCATTCTGGTCACCGCGCATTCCGGTGCGCTGTTCAACTATCAGTGCTCCCAGGTCATCCCCGACAACTCCATCTGGAGCCTGCTCGTCATGGTGTTCGTCATGACCGGCGGCACCGGCCTGATCATGTGGATGGCCGAATTGATTACCGAAAAGGGCATCGGCCAGGGTATGTCGATCCTTATCTTCATGTCCATCTGCTCCGGCTTCCTGCCGCAGCTGTGGGAAATCGGCTGGGGCACCAACGGCACCGATGGCGACTGGCTGAAGTTCGGCATCGTGGTCGGCGTTCTGCTGGTCATCCTGATCTTCGTCGATTTCGTCGAACTGTCCCAGCGTCGTCTGCCGGTGCAGTACACCCGTCGTATGATCGGCCGTAAGATGTACGGCGGCTCCTCCACCTATCTGCCGCTGAAGATCAACATGAGCGGCGTCATCCCGCCGATCTTCGCATCCTCCATCCTGGCCGTTCCGACCCTGATCGCGCAGTTCGGCGACTCCGAAGCCGGCTGGGTCACCTGGATCAACGACAATCTGGCCGACACCACCTCCGTGTGGTACATCGCCCTGTACGCGCTGATGATCGTGTTCTTCTGCTTCTTCTACACGGAAATCACGTTCAATCCGGACGAGACCGCCGACAATATGAAGCAGTACGGCGGCTTTATTCCGGGCATCCGCGCAGGCAGCGCCACCAGCCGCTATCTGAAGTACGTGATGAACCGACTCAACACCGTCGGCGCGGTCTACCTGCTGTTCGTCGCTCTGATCCCGACCGTTCTGATCATGGCGCTGCAGCTGAACACGCAGCTGCCGTTCGGCGGCACGACCATCCTGATCATCGCCGGCGTCGGCCTCGATACGCTGCGTCAGGCCAAGGCCCAGACCGAGCAGTTCCAGTATGCTGGATTCCTGTTCGAAAACACGGACCACAAGGAAGGCAAGTAAGTCTTGCGGTAAACCTTGCAGCATGAAACCGTCGTGCGCCCGCTCGATGCGATATCGGGGAACGCGCGACGGTTTCCTGTTGCCCATGCCATACATGGCATAAACGTCCACCAAAACCAAAAGAGCGCGGAAAGACGAAACGGGTAAATCCGGCCCACGGTGTTACCTTGCGGATCGTCCGAAGCTCAAATCAAATACAGGAGACAACAATGCGACTGCTGATCATGGGCCCCCAGGGCGTCGGTAAGGGCACCCAGGCCGCTCTGCTGAGCGAACACTACGGCATTCCGGCCATTTCCACCGGCGATATTTTCCGCTACAACATCAAGAACAAGACCGAACTCGGTCTTGAAGCGCTGAAGTACACCGACAAGGGCGAACTCGTCCCCGATGAGCTGACCAACAAGATCGTCAAGGATCGTCTGGCCATGGACGACGCCAAGAACGGCTGGATCCTCGACGGCTACCCGCGCAACGCCTCCCAGGTCGAAGCCCTGGACGTCATGCTTGAAGAGCTCGGCACCCCGCTGGACCACGTCGTGGCGTTGGAGGCCGACCGTGAAGTGCTGCTTGAGCGTATGGCCAAGCGCGCCGCCGAGCAGGGACGTTCCGACGACACCCCGGAAGCGATCGCGAAGCGTCTGGAAACCTATGAGAAGGAAACCGCTCCGTTGCTTGACATCTACGGCGGCCGCGATCTGCTCGTCACCATCAACGGCGTAGGCGAAATCGCCGACATCCAGGCCGACATCGTCGCAAAGCTCGGCTGATTGAACCACAAGCGACGAAGCGGGGCGCCCTCGGCCCAGGGGCCCCGCTTCGCCGTACATCCGTCAGGGCTGCCGCGTATATCAACGTCGATATATATCGGAGATTCCGAATATCGCGACACGCCGACCGATCTTTTCCCACCCTCTGTGTATTCTTGCAAGTTGGCGTGTCTTCGGACTCGCATAGTAATCGCCAAGGAACGGAACGAGGCTCATGGCAAAAGACGGTGTGATTGAAGTCGAAGGACAGGTAGTGGAAGCACTGCCCAACGCGATGTTCCGCGTTGAACTCGAGAACAAGCATATCGTGCTTGCGACCATTTCCGGCAAAATGCGCAAGAACTATATTCGCATTCTGCCGCAGGATCGTGTTGTGCTGGAAATGAGCCCCTACGATCTGAACCGCGGCCGAATTACGTACCGTTACAAGTAAAGGTACAACAAAGAAGGATAACCATGAAGGTCAGCCCTAGTGTGAAGAGGATCTGCGAAAACTGCCGCGTGATCCGTCGTCACGGCCGCGTCATGGTGATCTGCATCAACCCGCGCCACAAGCAGCGTCAGGGCTGAGCAGATCCAGCGGCATAATGAAGTAAAGGCGCTGAGTCACGATTCGGCAGCAAATGCCGAAGGTACCCCGGGTACGCAGGCCCGGGCCGGGAAACCGGACGACTCGGTGCAAGACCTGCGGAAATGAAAAGGAATCGCAATGGCACGTCTTGCCGGAGTCGACATCCCCAATGAGAAGCGAATCGAGATCGCCCTCACCTACATTTTCGGTGTCGGCCGCACTCGCGCTAAGGAAACGCTTGCCGCGACCGGTATCAACCCGGACACCCGCGTCAAGGACCTGACGGATGAGCAGCTGATCACGCTGCGTGACTACCTCGAAGCAAACTACAAGATCGAGGGCGATCTGCGCCGTGAAATCGACGCCGATATCCGTCGTAAGATTCAGATCAACTGCTATCAAGGCCTGCGTCACCGTAAGGGACTTCCTGTGCGCGGCCAGCGCACCAAGACCAACGCCCGCACCCGCAAGGGCCCGAAGCGTACGGTCGCCGGAAAGAAGAAGGCCACCAAGTAGTAGGTGGCAGGTTCGAGCCACGAGATGATTCATCTCATCGTTCGGACGATTACAATAGTTCGTTACAAGGAAACGAGGGTCAATGGCAGCTCAAAAGCAAGCCGCGCGCAAGCCGCGTCGCCGCGACCGCAAGTCGGTCCCGGTTGGGCAGGCGCATATCAAGTCCACTTTCAACAACACCATCATCTCCATCACCGATCCGTCCGGCGCCGTCGTGTCCTGGGCCTCCGGTGGCGAAGTCGGTTTCAAGGGCTCCCGTAAGTCCACTCCGTACGCCGCTGGCATGGCCGCCGAAGCAGCCGCTCGCAAGGCGATGGAACACGGCCTGAAGAAGGTCGACGTGTTCGTCAAGGGCCCGGGTTCCGGTCGTGAAACCGCCATCCGTTCCCTGCAGTCCGCTGGTCTCGAAGTCGGCTCCATCACCGACGTCACCCCGCAGGCACACAACGGCGTTCGTCCTCCGAAGCGCCGTCGCGTCTGAGCACTAAGAAAACCATCCATCCAAAGCCGCTTAAGACCGGTGAGTGCACCACCGGTCAGAAGCTGAAAGGATAACCACAGTGCTTATCGCACAGCGTCCGACACTTACCGAGGAAAGCATCAATCCTCAGCGTTCCCGCTTCGTCATCGAGCCTCTTGAACCGGGCTTCGGCTACACGCTTGGCAACTCGCTGCGCCGTACCCTGTTGAGCTCGATTCCTGGAGCGGCCGTGACTTCGGTACGTATCTCCGGTGCGTTGCATGAGTTCACCACTCTGCAGGGCGTCCGTGAAGACGTTACCGAAATCCTGCTGAACATCAAGGGCATCGTGCTCACCAGCGAATACGATGAGCCGGTTGTCATGTATCTGCGCAAGAGCGGCAAGGGCGAAGCAGTCGCGGGCGACATCACCCCGCCGGCAGGCGTCACCATCGCCAATCCGGACATGCATATCGCCACGCTCGCCGACGACGGCGAACTCGAGATCGAGTTCACGGTCGAACGCGGCCGCGGTTACGTGCCCGCCCAGATGAATAAGCAGGATAATGCCGAGATTGGCCGTATTCCGGTCGACTCCATTTATTCCCCGGTGCTCAAGGTTAGCTATAAGGTCGAAGCCACGCGCGTCGAACAGCGCACCGACTTCGACAGGCTCATTTTGGACGTGGAAACTAAGCCCGCCATCTCCCCGCGTGATGCGGTCGCATCCGCCGGCTCCACCTTGGTTGAGCTTTTCGGCCTGTGCCGTGAACTCAACATCCAGGCGGAAGGCGTCGAGGTCGGACCGGCTCCCGTAGTCGAAGAGACCAACCCTGAGATGGCCGTTCCGATCGAGGACCTGAACCTCACCCAGCGCAGCTACAACTGCCTGAAGCGTGAAGGCATCCACACGGTCGGCGAGCTGGTCGCCCACACCGAGCAGGATCTGCTCGACATCCGCAATTTCGGTATGAAGTCCATCGACGAGGTCAAGGAAAAGCTTCAGACCCTCGGTCTGGCTCTGAAGGCCTCCCCGCTTGGCTTCGATACCACCAACCTCGAAGGCGGCACGTTCTTCTCGCCGGAAGACGAGTAATCGCGTCGTTTTTGATTCAACCGCTTCATCGGATCCGGACGTTCGGGCAGTTGCCCACCTGGATTCGGTGGAGCATTCAAGGAGACAACAATGCCTACACCTAAGAAGGGCCCACGCCTGGCCTCCAGCCCGGCACATGAGCGTCTGATGCTCGCGAACATGGCCACCAGCCTGTTCATGCACGGCCGCATCGTCACCACGCTGCCGAAGGCCAAGCGCCTTCGTCCGCTGGCCGAGCGCCTGATCACCTTCGCCAAGCGCGGTGATCTGCACTCCCGCCGTCGCGTGATGCGCGTCATCCGCAACAAGTCCGTCGTGCACAAGCTGTTCACCGAAATCGCCGAGCAGATGGAACAGCGCGAAGGCGGCTACACCCGCATCGTCAAGATCGCTCCGCGCAGGGGCGACTCCGCTCCTGCCGCCATCATCGAGCTCGTCACCGAGCCGGTGAGCCCGAAGAAGGCCGTCGTCAAGGAAGCCGAAGCCGCGACCAAGGTCGCCGCTGAAGCTCCGGTCGTCGAAGAGGCCACCGTCGAAGCTCCGGTCGAAGCCGTTGAGGCCACCGAAGCTCCGGCCGAGCAGGCTGAGTGAGCCTATCTGATATAGGCCAATCAAATTAAAGCAGGTTGGGAATCGCATGATCCCCAACCTGCTTTTTCATATCCCCGATCACATCGTCCAATCCAAAATCGTCCCATCGAAATTCCCGATCCCATTTTCATAACACCAAGTGTCTACAGCGGTTTCAGCGGGTTTTGCGGCAAAGGGGACGCAAGCGAAGAGACGTAGGACGATTTTGCGGGCGGCGCCCCCATGCTACATGCATATTGCTATGCTCTAACGCGTGAGACTACGTATTGATCTGGCATATGACGGCGGCGCGTTCTTCGGCTGGGCGAAGCAGCCCGATATTCGCACGGTGCAGGGCGAAATCGAACAGGCGATGCGCCGCGTTCTGCGCATCCCCGACGACATCACGGAAACCGGCGTCGCCGATGCCGTCATCCAGCCGCGTCTCACCGTCGCAGGCCGCACCGATACCGGCGTCCACGCGTCGCATCAGGTCTGCCATGTCGATGTCGCCCCGGAATCGCTCGAACGCTGCGTCGGACACATGCAGGTGCCGCCGATCCTCGCGTTGCAGCATCGCCTGCAACGCATGCTGCCCGACGACATCGCCATTCACCGCGTCAGCGAGGCGCCGGCTGGCTTCGACGCGCGCTTTTCCGCGTTGGAACGCACCTACGTGTACCGCATCGCCGATCGCGACAGCGTCATCGATCCGCGTATGCGCAATTTCGTGCTGCATATCGACGATACGCTCGATATCGACGCGATGAATGAGGCCGCCGCTTTGACGCTGGGCCTGCACGATTTCGGATCCTTCGCGACGCCGAATCCAGGCGGCACCACCATTCGTGACGTGAAAACCGCGTATTGGCGCCGCATTCCGGCCTCGCCGCTGATGCCGTCGCCGATGGGGGAGCAATATACGACGCCCGCCGCGGAGTCGGGATTATTGTGCTTCACGATCGTCGCCGACGCGTTCGCGCGCAATATGGTGCGCTCGTTGGTGAACGGCTGCGTGCAGGTGGGCGTCGGCAAGCGCCCCGTCGATTGGTTCGCCGAAAAGATGGCCACGCCGCTGCGTGAGGGATCGACGGGCCCGATCGCGCCGCAGGGATTGACGTTGGAACACATCGCCTATCCGGCGGACGAGCAGTTGGCGGCCCGCGCCGAAGCGATTCGCGCGAAGCGCACGTTGTAGCCCACGCTGCAGCCGCATGGCCGACGATTCCGCCGTATCGACGTCCGATGCGGCCATGGCGGCGGCCCCTCGCTTACGGGAGAGGACTGGCCGCCATACCGGTGCGGACGGTCGGTATGGCGGAATCGTCGGGCCGCGGGGGAGGATGGGCGCGTCAGTCGCAGCGCTTGGTCAGAGGCTCCCAAGGTTCGAGAACGACCGGTTCGGTGTCCAGCAAAGCCGACGTCTGCGCATCCAGATATTCCTTGCGGATGATGATTTCGGTGACGTACCGGTCGAACCAGCGGTCGGACGCGACGTAATAGCCGTCCTTGCCGTTGTCCTTGCCCCAGCTGTTCTCCACCTTCCAACGGTTCGGACGGCCCTCGGCATCCAGATTCACGCCGGTCAGGGTCATCGCATGATTGCTCGGGCAGTCGCCGTATTCCAGGCCCGTGGCCTTATCGAGACCGAAGTCGGTGCCGAACAGCTGATCGACCCGTACGGTGTCGCAGTCGAACACGCCGTCGCCGCGCAGCGCGAACTGCATGCAATCGCACGCGAACCAGATGGGATGGCCTGCGGAAAGCTGTGCCAGCGCCGCCTTCTTGAACGCATCCAACGGCACGTTGACGAACTCCATATCCGCGGCTTCGGCCACATTCGTGGAGAATCGGATGCTGTAGCGGCGTCCGAACGGCGTGCGTGCCATTGGCGAATTGCACAGCGTCACAAAATCGTCGACGTCCACCGGCACGTATTTGCGGTAGAACTCCATCGGCGTGATGCCGAATTCGCGAATCTGGCGGCGTTCGTCCTTGCCGCCGGCCGTATCGGAGTTCTCCCCGTCCTTGCCGTCACCGCTGACCCGGGCGAGGAAATCGAAACGTTCCGGCGGCTCGCCCAAACTGATCGCGCAGATGCGATAGACGACGCCCATCGCCGTATCCTTGGCGGCGCGTAGCTCCTCCATGCCCGCGCCGTCCTGATGGCGGGCGCGCAGGTCGGCGGCGATCTCACGCAGCTTCGTGTTCAGATACTGTTTGAATGCGTCGGAATCACGCGAGTTCGCGGATTCCGGATACGCCGACTTCGGCATCAGGCCGTACTTGTCGACCAGGGCCGCGAACATCTGCCACCAGCCGCCATCGTCGGCAGGGCCTTCGTTGATGGCCCCGAAGATGCGGCTGTCAGCCGGCTCGTCCAATGTGGACAGCACGTTTTCCAGATAGACGTTCGATTTCTCGATGGCATCCCAGAAGAACAGGTAGGTTTCGGAGAATTCGAAATCCTCCAGATGCCATTTGTGCATCAGTTCGTAGCGCAACACGTTCAGCGAGGCGAACATCCAGCAGCGGCCGGAACGTTCCTGATTGGTGATGGACCCCTGCTTGAGATCGATGGAGAAGTCGCGGGGGAGCGCGCGCACGCCCTGATATGCGGTGGCGGCCTTCAGGACGCCGGAGGACACCGCGGCGTTGGCGGCCACGAGATTGGCACGGTCGGCATTGAAATCGGAGGAATAACGACGCATCTTCTCGGCGGTCATCGCCTTGACTGAAGCGTTCTGGTTCTCGCTCATCATGCTCCTTGGATCGATGGATTGGAAACGCTTGCATTGTACGTCTTGCATGAGGCGGACCACATATGCGCCGCGAAGCGGCGGACGGCGCAAGCCAAGGCGTCGGGAACTGCGGAAGGACGCCGGAGAAAGGAAAGGGCGCCGGATAAGCGAAAGCCCCCATCGAACATTCTCGACAGGGGCGTTGGCGGATGAAGCGAGATTCGAACTCGCGGAGGTTTTGGCCTCACACGCTTTCGAGGCGTGCTCCTTAGACCGCTCGGACATTCATCCATGTGCTGCAATAAGCAACTTGTCTATCATGCCACAGATTTTGGACTTGTCAAATTCAACGGCGGGTCATTCGATATCCGCCGCGCCGAGACTTCGACCGACTTTCGACGATCCCTAGCTTTTCAGCAACGCCTCATCAAAGGAAGGATAGCCGCCCTCAAAAGCCCGATATACATGGTTGGATACCGATTCGGCAAGCGCGTGCAGGCCATCCGCACGGCTTTGCTGCGTGGAGGTCCGCTGAGCGGAAGCCTGTCCGTCGGAAGCCGCGGGCTCTTCGGGAATGCCGGCGCCGCCGTCGTCATCGGCAACGGCATCCGATACCGCCGCCATCTCCTCGCGCGCGCAGTTCATGCGTGCCACGGCCATAAGAGGCGCGCTCAAGCCGTTCGCGGGATCGACGATCGACTGCGTGTCATCCAATAATCCGGAACCGGCGATGTCATACACCTTCAGACGCGGATCCGCGATATCGCCATCGGCATCGATGGCCAGGCCGATCAGGCGCTCGCCCGTCGAATGGTAGAGGTCGGCGTCCGACGGCGAAACATCATCGATACCGCGCGCCGCTGCGATTTGCGCGATAAAACCCAGCCGATCCTCGGCAAGCGCCATCGCCGCCAATGTTTCGGCGTCCAAATCCAGTTCGCCGACGTTTTCAAGAGGACGGGCCGGCTGCGAAATAACGGGCAGACCATATCGTGAGGCGATGGTGTCGGCATGGTGCCGTGATTGAGCGCTCCGGATGACGCCTTCATCGAAGCGGCCCGTACAGTATGACGCCACGTCCAGCCATTGCGCGGATGCCTGCGATGCCGCGAAATACTGCATCAGGCGGGGGAGCGTGTCCTCGCGCGGGCCGTGACGGTCGGAAGCCGAATAATATGCGGTTTCGCAGGGGCTGAACCGCTGTTCGGATTGCGCGCGGCCTTCAGCGCTTGGCGCCGCGCAGGCGGTGCAGAGCAGCGCCGATGCCGCCATGATCGACGCCATGATGATGCGATGACGACGTGACATGGAGGAGGATAGACGTGTCTGCATGAAACATTACACTAATGGTTGACTGTGACCATTGGGCCAAGCGCTCGGAAATAACTTCATAGGAGGTCTGACAATGGAACTGGACCTGGCAGGAATGCACCGTCTTGCCGCAGAGCAAGGCATCGAACCCGAGGCGCTCGACGAGGCTCTCGCAGAGGCGCTGCGATTGGCATATCTGAAGACGCCGCATGCGGCCAAGCATGCGCGCGTTGAATTGGATGACCGCGCCGGCACGCTCACCATCTGGGCGCAGGATGAGATTCCTGCGGAGCCTACCGAGGAGGATCCCCACCCGTACCCGACGCTTGGCGAAGAATATGACGACACCCCGCATGATTTCGGCCGTCTTGCCGCCGCCACCGCACGTCAGGTGATCTCCCAGCTGTTCCGCAAGGCCGAGGACGATAAGGTGTTCGGCGCCTTCTCCGGTCAGAAGGGCAAGCTCATCACCGGCATCGTGCAGCAGGATGCCAAGGACACCGTGAACGTGCACGTCGCCGTGGGCGATGTGGAAGCCATTCTGCCACGTCGCGAGCAGGTCCCGGGAGAACGTTACCGCCACGGCGAGCGTATCCGCGTGTATGTCGTGAACGTCGCGCGCGGCCTTCGTGGTCCGGAGATCGTGGTCTCCCGTTCCCATCCGGAACTGGTTCGTCGCCTGTTCGAACGCGAAGTGCCGGAACTGGTTTCCGGAGCCGTGTCGATCATGGCCATCGCGCGTGAGGCCGGTGCCCGTACGAAGATCGCGGTGCGCGCCAACACCGAGGGCATCAACCCGAAGGGCGCCCTGATCGGCCCCGGCGGTGCCCGCGTGCGTGCGGTCATGGAGAATCTCGGTCCGGAAAAGATCGACATCGTCGATTGGTCGGTCGAGCCGGCCGAATTCATCGCCGCCGCGCTGTCCCCGGCCGTCGCGACCGGCGTGCAGGTGATCAGCGAAAAGAACAAGACCGCCATCGCCTATATCCATGACGATCAGCTGTCGCTGGCCATCGGCAAGGAAGGTCAGAACGCTCGTCTGGCCGCCAAGCTGACCGGTTGGAAGATCGGCATTGAATCCGCGGAGACGCATGCGCGCAAGCAGGAGGCGGCTGCTGAGGGCGTCGACTCGGGCGCATCCGAAAACACTGCGGAGTGACAAGGTTTTATGCATAGTACGGCGCTGGTTGTGCACAGGATTCACATCCAGCGCCGTGTGTATGCTGGACTCGACAATCCAAGCATGCCGACGAATGCCGGTATGCCATGGCAAAGACGAGGTATCACGAACATGGTTGCACGATGAGACAGAGCAAGCTCGCCGTGAATCACTAGAGGCCGCGCTCATATGCGCGCGGTCCAGGATAGGAGAAATTGAGTGCCGAAAGCACGCGTATATGAACTCGCCAAGGACCTTGGCGTAGATAGCAAGACCGTCCTTGAAAAGCTCAAGGACATGGGAGAATTCGTCAAGTCCGCATCATCGACCGTGGAAGCGCCGGTTGTGCGTAGGCTCAAGGAATCGTTCGCCTCGACCGCCGCTGCCCCCGCTCAGAAGAAGTCCCAGCAGGCTCCGGCGGCCGCGAAGCCGGCCGTTGCAGCAAAGCCTGCCGACGCCGCAAAACCGGCGGCTGCGAAGCCGGCCCCCGTAAAGCCGGCGGCCCCCAAGCCGGCAACACCGACCCCGGCGCAGGCGGCGGGCCATTCCAACGCCGCGAAGCCGGCCGCACCGCAGGCAAAGCCCGGTGCGCGTTCCAACCAGTCCGCAGGCAACAAGCCTGGATTCGCGGCGAAGCCGTCCGCCGTCCCCGGACCGCGCGGTCCGCGCGGCGGCCAGAACGCCGCAGCCAACGGCAATGCCGGCAAGCCTGAAGGCAACGGCGATTCCCGTCAGCGTACGTCCGGACCTCGCCCGGGCAACAATCCGTTCAGCCGCAAGCAGGGTATGCGCACCCCGACTCCGGGCGATATTCCGCGTCCGCATCCGATGTCTCGCCCGAGTGTCGGCAACAACGCCGAGGGCGGCCGTGGCCGTGGCCCGCGTCCGGGTCAGGGCGGCGGCCAGCGTGGCGGCAACTTCCGTGGTCGTCCGGGTCAGGGCGGCGCACAGGGCGCCAAGCCGGGCCAGTGGGGCCAGCATCGTCCGGGTCAGGGCGGCGGCGCCTCCAATACCGGTCGTCCGGGCGGCAACCGTTTCGGTGCGGGCGCTTCGAACGGCGGCGGCTATCAGGGCGGCGGCTCCAATAACGCGCCGGCACGCGGCGGCCGCGGCGGCGGTCGTGGCGGTGCCGCAGGCGCCTTCGGACGTCAGGGCGGTAAGTCCTCGAAGGCCCGTAAGAACAGGCTTGCAAAGCGTCAGGAGTTCCAGGAGCTGAAGGCTCCGGTCATCGGCGGCGTGCGTATTCCGACCGGCAACGGCCAGACCGTTCGCTTACGTCAGGGCGCCTCGCTGGCCGATCTGGCCGAAAAGATCAACGTCAATCAGGCCGCGCTGGTCACCGTGCTGTTCCACTTGGGTGAAATGGCCACGGCCACCCAGTCGCTGGATGAGTCGACGTTCCAGATCCTCGGCGAGGAAATCGGCTGGAACATCAAGATCGTCTCCGCGGAAGAGGAAGACAAGGAGCTGCTGCAGCAGTTCGACATCAACCTTGATGAGGAAGAGCTGCAGGAGGATGAGGACCTGAAACCGCGTCCGCCGGTCGTCACCGTCATGGGCCACGTCGACCACGGTAAGACCCGACTGCTCGACACGATCCGCTCCACCAACGTCATCGATCGCGAGGCCGGCGGCATCACGCAGCGCATCGGCGCCTACCAGGTGACCGTGAACATGGAAGGCGAGAAGCGTAAGATCACGTTCCTCGACACCCCGGGCCACGAAGCCTTCACCGCCATGCGCGCCCGCGGCGCCGAGCTCACCGACGTCGCCATCCTCGTGGTGGCCGCCGACGACGGCGTCATGCCGCAGACCGTCGAAGCCATCAACCACGCCCAGGCGGCGCACGTACCGATCGTCGTGGCCGTGAACAAGATCGACAAGCCGGGCGCGAATCCGGACAAGGTGCGCGGTCAGCTCACCGAATTCGGCCTGGTTCCGGAAGAGTACGGCGGCAACACGATGTTCGTCGACATCTCCGCCAAGCAGGGCACCAACGTCGAACAGCTGTTGGAGGCCGTGCTGCTGACCGCGGACGCCGAACTCGATCTGCGCGCGAACCCGGATATGGACGCCCGTGGCGCCACCGTCGAAGCCCGACTCGACAAGGGCCGCGGCGCCGTCGCCACCGTGCTGGTGCAGTCCGGTACGCTGCATGTCGGCGACGCGATCGTGGCCGGCACGTCCTATGGCCGTGTCCGCGCGATGCTCGACGAAAACGGCAATCAGATGAAGGAAGCCGGCCCGTCCACGCCGGTGCAGGTGCTCGGTCTGACCTCCGTGCCGACCGCAGGCGACCTGTTCCTCGTCGCGGGCGACGACCGTACCGCCCGCCAGATCGCCGAGAAGCGTCAGGCCACCGAGCGCGCGGCCCAGCTGGCCAAGCGCCGCAAGATCGTATCCCTGGAAAGCCTCAAGGAGCAGTTCGCCAAGTCCGAGGTGGATATGCTCAACATCGTCATCAAGGGCGATTCCTCCGGCTCCGTCGAAGCGCTGGAAGATTCCCTGATGAAGATCGAGGTCTCCGACGAGGTCGGCATCCAGGTCATCCACCGCGGCGTCGGCGCGATCACGCAGAACGACGTCAACCTGGCCACGGTCGACAAGGCCGTCATCATCGGCTTCAACGTGCGCCCGAACCGTCAGGTCGCCGACCTGGCCGAACGCGAGGGCGTCGAAGTCAAGTACTACTCGATCATCTACAAGGCGATCGAAGACATCGAAGCATCCCTCAAGGGCATGCTCAAGCCGGAATACGAAGAGGTCGTCACCTCCCATTCGGAGATCCGCGAAATCTTCCGCTCCTCCAAGTTCGGCAACATCGCCGGCGTCCTCGTGCAGGACGGCGAGGTCAAGCGCGGCACCAAGTGCCGTATTCTGCGCAACGGCGTCGCCACGGTCAACGACTTGGAGATCTCCTCGCTGCGTCGTTTCAAGGACGACGTCACCTCCGTCAAGGAAGGCTACGAGGCCGGTATCAACCTCGGCTCCTTCAACGACATCGAGATCGGCGACATCATCGAGACCTTCGAGATGCAGGAAGTCGAACGCAAGTAGGCTCGTCCGTCGGCCAGGCCGATCGCACAAGGCCTGGTCCGGCATTCGATTCGTTGTCGCAAGCGATGCGCCCGTCACCGGTGTTCCCGGCGCGGGCGCATCGCCGTCTTGCACGGCTTTTCGCTTTGTACGAAGCGGTCGTACGGAGTAGGGGCTGTGCGACAATGATGCCAGTATGTTCGTTACGCGTGCGGAACATGCACGCATGAAAGAAAAAGGAACCTGAAATGGCAGGCACCAATCCTCGCGCCGCACGTATCGCGGCTTTGATCCAGCGCGTGATCGCCTCTTCGATGGAAGCCCAGCTGCACGATAAGCGTCTGCAGAACGTGACGATCACCGAAGTGCGCGTCACCAATGACCTGCAGATCGCGAAGATCTATTGGACGCAGCTCGGCCGTGAGGGCCATGAGCAGGGCGAACGCAAGCGCGCCCAGCAGGCCTTGAACCAGGCGAAGGGTCGTCTGCGTTCGCTGGTCGGCACGAAAGCCGGTCTGCGCCTGACTCCGCAGCTGGAATTCATTTTCGATGAAGTGCCGGGTGAGGCTCACGGCATCGAAGACATTCTCATGATGGCCCGCAAGCGTGACGCGGAGCTGGCGAAGGCGCGCGAAAACGCGCAGTATGCCGGCGACGCCGATCCGTACAAGCATCCCGAAGAGCATGACGATGACGATTTTGACGACGACTTCGACGATGACTTCGATGATGACGATGTCGACGCCGTCGTCGTGGAGGAATTTGACGATGATTCCTCTGACGATGATTCCGACGCGGAAGATGCCGGCGACGCCGACGATACCGCCGAAGACGAGGCATGACGCATATCGTGGGCAGTAGTGCGCAGACGCAATCCTCCGGATTGCTGATCATCGACAAGCCGCAGGGCGTGACCAGCCACGATATCGTGGCCGCCGTTCGCGGCGTCCTGCATATGAAACGTGTCGGCCATGCCGGCACGCTCGATCCGATGGCCACCGGCGTTCTGGTGGTGGGATTCGGCAACGCCACGCGACTGTTGAACTACATCGTCGATCACAGCAAGACCTATGAGGCGACGATTCGTCTCGGACAGCGCACCACCACCGATGACGCCGACGGCGACCTGATCGACGCCGCCGACGTCGCCGCGACGGCGGCGTTGCTGCGACGGCTTACCGAACAGCGTCTCGTACAGGTGATCGCCGACCATTACACCGGCGTCATCGAACAGGTTCCCAACACGTACTCCGCCATCAAAATCAACGGCCAGCGCGCCTACGATCTGGCCCGCGAAGGCAAGGACGTGCAGCTGCAGGCGCGCAGCGTCACCATCGAGGAATTCGCCGTATCGGGCATGCGCAGCGCCGTCGCGCAGAACGGTCAGGCCGTCATCGACGTCGACGTGCGCGTCTCATGCTCGGCCGGCACGTATATCCGCGCGCTGGCCCGCGATCTGGGCGCCGAATTGGGTGTGGGCGGTCATCTGACGCGGCTTCGCCGCACGCGTGTCGGCGGATTCCACGTCGATGATCAGCGCGTCGTCACCGCGCATACGGAAAGCCGCACGTTCACCAATCGCGACGGTGAAACGGTGACGCGCAATCGTGCGGTGCTGGATGCCGACGCCGACCATATCGCCGCGCATATGATCGGCATGCTGGAAAGCGCGACGTCGACGATGCCGGCGTTGCCGATCGATGAAAAGGAAGCCGCCGATCTGCGGTTCGGCCGCCGCATCGCCCGCGATATGCGCGCGGTCGCCGTCGCGTACGTGCCGCGGACGCAGGACGTCGTCGCGATCGTGGAACGCGCGAAGCGTGGCGAAGCGAAGCCGATCGTTGTGTTCGCACAGTGACCACGCGCCGATCGCGTGCAAAAAGTATGGATTCGTGAAAGGACTATTCGTATGAACGTCACCAGACTGGTTCCGGATGAGACCGGCGTGGTCGCATGGCCCACGTTGAGCGTGGACAGGAAGTCCATCATCACCATCGGTGTTTTCGACGGCATGCATCGCGGCCATCAGACGGTGATCGGACGCGCCGTCGAATTGGCGAAGAACAATGATTCCTTTTCCGTCGTGGTGATGTTCGACCGTCGTCCGGCGGCCGTGCACGGATGGGCTAAAACGCATGAAGGCGCCGAGATGCCGGAAGGCATGACCGATCCGCAGGCGTTGTCCGGCGTGGACGAACGCCTGCGCATGTGCGAGCGGTTGGGCGTCGACCATGTGCTGGTCGTGCACTACACGCTGCCGTTCGCTTCGAAATCGTATCGTTTCTTCCTGGGCCAGATGGTCGGCAAACTGGGCATGCGCGGCCTGGTGTTGGGCAAGGACGCGCAGATGGGGGCGAACTGCGAAGGCGACGTGCAGGCGATCGCGAATCTTGCCGCGGCCACCGGTGTCTTCGAATTGGAGGTGGTCGACGATCGCGGCCCGGGCGAAACCCGTGTGCCGGCCGTCATCGTGCCGCGGATGCCAGACGGGGAAGGCGAGCCGGCCGATCCGCTCGCAGGCCTGAACAAGGCGGAACGCCGCGCATGGAGCAAGCGCAATCAGGCCAAGGCCGTGCGCGTATGGAGTTCCACGAATGTGCGCTACATGCTGTCGCAGGGGCGTATCAAGGACGCCAACGAAGTGTTGGGACACCCGCATGGTGTGGAGGGCGTGGTCGTGCATGGCGAGGAGCGTGGCCGTTCCATCGGATTCCCGACCGCCAATCTGGGAGAGGGCGTGGAAGGCTACCTGCCGGTCGACGGCGTGTACGCCGGATGGCTCACCGACCTGAATGCGGACGGAGCCCGCGAACCGCGCCGCTGGCCCGCCGCGATCTCCATCGGCACCAAGCCGACCTTCAGCGAACAGACGGGTCTCAACGAGCGGGTGGTGGAAGCCTATGCGATCACCGACGAATGGCTGGACCTGTACGACCACAACGTGCGTGTGGAATTCGCGGGATTCCTGCGTCCACAGATCCGTTTCGACACGTTGGACGCCTTGACCGATGCGCTGCGCGCCAACGTGGAACAGACCAGACTGCTGACCGCCGGACGGTAGACATCCAAGCAGGCAGCCGAACAGCGGCCGTTGCACATGTAGCCGTTGCATACGCCGGGCCTGTAGCTTTTTCCGCGGATCGACGCGGGAAAGGCTACAGGCCCAACGCTTCCAGCGCATCGCGCAGCGAGACCGCCTCGACGATCCGCAATCCGGTGATTGCGACATGCTTGCGCAACGGAGGCGTCACCGCCGTCGTGAATCCCAGACGTGCCGCTTCGCGCAGACGATATTCCATACGTGGAACCGGACGCACCTGACCGGTCAGTGAAATCTCGCCGACCGCACATGTCGTGCGCGCTATCGGCTTCGATCTGGCGGCGCTCGTCAACGCGGCGACGATCGCCAGATCGCAGGCCGGCTCCTTCGCCAAGCCTCCGGCGATCGTCGACACATACAAATCATTCGCCAACAGATTGACCTTTCCATGCCGGTACAGCACCGCCGTCAACATCGCGATACGGCTTGCGTCAACGCCGTTCACGGCGCGTCGAGGCGTCGGCAACACCGATTTCGTCACCAACGCCTGCACTTCGATCGGCAGGCTGCGATGCCCGTCCAGCGTGAACGTCACGCAAGTGCCTTCCACCGGCGCGTCGCCGTCGGAAAGGAACAATCCCGACGGGTCGGTCACTTCTTCAATACCTTCCCCGCTCATATCGAAGCAGCCGACCTCGTCGGTCGGGCCGAAACGGTTCTTCACCGCGCGCAGCATGCGCAATGCGGTCTGCCCGTCGCCTTCGAACTGGCACACCACATCGACCAGATGCTCCAATGTTCGCGGGCCCGCAATCGAACCGTCCTTGGTCACATGACCGACCAGAATCACCGGCACATCAAGTGTTTTCGCCAAATCGATCAGCGCGCTCGCCACCTCGCGCACCTGCGTGGAACCGCCTGAGATGCCGTCGACGTCCTGCGAGACGATGGTCTGCGCCGAGTCGACGATGGCCAAAGCGGGCTGATGCCGTTCGATCAGATCCAGCACCGTCGTCAGATCGTTGGTGGAGGCCAGCAGCAGATTCGGCTCCATCGCATCGATGCGGGAGGCCCGCATACGCACCTGCGCCTGCGATTCCTCGCCGGACAGGTACAGTACGGTGTTCCGTTGCGGGGCGCCGGCCTGCAGACGCGCCACGTTTCCGGCGGTTTCCAGCAGCAGCGTCGATTTGCCGATGCCGGGTTCGCCCGCGATGAGCGTCACCGAACCGGGAACGATGCCGCCGCCCAGGATGCGGTCGAATTCGCTGAATCCCGTGGGGATGCGGCGCACGGATTCCATGCCGATGGAAGTGATGGGCTTCGCCGCGTCATCGGCGGTCGCCGCGGATTGCGCGTGCGGACGGGCGGACGAAGCGGCGCCGGCACGTCCCGCGCGCGATCCCGCGCGTGCGCCGGCGGACAGCAACGACGACGAGCGCGTCTCATGGAATTCGTCGACGGAGCCCCATTGCCCGCATTCGGGGCATTTTCCATACCATTTCGAGCCTGTCCATCCGCATTCCGAACACAGGTATTGCACGGGATTCTTCGCCATGCATTCGAGCGTACGGGCGTTGAACGACATCCGGACGGCGTCGCATGTGTGTGAAAGAATCAAAGGCATGTCGAATACGCAAACCTCTTCTTCCCATGGCAAATTAATCGCTGTCGTCGTCACCGCCGCGGTCATTGTGATCCTTGCTTTGGCTTCGGCTTTTGTCTGGCCCGGATGGGCGTTGAACAAGACGGAGCCGAATGCCGCTGCGCAGCAGAATTCCCAGCAGAAGGAGCAGAAGAAGGAAGAGCCGGCCACGCCGTCCATCGACGCCGTCGCATTGCCGGATGATGCGACCGAGCTGCTGTCGTCGATGCCTGACAGCGTGCTGAATTTCGCGCGTACCGATGCGCAGGCGACCACATCCTGGCAGAGCGCGTCGCCGTTGGAGGAGTATACGGTTACGTATTCCACCGGCGTCGAAGGCCAGGACCTGACGATGATCCTGGCGCAGTGGTCCGATTCGGATTCCGCAAAGACGCAGTATGACGCGTTGGCCGGCATGATGACCGGCGATACGCTGGCCACCGGCAACGTGATGGTGTCCGGCGCGGAGACCGGAAGCTACACCGTGCAGGAGGATGCGTCGGACTCCGATAAGGCGATCGCCTTGTGGCAGAACGATACGGTGGTGTTCCAGGTGACCGGCGCCAAGGATTCGGTGAATCGCTTCTACCAGGAATTCCCGCTGTAGGGCCGCGCAGGGGCGCAAACCGCCAAACGACGAGGATCGCCGTGCAACGCCTGCGCCGATCGCATATGAGGCCGCTTGATCGTCGATTTTCATGATTGCATCATGCGATCGCATATGATTTCGGCGTTTACGGTGTCGTTCGTCCTCAAATGAGTGTAGTATTGGGCAAGTTGCAAACTTTTCCCTTTTATACAAGGATTGGAGGCTTCAGATGGGTTCCGTCATCAAGAAGCGTCGCAAGCGTATGAGCAAGAAGAAGCATCGCAAACTTCTGCGTAAGACTCGCCACCAGCGCAAGTAGTCTTCGAGCGCGTACGAAGCGCGGAAAAGCCCTGAGATCTGTGAGGATTTCAGGGCTTTCATGTTATGTGCGCGTCTGCGGCGGCCGTATACGATGAGAGGCCACCCGAATGCGTTTCCGGGCGGCCTCTCATCGAAGCTCTATCGGTCTCCTGCCGGTCTTCTGCCGGCGAAGCCGATCACTTGTTGCCGTTGGTCATCACGCGCGGGCCGTTCGGGTCGCCGACGATGACCTTGTCGACCATGTTGAGGAACAGGCCGTGCTCGACCACGCCGACGGTGGTGATCAGGTCTTCCGCCAGCGCTTCCGGATGGTCGATGCGTTCGAGGTGCAGGTCGACGACGTAGTTGTTCTCGTCGGTGCGCACCGGCTGGCCTTCGGCGTCAAGACGCAGGACCGGCTTGTAGCCCTTGGCTTCGAACTTGCGGACAACCTGGCCGGCGCCGAACGGAATGACCTCTACCGGCAGCGGGAACGCGCCGATGGTGTCGACGATCTTGGATTCATCGACGATCCAGACGATCTTGTTGGAGTTGGTGGCCACGATCTTCTCCCACAGCAGGGCCGCGCCGCCGCCCTTGATGCCGTTGAAGTTCTTGTCGACTTCATCGGCGCCGTCGATGGTGACGTCGATATGGTCGACGTCGTCGATGTCGACGATCTTGATGCCATAGCCTTCGGCCTGCTCCTGCGTGCGGCGAGACGTGGTGACGCCGGTGAACTGCAGGCCTTCCTCCTGAACGCGGCGGCCGAGTTCGTCGACGAGGAAACGCACGGTAGAGCCGGTGCCCAGGCCCGCGATCATGCCGTTTTGAATCAGCTTGGCGGCTTCGATGCCTGCCGCCTTCTTCAGTTCATCCTGCTGTGCCTTGTCCATAATGCTCCTTCGATGGGGAATCCCTTCGGGGCGTGCGCCGCGAAGACCGTTTCCTATCCTAGTCGATTTGGTGCTTCCATGTGCAATCAAGGGCAGAAAACGTTCCGGAATGTTAGATATTGTTCGTTTTATGCCTGTCGCTATTATGCATGTCGCACCGCGAACGGCGCATCGGTGATGACGATATCGCCGTTGCCGTCCACATAGCCTTCCACCTGCACATATCCGCGAATCAGACGAGGGCGCCCGTTATACGTCGGACTGGATGACGGGGGAGGGGAGAAGCGCAATGTTCCGGAGACGGTGAGGCCGGAATGCCTGACCGCAGGCTTTTCCGGCGCTGCCGGCTGCGGTTCGGGCGCCGGTCGTGCAGGCGGATCCGGCCGGGCGTCCTCTTCGGGCTGTGCCGGCACGCCGTCGCTTCTCGCCTCGACATCGTCGGCGTCGTTATCGTCGGCATCGTCGCTGTCGATGCCGTCATTATCGATGCCGGCATCCGTCGCAACGTCATCATCCGTCGCAACATCATCGGCTCCGTCATCGACGATGCCGGAGCCGTCATCGTCGGCGTCCTCGATGGCGACCGTATCGATGATGTCGTCATCATCGTTATCGTTCGCATCATCGGCGGGGTAGCCTTCCGGCTCCGCCAGCAATTCGGCGATACTGCGCGGCCTCGCGGCGGGCATGACCGTCGTTTCGCCGTCATGCGGCGACGCATCCTCACCGTCGCCGCGCGCAAGATGGTATTCGTCGTCGCCGATGGCGCCGTCAAGCAGCATCCGCGCGTCCGCCGGCACGTCGGTGCCCCTGGAATATTCGGATGCCAGCAGCGACTGCCAGCCCTCCTTCGGCAGGTATCCGTCGCGTACGCCGGAACGGCAATCGGCGGCATACGTGCGGGCCAACTCGTCGACCTTTTCGTTGCCCGCGTTGCCGGCGTGCCCTTTCACCCAGACGAATTTCACGCTGCCCTCGCGCTTGGACAGCTCCGCGTCGATTGCTTTGATCAGATCGGCGTTCTTGACTGGCTTCTTCTGCGAATTCTTCCAGCCGTTCCTTTTCCAACCGCGCACCCACGTGGTCGAACAGTTGATCGCATACTGCGAATCCGTTTCGATGATCAGCGGCTCGCTGCCGGGATGCGCTCGCAAAGCCTCCAAAACCGCGCACAATTCGCCGATCTGATTGGTGCCGTTCGTGGCGCCGCCCGCATCGCAGTCGCCGGGATGCTGATGCGCCTGGGGCAACGCGTCCGGGGATTCGTGATCCGCCCACGCCCAACCCATCGGGCCGTTCGGATTGCCCAGCGCGCTGCCGTCCGTTGATACCGTAATAGTCATGCCTTAACCCTAACGCAGGGTATGGCGGCATGAGACAGGCCCCGCCTGCGGCTGGAACCGGGCGGGGCCTGTCTCGTTATCCATGCGTTGCGGCGAGCCGATGGGTCGACGTCACTCGCCGAGCGCCTTGTCCACGACTTCGGTGGCCTCTTCGAGCACCTTGTCGAGGGCTTCGGGGGATTCGAAGGATTCGGCGTACACCTTATAGATGTTTTCGGTGCCGGACGGGCGGGCGGCGAACCAGTTGTTCTTGGTCACGACCTTCAGTCCGCCGATCTTCGCGCCGTTGCCCGGAGCTTCGGTCAGCTTGGCTTCGATGTCCTCGCCGGCCAGCGTGGACGCGGTCACGTCGTCGCCGGTCAGTGCGGCGAACTTGGCCTTCTGCTCCAGCGTGGTCGGCGTGTCGACGCGCTTGTACCAGCTTTCGCCGAAGCGTTCGACCTGCTCCTGATGCAGCTGGGCCGGGTTCTTGCCGGTCTTCGCGGTGATTTCCGCGGCCAGCAGGTCCGGGATCAGGCCGTCCTTGTCGGTGGTCCACACGCGGCCGTCGCGACGCAGGAAACTCATGCCGGAGCTTTCCTCACCGCCGAACGCGACTTCGCCGGTGAACAGCGGGTCGACGAACCACTTGAATCCGACCGGCACCTCGACCAGCTTGGCGCCGATGGAGGCGGCGACGCGGTCGATCAGCGACGAGGAGACCAGCGTCTTGCCGATGCCTGCGCCTTCCGGCCAGCCCGGACGGTTGCCGCCGAACAGGTATTCGACGCAGACCGCGATGTAGTGGTTCGGGTTCATCACGCCCCAGTTCGGGCAGACGATGCCGTGGCGGTCGGCGTCCGGATCGGTGCCGCCCACCAGGTCGTACTTGTCCCATGCGCCGGCGTTGAGTTCGTCCACCAGACCCTTCATCGCATACGTGGAGGAGGGGTCCATGCGGATCTTGCCGTCATGGTCGATGGTCATGAAGCGCCAGGTCGGGTCGACTTCCGGACGGACCACGTCGATGGACAGGCCGAACTTTTCGTTCATCAGCGGCCAGTAGTTGACCGAGGCGCCGCCCAGCGGGTCGATGCCCAAGCGGACGCCGGAGGTGCGGATCAGGTCCATGTCGATGACGTCGGCCAGATCGGAGACATAGTGGTCGCGATAGTCGAAGCCCTCGACGAGATCGGACTTGATGGCCTCCTCGTACGGAATGCGCTTGACGGACTTGAAATCGCCGAGCAGTTCGTTCGCGCGTTCGGCGATGGCGTTGGTCACGTCCGCGGGGGCCGGGCCGCCGGTGACCGGGTCGTACTTGAAGCCGCCGTCGGTCGGCGGGTTATGCGACGGGGTGACGACGATGCCGTCGGCCAGTCCTTCGCCGGTGAAACGCTGCGAGCCGTCGGCCGCACGGTTATGGGTGAGGATGGCGTGGGAGACCACAGGGGTCGGCACATAGTCGCCACGCGAGTCGACGCGCACGTGCACGCCGTTGGCGACGAGCACTTCGATCGCGGTCTTCTGGGCCGGCTCGCTCAGCGCATGCGTATCGCGGCCGATATACAGCGGGCCGGTGACGCCGGCCTTCTTGCGGTATTCGGCGATCGCCTGCGTGATGGCGACGATGTGGGCCTCGTTGAACGAGGTCTTCAGGGACGATCCGCGGTGTCCGGAAGTGCCGAAGGACACTCGCTGGGCCGGAACGGACGGATCGGGGACGACGTCATAGTATTTGCCGATGACTTCGTCGACGTTGATCAGATCAGCTGGGGTGGCGGGCATGCCCGCATTGTTTGCTACCATGACTCCATTTTGCCACGATATGAGAATGTTTGTGCGCAAATGTTAGATATATGCAAGTTGTGTTGCTTCCTGGTCGGATGCGACAGGCCGCGGTTTGCATGAAAGCCGGTGGCGGTGTATCCTCCATCTATCCGAATATTGCAGGGTTGCAAGTCTATGAGACGCAAGACCTGAGGTATGGCGATTCCGCCGTGCCTCGGGTCTTTTTTATTGCCCAAAAACGCCTTGCGATGATGAAGGACAATCGGGAGAACGATTTTACGAAAGGATTTTCGATGACACAGTCAACCGCATCGCAAATCATCGACGCAATCGGAGGCGCACAGAACGTTCGAGGCCTGACGCACTGCGCCACCCGACTGCGTTTCGACCTCGCTGACGCAGGCAAGGTCGACCAGAACCGACTTGAACATATGAAGGGCGTTCTCGGCGCGGTGCCGCAAAGCGGCAACCGCTACCAGGTCGTCATCGGCGGCGCCGTGGCGAGCATGTATGAGGAGATCATGCATCTGCCCGAAATGGCCGACGCGGGCGGTGCGTCAGCCCCCGGGAAGAGCGGTGAGATGTCCGACGCCGACGTCAAGGCCGCCGCCCGCTCCAAGGCGCGTGGAAAGATCGCGTGGCTGGACTCCTTCTTCGAATACCTGTCCGACTCGTTCCGCCCGGTGCTGGGCGTGCTGTTGGGTGCATCCATCGTCATCGCGATCGTCAACCTGCTCATCTCCCTTGGCGTGATCCCCAACGATGAGGCTTCCGCCTCCCTGGTGTTCGTCAAGGCCATCTGGAAGGGCGTGTTCTACTTCCTGCCGATCATGGTGGCATACAACGCCTCCAAGAAGCTCAAGGTCGATCCGTGGCTGGGCGGCTCCATCATGGCGATGCTGCTCACCCCGCAGTTCCTGGGCCTGATGGATCCGAAGGCGTTCCCGGGCGTGACCACATGCGTGACGAACGACGCGCTCGGCACCACCGCCTGCACCGCGAAGATCTTCGGACTGCCGATGCTGCTGAGCGACTACAGCGGCAACGTGTTCGTGCCGCTGCTGATGGCCGCGGTGCTGGCGCTTGTCTACCGCGGTCTGAAGAAGATCATTCCGGACAGCGTGCAGCTGGTGTTCGTGCCGTTCTTCGCGATGATCATCGTCGGCTGCCTGACCGCCTTCGTCATCGGCCCTGCCGGCGTGTGGGTCGCCAACATCCTGGGCGTCGGCCTCGCCTGGCTCAACGCCAATGCCCCGTTCATCTTCGCCATCCTCATCCCGATGCTGTACCCGTTCCTGGTGCCGCTGGGCCTGCATTGGCCGCTCAACGCCCTGATGCTGATGAACATCCAGACGCTCGGCTACGACTTCATCCAAGGTCCGATGGGCGTGTGGAACTTCGCCTGCTTCGGCGCCACGGCCGGCGTGCTGGTGCTGTCCATCCGCGATAAGGACAAGGTGATGCGCGAAACCTCGTTCGGCGCCCTGGCCGCCGGCCTGCTCGGCGGCGTGTCGGAACCGTCCCTGTACGGCATCCATCTGCGCTACAAGCTCGTCTACAAGCGCATGCTGGTCGCCTGCGCCGTCGGCGGCGTCACCATCGCCGTGCTTGGCTGGCTGTTCCCGTCCGCTACCGGAGCCGGGCAGACGGTGCGCGGCGTGACCACCTCCGCCTTCGCCTTCACGTCGCTGCTGACCATCCCCGTCTTCGATCGGATGTGGGTGTACGGCATCGCGATCGCCGTCGCCTTCGTCGTCTCCATGCTGCTGATCGTCACATTCGACTACCGCACCCCCGAGCAGAAGGCCGAAGCGAAAGCCCGTGCCGCAGCGGACGCGGCCAAGGCCGACGGCGCCGCCGAAGCGACGGACGTCGCCGGCGTGCCGGCCGTCGAGCCGACCGCTGAGGCAGACTCCGCCGAACCCGTTGTCGAAGCGCAGCCGGCCGCCAAATCCGTGGTATGCACGCCTGTCGCAGGCCATGTCATCTCCTTGGACGAAGCGGGAGACCCGGTGTTCGCATCCCGTGCCCTCGGCGAAGGCGTAGGCGTGCAGCCTGCCGAATCGACCGTCGTCGCTCCCGTCTCCGGCGTGCTGCAGACCGTGGCAGAAACCGGTCACGCCTTCGGCATCAAAACCGACGACGGCGTGGAAGTCCTCGTCCACGTCGGCATCGACACCGTCAAGATGGGCGGCGAAGGCTTCGCCGTCGCCGTGTCCGCCAACCAGCACGTCAATATGGGCGATACACTGGTAAACGTCGACTTCGACAAGGTCAAGGCGGCCGGCTACAGCACCACCACGCTGATGACGGTGCTGAACACGGCGGCATTCGCCTCGGTCACACCCCGCACCGACGTCGATGTCAAGGCCGGCGATCCGGTGCTCGAAGTGGAGCGCTGACGCGATGATGAAAGGTCCGGTATCGCAACGTGGAAGTATTACGCGTATTCAACAATAACGTGGTCCTGGCGAAGGACGGCGGCCGGGAGGTCATCCTGACCGGCCGCGGGCTCGGCTTCCAGGCCAAGCCCGGACAGCGCATTGATGAAACGAAAGTCGTGAGGAAATTCGTCCCCTCCGACGGGCGCGACCCGGACCATATGGCGGAATTGCTCGCCGCGATTCCGCCTGAGATCGTACGTCTGGTATCCGATGCCATGGCGCGCACGGGACTCTCCGAACAGGCGGAGACCACCCCGTCGCTCGTCATGGCACTGTCCGACCACATGTGCGGCGCCATCAAACGCGCACATGACGGCATCGCCGTCGAGTACCCGCTGGAGGCGGAGGTGCGGTCGCTCTACGCCGACGAATACGCCAAAGGCGAGGCCATCGTCGCGGCGATGAACACATACCTGCAAGGACTGCTGCCGCACAGCGAAGCGGTCGCGGTCGCCCTGCACCTCGTCAATGCGGGCTTCGCGACGGGAGACCTGTCGAACACGTACGTCATGACGGGCATCATCCAGCAGATCCTCACCGTCATCGAATCGTCATACAACATCGCATTGCATCAGAACAGCGTCAATGTGGGACGGTTCATCACCCACCTGCGCTATCTCTTCGTACGCATACACCAGCATCATCAGCTCACCGCGGAGCCGGAGGCGATCGTCAGCTCGATCCGGCAATCCTATCCGGAAGCGGCCGACTGCGCCAAGCGCATCGCGTCGATCATCAACGTGCGGCTCGGCGATACGCTCACCGAAGACGAAACCGCATACCTGACGTTGCACGTCGCACGCGTCGTCGCGGATGCGCAGCGGTACGGCGGCAAGGCTTATAGCGCAACGGCATGATCCGTCGGAACGGGAGTCCGTCAGTCCTGACGGGTCGTTTCGTTCTGTTCGACACGGATCGGCGGAATCACACCGGTCATATACCCGTTCTCCGCGGAGGCGGGCACGCCCTCCGGAATGCGCACGCACAGCGCCTCACGTTCCACGGAGAAGCGCAGATGGCGCGATTGCGGCAGCATATCGCCATCCACTTCAACAGGGGAAGGCTTCTCCAACACGATCTCCGCGCTGACTCCCGGAATCTGGTCGATCGTGGAATTCGTGGACAGCGGGCTCTGCTGCGCCTTGCCGGTGACGGTCTGATGCACGACGTCGCCGAACAGATTCGCCCAGCCGATGATGCCGCCCGTTGTGTCGATGATTTCGAAATCCAGCACGCCATCGTTGTATGACGCTTCCGGCATCAGCGAAAACACCGGGATCTCACCGCAGTTTCCGGCCATGAACGTGCGGAACGCCAGGCCCTTGATCGTGCGCGAATCGCCGTTCGGCGCGGTGATCGTCACGTCGCCGCGATACTTGGGTGCGAACAGATGCTTCATCGCGCCGAAGAAATAGGCCAGCCAGCTGATGTTCTTCTTCAGTTTCGGGTCCGTGTTATCGATCATGGCGGCGTCGAACCCGACGCCGGCGATGATGAGGAACGCATGGCCATGATCGGAATCCTCATCCAGCAACTCCACACGGCCGACGTCCACCAAACGTGAGCCGTGCGACGTGGCCACCGTCAGCGCGGCATCGATATCGTCCACCGGAATGCCCATATTGCGGGCGAACAGATTGCCGGTGCCGATGGGGATGATGCCCATGGCGTGGCCCGTGTTCGACAACGCGCTCGCCACCGTGCGCACCGTGCCGTCGCCGCCGACCGCCACCACGACGTCGGCGCCCCATTGAAGCGCTTCCTTCGCGCATTCACGGCCGCTTTTATCAAGCTGCGTTTCGATGAACTTGATGTCGGTGATGTCCTTTTCCGCGCAGAACTGCTCGATGCGCTTGCGATGCTGGTCGGCCTGCGGCTTCGAAGGATTGACGATGAACGCGTATTTCACCTGGTCGTCGTCGCGCTGATTCAACGTCAGCGCCCTTCTGTGGCGCCGATATGAGCGGATGGCAAAGGCCGCGGCGGCGATGGCGATAAGAGCCGCGGCGGCAAGCAGGACGATGACAACGGGATCGGACATGCGTTCTATTGTTATGCAAACGCTGGGAAAATGCTGTAAAAACGTCCACACGTCGACGAAATGTACACGCCGATGACGTGCATGCGGCGCGGTTGCGGCATGGTCGGAGCGGGGCAATGCCGGAATGACTCCGGAATCATGCCGAAATACCGTTGGAATCAGGCCGTGCGATGTCATTTGGACAAATGTTTTAGGCTGTCGGCTTACGGCATTAATCTAAGGAGCATGCTTGATATTCAATTCATCCGTGAACATGCTGACGTTGTCAAGGAATCGCAGCGTAAGCGCGGCGAATCCATCGAACTGGTCGATGAGGTGCTGCGCTCCGACGAAGTCCGTCGTTCCGCGCTGAAGGAATTCGAAGCGGCCCGTGCCGAACAGAAGGAGATCGGCAAGAAGGTCGCCGCCGCCCCGGCCGAGGAAAAGGCCGCACTGATCGCGCAGACCAAGGAGCTGTCGCAGCGCGTCGCCGAATACAAGGCCACCGCCGACTCCGCGGCCGAAGAATACACGACCGCCATGTGGAAGCTGTCCAACGTCGTTGAGGACGAAGCTCCGGAAGGAGGCGAAGACGATTACGTCGTCGTCAAGAAGGTCGGGCAGATTCGTGATTTCGCCGCCGAAGGCTTCGAGCCGAAAGATCATCTGACCCTCGGCACCGGCGTCGCAGGCATCGATATGCGCCGCGGCGTCAAGGTCTCCGGTTCCCGCTTCTACTTCCTGCGCGGCGCCGTGGCCCGCATGCAGATCGCCATGCTGACCATGGCCGTGGACCAGGCCGAAGAGCATGGCTTCACGCTTGCCGTCACGCCGACGCTGGTGCGTCCGGAAGTGATGCGCGGCACCGGCTTCCTCAACTCCCATGCGGACGAAATCTACCGTCTGCGCGAACCGGATGAGCAGTATCTGGTCGGCACCTCCGAAGTGGCGCTGGCCGGCATGCACGCCGATGAGATCCTCGACCTGGGCAACGGCCCGCTGCGCTACTGCGGCTGGAGCTCCTGCTACCGCCGTGAAGCCGGCGCCGCGGGCAAGGACACCTCCGGCATCATCCGCGTGCACCAGTTCGACAAGGTGGAGATGTTCGTCTACGCCAAGCAGGAGGATGCCCGCGCCGAACACCAGCATCTGCTGGAAATGGAGCAGGAGATGCTCGGCAAGGTCGAAGTGCCGTACCGCATCATCGACACCGCCGCCGGCGACCTGGGTTCCTCCGCGGCCCGCAAGTTCGACTGCGAGGCCTGGGTGCCGACGCAGGGCCGCTATCGCGAGCTGACCTCCACTTCCAACTGCACCGAATACCAGGCCCGCCGCCTGAACGTCCGCGAACGTATGGAAGACGGCAGCACCCGCGCGGTTTCCACGCTGAACGGCACGCTGGCCACCACCCGTTGGCTGGTCGCCATCATGGAGAACCACCAGCAGGCCGACGGCTCCATCGAGATCCCGAAGGCGATGCGTCCGTATATGGGCGGCAAGGAAGTCATCGAGCCGACCAAGTGGGAAGCCTGATCCTTTTTCGTCCGTGTGTGCCGCATTCCTTGCGGATTCCGCTCGGTGGCGTCGGCTGCCGGGCGGACGTGGTACACTGAACATCTGTGCGTCGAACGCATGTGAGACGTGCATCCAAGGATAGGTGTCCGAGCGGTCTAAGGAGACGGTCTTGAAAACCGTTGAAGCGCAAGCTTCCGCGAGTTCGAATCTCGCCCTATCCGCCACAGCCCTTACTGAGAAAAATCAGTAAGGGCTTTTTTCATGCCGAAAGCCTTTGCGGCTGCCGGGGTTCGGGCTGATCCGCCGGCGGGCCCCGGTATGAGGTCGGCACCGTTGCCGCTTTTGCCGACCTTGCCGTTTGTACCGCCTTGCCAACCTCGCTGATTCGCTGTTCGCCGTTCCTGGCGCTCCTGCGGTTTCTCGAGCGTCCAAAAATGCCATATTGGACGAAGCCACTGCGCGGAATTGGACGAAAAACCCGTCTGAAACGTCCATTGTTGCGGTGTGGCTTCGTCCAATATGGCATTTTTGGACGCTATCGGCGCTTTTCGGTCGTCGGCCGCACTATTTTCCCGCATGCGAGGGCCGATGTCCGAACTGGATGCCGTTTTCGGCGTCGGCGCATGCATTGTTCCCGAATGCGGGGCCTGTGGCTGCGAATCTGCGCGGCGAACGGGTTTGATAAGTATTGTTCACATATATGAAAATGTGAAAACGTTGATTTTCTGCGGGTTTTGAAGGTGAGACACGCGGAACGGGATTTTATTGTTAGTGAAGTTGACATTTATTCTTTTGGGGGATATATTGTTAATCACCTGCCACAGTGAAGTGGTGATGAAATCTCTTGTAAAGGAGCGGAGATGAATATCCGAAACAAGCGTTTTATGACGGCACTGGCATCTGCTGCAGTGCTGGGCCTTGCGTTGACGGGCTGCGGCGGCGAGGCCGGAACCGACACGGCTGCGGATGATGGCCCGATCGAGCTGACCTACATGCATCGTCTGCCCGATGGCGACGGCATGACGAAGGTCGATGACATCGTCGCCAGGTGGAACGAGTCCCATCCGGACATCCACGTCAAGGCCACGAAGTTCGACGGCGTTTCCGCCGACATGATCAAGAAGCTGGAAACCGACGTCAAGGCCGATGCGGCTCCGGACATGGCACAGGTCGGCCTTTCGGAACTCCCCGAAGTCTTCAACAAGGGCATGCTGCAGGATGTGACCGAGTACGCCGAGCAATACAAGGACGATTTCGCGGCGGGCCCGTTCTCGATGATGCAGGTGAACGGCAAGACCTACGGTCTTCCGCAGGACACCGGCCCGCTGACCTATTTCTACAACGCGGCCGAATTCGAAAAGCTGGGCATTACCGTTCCCCAGACCAAGGACGAACTGATCGAGACCGCGAAGAAGACCGCCGCGCAGGGCAAGTACATCATGAGCTTCCAGCCCGATGAGGCCATGATGTCGCTGTCCGGACAGGCCGGCGCATCAGGCCCGTGGTACACGATCGAAGGCGATTCCTGGGTCGTTGACACGCAGACCGAAGGCTCCGAAGCCGTCGCCGACGTGTATCAGCAGCTGATCGACGCCAAGGCGGTCACCACCAACCCCCGCTGGGACGCCTCCTTCAACGCTTCGCTGCAGGACGGCAGCCTGATCGGCACCGTCGCCGCCGCTTGGGAAGCCCCGCTGTTCATCGACAACTCCGGTGGCGTGGGCGCCGGCGACTGGCGTGTCGCACAGCTGCCTGACTGGTTCGAGAACGGCACGGGCACCGGCTCCGACGGCGGTTCCGGCGTGGCCGTCCTCAAGGGTTGCGAGCATCCGAAGGAAGCCATGGAGTTCCTCGACTGGTTCAACACCCAGGTCCCGGATCTGGTCTCCCAGGGCCTGGTCGTGGCGGCCACCACCGAAGAGGCCAAGACCCCGCAGGCATGGCTTGACTACTTCGGAGGCCAGGACATCATGGCCGAGTTCAAGACGGCCAACGACAATATGGCCGAATTCACCTACATCCCGGGCTTCTCCGCAGTGGGCAGCGCGATGACCGAAGCCGCAGCCAAGGCCGCTGACGGCACCGGCAAAGTCGCCGACATCTTCGCCGCCGCGCAGAAGACCTCGATCGACACGTTGAAGAACTACAACCTGTCCGTGGCCGAATAACGGCAGGCGTCGTGTCGGGGCGGCGAATCCGGAGCGGTTCCGACACGACGTGACATACGGGTCTCGTTTCGTTCACGAGTGTGGAAGGGCCGGAGCGATGGACGCTCTGGCCCTTTTGTACAGGGCCGCATGCCCTCTCAGACTTGAAAGACAGGTTTCGATATGACTGCTACAACACAATCCTTGAAGAAAGGCTCGGCGAAGCGCCCCCGGGCGGCGAAGCGGTCCAACGCCGCCAAGCGTGAGAACCGTATGGGATGGGCGTTCATGGCGCCATTCGCCCTCATGTTCGCACTGGTGTTCATCCTTCCCATCCTGTGGGCCGTGCACGACAGCTTCTTCCGCCAGGTGTCCGAGGGCGGCGGCGCCTACGGCGGCGGCGAGCTGGTCGACAAGTTCGTCGGACTGGAGAACTTCCAATACGTCATCACATCCGATAAGTTCTGGGCCGGCACCGGCAGGGTGCTCATCTACACGTTGATCCAGGTGCCCATCATGATCATCGGAGCCCTGGTGCTGGCCATGCTCATCGATTCGTTCATCGTCAAGCACGTCACGGGATTCCGTCTCGGATATTTCCTGCCATACGCGATTCCGGGCGTCGTGGCCTCGATCATCTGGGTCTACCTGTACAACGGGCAGATCTCCCCGATCGTCAAGGGATTGGCCGCGCTCGGCATCAACATCGATTTTTTCGCCGGCAACGTGGAACTCGCCTCAATGGCCAACATCACCACTTGGACGTTCACCGGCTACAACATGCTGATCTTCCTGGCGGCGCTGCAGGCCATCCCTCATGACCTGTACGAGGCCGCCCGCATCGACGGCGCCTCGGGATTCCAGATCGCATGGCACATCAAACTGCCGAACGTGCGTGCCGCGGCCCTGCTCGCCATGCTGCTGTCCATCGTCGGCACCATCCAGCTGTTCAACGAGCCGCAGATCATGCAGACCGCAGACCCTGGCATCTCCGATTCGTACACGCCGATGATGATGGCGATGAACACGTCCCGCGGCAATCTGACCCCGAGCGGTGACGGCCCCGCATCGGCCATCGCCATCATGATGGCGCTCATCGCAGGCATTCTGGCCATGGTCTACGCATTGGTCGAAAGGAAGGTGAACGCAGAATGAGCACTGCAACGAAAAACGCGACCATGCAGGACCGCGAGGCGATCCGCAGGCGCAAGAAGGCCGACAGGATCCGCGACAAGCACGCCAACGATCTGCCCCGTTCCATGCAGCCGAAGACATACGTCAAGGTCCTCACCTTCGTTCTCCTGCTGCTGGCGCTGATATACTTCCTGTTCCCGATCTACTGGGCGATCATCGCGTCCACCAAGACCCCGTCGCAGATGACGGGCAGCAACGGCATGTGGTTCGCCGTCGGATTGCAGGACCTGCCCGACGCGATCGCCCGAAACTATTCGAAACTGCTCGGACTGACCAAAGGACAGTTCTGGCGTTGGGTGTTCAATTCGCTGATCTACTCGGGCGTCTCCGCCCTCGTGGGCACGCTGCTGTCGGTCATGGCCGGCTACGCCACGGCGAAATTCAATTTCCGAGGCAAGAACGCCGCCATCGGCGTGGTCATGGCCTGCATGCTGATGCCGGCCGCGCTGCTGACCATCCCGCAGTATTCGATCTTCCATACGCTGCATCTGACCAATACGATGCTGTCCATCATCATCCCATGCTGCGTCAGCCCGTTCGGCTTCTTCCTGGGGCGCGTGTACGCGCAGACCTCGGTGCCGAACGAGCTGTTGGAGGCCGCCCGCATCGACGGCGCCGGCGAGGCGAGGATCTTCTTCACCATCGTACTGCGTCTGCTGGCGCCCGCGATGGTGACGATCTTCCTGTTCCTGTTCGTCTCGACCTGGAACAACTTCCTGCTTCCGTTGATGATGGTATCGTCCGACGAGCTCAAGCCCGTGACGCTCGGTCTGTACGGACTGGTATCGAACTCGCTGTTCACCGAACGAGGCGCATTGATGATGGGCGCGTTGCTCGGCGTGCTGCCGGTGGTGGTCCTCTTCCTGGGACTGCAACGCTACTGGCAGGCCGGCCTGGCGGCAGGCGCGGTCAAGGGCTGACGGACGGCGGGCCGCGGACTTCATCCGCGGCCCATCCCATAGAAGACCTTTCATCATGGCATGTATGCCGGCACCGGCGAACAATCACATCACCATCGCACCGATGGAGTAACAAAGGAGAACCTACCAATGACGACAGGACGCTTCACGCTCCCCAGCGAAGAGAACTTCGCGGAAAAGACCAAGGAACTCGCCGACCTGTGGGGTGCGGACGCCATCCGCAATTCCGACGGCACCCATTTGGACGAGGCCGTCATGGCGCTCGGCAAGAAGATCTACAGCGCGTATTTCCCGACCCGCGCCCACAACGAGTGGATCACCCTGCATATGGATGAGACTCCGCAGGTGTATCTGCTGACCAACCGCATCCTTGCGCAGGGCGACGGCGTCGACATCCCGCTGATGGACTGCTTCTACGAGGAGCAGCTCAAGCCGAACCGTGACGCAGACCCGCACCGGTACTGGGAGGTCGTCGACCGCACCGCCGGCGAAGTCGTCGATCCGGACGACTGGACGCTGGACGACGAGACCGACACGATCCATGTGACCGGCGTCACGCCGATGCACGAATACACCGCATCGTTCCTCGCCTACATCATCTGGGACCCGGTCGAGATGTACAACCATCTGACCAACGACTGGGGCGACAAGGAACACGAGATCCCGTTCGACATCTACCACGAGAAGACCCGCGACTTCGTGATGGACACCTTCCGTCAGTGGCTGAAGGACAATCCGACCACCGACGTGGTCCGTTTCACCACGTTCTTCTACCAGTTCACGCTGCTGTTCGACGAAAAGCATCGCGAAAAGATCGTCGACTGGTTCGGATGCGCATGCACGGTCTCCCCGAAGGCGCTCGACGATTTCGAGCAGCAGTATGGCTATCGCCTGCGCCCCGAGGATTTCGTGGACGAAGGATGCTACAACTCCGCCTGGCGCGTGCCGCGCAAGGCGCAGCGCGACTGGATCGACTTCCTGTCCGGATTCGTACGCGCCAACGTCAAGCGGCTCGTGGACGAGACCCACGCCGCCGGCAGGGAGGCGATGATGTTCCTCGGCGACCAGTGGATCGGCACCGAACCGTATAAGGACGGCTTCGAAGACCTCGGACTCGACGCGGTGGTCGGCTCGATCGGCGACGGCACGACCACCCGCATGATCGCCGACATTCCGGGCGTCAAGTACACGGAAGGCCGGTTCCTGCCGTACTTCTTCCCGGACACCTTCCACGAGGGCAATGATCCGAGCATCGAAGGCCTCGACAATTGGCGCAAGGCCCGCCGAGCCATCCTGCGCAGCCCGATCTCCCGCATGGGCTACGGCGGATACCTCTCCCTGGCTGCGAAGTTCCCGAAGTTCGTCGACACCGTCACCCACATCGCCGACGAATTCCGCGACATCCACGACCGTACCCACGGCGTCGCCGCGGAAGGCGAGCTCAACGTCGCGATCCTCAACTGCTGGGGCAGGATGCGCTCCTGGATGGCGTTCACCGTCGCCCATGCGCTGCCCAACAAGCAGACCTACTCGTATTACGGCGTGCTCGAAGCGCTGTCCGGCATGCGCGTCAACGTGCGGTTCATCAGCTTCGACGACGTGCTCGAACACGGCATCGCCCCGGACATCGACGTCATCATCAACGGCGGCCCCGCGGGAACGGCCTTCTCCGGCGGCGACGCCTGGGCCGATCCGCGTCTGCAGGAGATCGTCCGCGCATGGGTCCGCGAAGGCGGCGCATTCGTCGGAGTCGGCGAGCCGACCTCCACCGGCGGATTCCGCAACGGGCGCTTCTTCCAGCTCGCAGACGTGCTCGGCGTGGACGAGGAACGCTTCCAGACGCTGTCGGTGGACAAGTATTTTCCGGCCGTCATGCCGGAGCACTTCATCACCGCCGACGTGCATCTGCCGGAAGGCGCGTTGGAAACGGCCGAACAGGCCGGTCGCGCCGGCAACCTCAGCGGCTGCGGCGGCGGCTACGGGCTCGGCGAAGTCGGCGGCATCGACTTCGGCGAAGTCGTGGCGAACACGTATCCGGTCAACGAAAACGTGACGCTGATCCGTGCCGACAAGGGCGAAGTGCAGCTGGCCGTCAACGAATACGGCAAGGGACGCGGCGTCTACGTTTCCGGCCTGCCGTATTCGGCGGCGAACGCGCGGTTGCTGGAGCGCATCCTGTTCTACGCCAGCCACAACGAGGCCAGGTACGACGCATGGAGCTCCAGCAATCCGGAGTGCGAAGTCGCCTACTTCCCGCAATCGCACATGTACTGTGTAATCAACAACACCGACAGGCCGCAGACCACGACCGTGCGCACGGCCGCCGGCGAATCGGAGACCTTCGATCTCGAATCCAGCGCCATCGCATGGCGCGAAGCGTGAGACCAACCCCTCCGCTCCGAAAGCAGCCATGCCGCGTCCCCGGCGGCGTCAACGCCGGTCGGGGACGCGGCGGCTGCCCCTTTCGACAACGAATACGCGGTCGAATCAACGATCGGCGCAGCCGAATGCCCCGGCAATACAGCATCACCAGCATCACAAGAAGAAAGAAGCATCCCATGGCAGACATCGACGCAACACTTGCCGCAGTAGTCGACCGCTTCCGGATCGAAGGCGCCGTCGAAAGCGTCACGCCATACGGCGACGGCCACATCAACGCCACCTATCTTGTCGTCACCGATACGACGCGCTACATCCTGCAGCGCATGAACACCAGCGTGTTCCCCGACACGGCGAACCTGATGCGCAACATCGAACTGGTCACCGCATCCCTCAAGGCAAGCGGCAAGGAGACGCTGAACATCATCCGGACCGACGACGGCGCGTCATATTGCGAATACGACGGCGGCGCATACCGCGTCTACGACTTCATCGAAAACACCGTCTCCTACAATCTCGTGCCCAACGCCGACGTCTTCCGCGAGGCGGGCCACGCATTCGGCGAATTCCAGAACCACCTCGCCGCATTCGACGCGTCGCAATTGACGGAAACCATCGCGCACTTCCACGACACCCCAAGCCGATTCCGCGACTTTCAGGCCGCCGTCGAATCCGATCCGCTCGGCCGCGCCGCAGGATGCCGCGACGAAATCGCCTTCTACATGGACCATGCCGAACAGTATCCGATCATCATGAACGGGCTCGCCGACGGCACGATCCCGCTGCGCGTCACGCATAACGACACCAAGCTCAACAACATCCTGATGGACGCCGAAACAGGCAAGGCGCGCGCCATCATCGACCTGGACACGATCATGCCGGGCTCCATGCTGTTCGACTTCGGCGACTCCATCCGTTTCGGCGCCTCCACCGCGCTCGAAGACGAAAAGGACCTCGACAAAGTGCATTTCAGCACCGAACTGTTCCGCGCCTATGCGGAAGGATTCGTCGGCGAGGTGCGTCCCAGCATGACCGACCGCGAAATCGAACTGCTCGCCTTCGGAGGCAACATGATGACCATGGAATGCGGCATGCGATTCCTCGCCGACTACCTGGTGGGCGACACCTATTTCGCCACCAAGTATCCGGAACACAACCTCGTGCGCACCCGCACGCAGATCAAGCTCGTGCAGGAGATGGAACAGAAGGTCGACGAAACCCGCGCCATCGTGGCCGAAGTCATGGAAAAGGCGGCGCGATGATGGGCGGCGAAACGACATTGAAGACGCAGCCGGAAGGGGCGAACGCGCTCGCCGACGTCTACGCCAGCGTCGACGCGCTGGTCGATTTCGCTTGCAAGCGGCTCAATCTGGACGAAAGCGACGTCGATTGGGCACGGAACGGCATTTTTGAACTGTTCTCGCTGGATTCGTATCGTCCGACCGGCATCGGCGAAGACGGCGCCACGCAGGACGAGCTGCTCGCCGAATTCCGGCGGGCGGCGATCGCGGCGGGATTGTTCGACGAAGACGAAGCCCCCGTATACGGCGACATCGTTATGGGATTGCTGTCGGCGCGCCCGTCGGCGCTGCGGCATGAATTCCTCGACGTCGAACGTGAGCGGGGCGGAATGGCCGCGATGCAATGGTTCTACGATTATTGCGTCGCCAACACCTACGTCAAGCGCGCAGCGCTCGACCGCAATCCGCGGTTCGATTCGCATGGGCTGGTCATCACCATCAACATGGCCAAGCCGGAATTCAAGAACATGAAGAAGGCCGCGGCGGGCAACAGCACGGCCGGCGGCTACCCGCAGTGCACGATCTGCCATGAGAACGAGGGCTTCGCGGGGCGCAACAAGCGCACACTGCGCACGATGCCGGTGACGCTGGGCGGCGAGCCGTGGTTCTGGCAGTTCTCGCCGTACGGCTATTTCGACCAGCATGGCATCTGCGTGAACATGGACCATACGCCGATGCATGTGAGCCGTTCCACTTTCGGCAAGCTGCTTGACTTCGTCGATCGTTTCCCGGGATATTTCCTCGGATGCAACGCCGCGCTGCCGCGCATCGGAGGGTCGGTGCTCGCGCACGACCACTATCAGGGCGGCGGCGAACCGCTGCCGATGCACCATGCGCCGGCCTGGATGACGCTCAGGCTCGACGCCTATCCGGAAGCCGTCGTCGAGATCCTCGACTGGCCGGGAACCGCCGTGCGCGTCGTATCGAAAAACCGCGGCGACATCATCGAAGTCAGCGACATCATCCGCGAAGGCTGGATCTCCTACTCGAATCCGGAGCTCGACATCATCTGCGAAGGCGAAGACGGCAAGCGCTCCGCACTGTCGCCCAGCGCGATCGTCACCGACCGCGGCTATGAGATGAATCTGATCTTCCGCAACAACGGCGTCAACGATGAATATCCGGACGGCATCTTCCACGCGCATCCGGAATTCTACCCGGTCAAGCAAGAGCCGATCGGGCTGATCGAAGCGCAGGGCCTGTTCATTCTGCCGGGCCGTCTGGTCGAGCAGCTCGGGCATATCGAGGACGCGCTGGCGGCGGGGGAGCCGCTGCCCGAAGCCGAAAGCGAATTCGTTCTTGAATGGGATGAGCTGACGGAAAAGCTGAGCGGTTCCCGCGACCGCGCCGCCATCCATGCGGCGGTCGAGGACGAACTGGGCAGCGTCTGCGAGCGGATCCTGCGAAACACCGCGGTGTTCAAGACGAAGGATCTGACGCGAAGCTTCATGGAATCCTTGGGTTTCGTCGAGAGCGTCTGAGCGCGGCCGACGGTGGCCCGTCGAGGAATACCGTGTTTGGGATTTCCTCTGTAAAACGTGCAATCGGAAATCCCAAACGAAATTTTTTGTGAATACCTGATAGAAATTGTTCGTTTTTTTGGTGTGAAAGTATCATTTTGCGACAAAATCAGGTACGATTACACTGTCGACATGATTGACAAAGCCGACATGATTGAAGGAGTGACATATGACCACCATTCTGGTCACCGGTGGCGCGGGCTATATCGCCACGCATACCGATGTTGAATTGTTGAACAAGGGATACGACGTCGTGTCTGTCGACAATTACGGCAACTCTTCGCCGGAGGCGCTCAAGCGCGTCGAGCAGATCACCGGCAAGACAGTGAAGCGCTATGACGGCGACGTGCGTGACGAAGCGTTGATGGATCGCATCTTCACCGAAAACGACATCGACTGGGTCATCCATTTCGCGGGCCTCAAGGCCGTCGGCGAATCGGTGGCCAAGCCGATCGAATACTACGACAACAACCTGTATTCCACGCTGGTGCTGCTCAAGACGATGCGCGCCCACAATGTGAAGAAGATCATCTTCTCCTCCTCCGCCACCGTGTACGGCAAGCCGGAAGAGCTGCCGATCACCGAAGAGACTCCCGTCGGCGGCACCACGAACCCGTACGGCACGTCCAAGCTGTTCCAGGAGCAGATGCTGCGCGACGTCGTCGTATCCGACGACTCCTGGACCGTGGTCATTCTGCGCTACTTCAACCCGGTCGGCGCCCACGAGTCGGGCCTGCTGGGCGAGGACCCGAAGGGCATTCCGGCGAACCTCACCCCGTACATCGCGAAGGTCGCGCTTGGCGAGCTCAAGGAAGTGCAGGTGTTCGGCGACGATTACGACACTCCGGACGGCACCGGCGTGCGCGACTACATCCACGTCGTCGATCTGGCCCGCGGCCACGTCGCCGTCGTCGACCATATCGACGACCCGGGCGTATACACCTACAATCTGGGCACCGGCCACGGCTATTCCGTGCTGGAAGTCATCAAGGCCTATGAGAAGGCCGCCGGCCACACGATCCCGTTCTCGATCAAGCCGCGTCGCCCCGGCGACATCGACGCCTGCTATGCGGACGCGTCGAAGGCCGAGCGCGAGCTGGAATGGAAGGCCGAGCTGACGATGGACGATATGGCGGCCTCGTCGATCAACTGGCAGACGAAGAACCCGAACGGATTCCGCACCGCCTGACGCATCGACGGTCCACCGGGTGATTGGATCGGGGCTTGCGGCGCTGTTCGGCCGCAAGCCCCGATTGTCTTGGTGTGGTCTTTGCGCGTCGGTCTGCGACGTCTGGATCTTGCGTTCCTCATCGGTGTTTGCCCGTGTGCGTCTGGTAGATGTGGGCGTGCGTGGTATTTCCTTGGGGCTTGTCTGCATGTGCGCAATGTGTTCCGATGATGGCGCGTCTGTATGTAACTTTTTTTTTCGGACGCTTGTCTTGTTACACGGTTATTCGGCTTTACAACGATGTAAGCACGGATTATATTATTGGAGTGCAGCGCCGGTGCTGTATTCGAGGGCAGAAGATCGATATGAATGCAATGTATGTATAGCGAAAGAGCAGTAGGCTATGCCAGATTTACAACGATATAAATCCAAGCAGAAAACAGGAAACCGTACTTTCCGTCGTTTGCTGGCCGTGTCGGTTTCAGCGTCGATGGTCATGGCCATGGGAATCGGCGGCTCCACCATTGCGACGGCGCAAGAGGCGATGCCTGTCATTACTCCTGTGGTCGATTATGATTTCGGTTCGGTTCCTGATGGTACGCAAGCCGTTGAGAATACGGTGCCTGAGTCCCAATTCGGAGCTGCCGCGATCGTGGACGTCGACGGAAACCCGAGCGCAGGTGATTTCGAAGATGGCGCATTGCAAATGGACGGCAGCAGCTATGTGGAACTGCCTGATGATATTCTGCAGGGAAGGGAATCCGTTACCGTCAGCGTGCGTGTGAAGAACGATCAGTTCAACAGTTCGGATGCGCGCTGGACCTACTTATGGTCATTGGGCGGAACGGGGCAAACCGCCAAGGGAAGCTGGGCGTTGTCGACGCACACCTCGTTGTATTCCTCCATCACGTCGAAAGCAAACGGTGACGGCGAGACCTACTTCGCGGCGAGTGAGAACGTATCGATGGAAGATTTCCAAACGGTTACGGCGACCATTGACGGACGGACTAATGAGGCTGTGATCTACATCAATGGCCGTGTCGTCGGTAGCAGCAAAGTGACTGCCAACCCTTCGATGTTCTTGGACAACACCCATAATGTGATTGGCGAATCGCGATATCCGGGCGTGGGCGATGCCCTGTATCATGGAGCGGTTCAATCGTTCTCCGTATATGACGGCGCAATGACGCAGGAACAGGTCGCCGACATGCTGACGGATGACGACACTGCGGATTTGCTGCAGAAGCAAGCGGATGCGATGGACGTGCCGTCTTCGGCGGTTGAGGACTTTTCCGTGTCGACGGCCACGCAGAACGCCGCGGTTTCATGGTCGTCTTCCGATGATGCGGTGATCGCCATCGATGGCGGATCCGGGAAGGCGACGGTCACCCCCGGCAAGCAGGATGCTTCGGTGACGTTGACAGCCACGCTGACCCATGTGGATGCCGACGGCAATCGTGTGCAGGTGGTGAAGGAATTCACTGTAAACGTGCCGAAGGATATCGACGAGAACGAGCTTCGCGAATTGGTCGCGGCAAATGTGGTCGTCGACGATCCCGATGACGTTCGCGGCAGCCTGTTGCTGCCTGCGCAGGTCACTGTGGATTCCTATCATGTGACCGGCGATATCGTTTGGAAGTCTTCCGATGAATCGTCGATCCGTATTCTCCCGCTGGATGAAGGCGCCACCCGCTACGCTACCGAAGTGACGCGCCCGTCCTGCGGACAGGCGCTGACCGTGACGCTGACAGCTACGGTGACGTCCCAATCGTTCAAGCAGCCGGTGGTGAAGACGATCGCTGTTCTTGTTCAGCCGCAGTCCGCGGGGGACGACGCCACTCATGCGCGTGTCACTTCACATGACCCGGGCATCGTGAAAGCTAACGGCAAATATTATGTTTTCGGCTCGCATAGGGCATTCGCGCGCAGCACCGATCTTCAGCATTGGGAGTATTTTTCCAACAATCTCGTCACCGATTACGAAACCGTGCTCGGTGACGCCTGGAATGCGTGGCCGAAGCAGGATACCAATCCGGACATTGCCGGCAACATGTGGGCTCCGGAAGTGGTCTGGAATGACGTCATGGGTAAGTGGTGCATGTATCTGAGTCTTAATGGCGGCGGCTTCCCGTATCAGAAGACCGTTATCGTACTGCTCACCGCTGACGACATCGAAGGCGATTGGACGTATATGGGGCCGGTCGTGTATTCCGGCTTTAATACGGGTAATGCCGATCAGACGGATGTGTACAAGGTTCTGGGCGAGAATGCCGATTTGAGCCGGTATGATTCATTGGAGGACACGGGCATCAACGCGATTGACGCTAGTGTCAAAACCGATGAGAACGGTGATATGTGGATGGCCTTCGGTTCGTGGTTCGGTGGCATTTGGATGATTAAACTCGACAAGGACACGGGCTTGCGTGATTATTCCACCACGTACGCCACGGAAGCAAACGTGTCCGACGCATACTACGGGCACAAGCTGGCTGGCGGCTACGGCAATTCCGGTGAAGGCGTCGCCCTGACCAGGCAGGGAGACTATTGGTACATGATTCTGTCGTACGGCGGATTGCAGCAGACCGGCGGATACCAGATGCGTGAGTTCCGTTCGAAGCATGTCTATGGACCGTATGTCGACCAAAACGGCAATTCCGCCGTATATACGCAAAAAGTGACGGATGACAAGGCCTTCAATCGTGGCCTGCGACTTCTGAGCTCGTACAATCAGACCGGTTCCGAGAACATCAAGACCGCGCAGGGCGGCAATGCCGTCCTGACCGACGATGATGGCAGCGTCTACAACGTGTTCCATACGCGTTTCGTCCGGACGGAAGGCAATCTGGAGGAGCATGAGGTTCGAGTGCAGCCGATGGTCGTCTCTCCGGACGGTTGGCTGGTGATGGCGCCGTACGAGAAGTCCGGGGCGATCAGGCAGCAGGAATCGTATACATCCGAACAGGTGGCAGGCGAATATGAGTTCGTCGTGCATAATCCCGTCGCCTTCTATGCGGGTGGAGGCGAAACCAGCGATGCCATCTATCAGTCGAGAAAAGTGTCTTTGAATGTCGATGGTACGCTGTCCGGGGCGGCAACCGGTACTTGGAGCGTCGACGGCAGCGCTGTGAGCCTGCATGTCGATTCGTCTGAGGACGGTGTGTATCTGCATGGCGACTATCGGGCCACGCTGGGCACTCAGACTACGGAAACCGGTGATTATGCGATGTTCTTCACAGGCGTCGGCGGCGACATGTTCCTCGATGCCGGTCCGGATGCGTCGGGCACGACTGGCCGTGCGGCGTTCTGGGGCGCCAAGTCCATTGATGCGCCTTTCGACGAGATTGTGGCGTGTCAACCGGATGACGGGAATCAAGACGGTGACGGCAGCCATGCTGATGATAGCGTCGATGATGCGGGCTCCATGGCGGGGACTCAGCATCGTGACGACGAATTGTCGTCCACGGGTTCCTCGACTTCGTATGTGTTCGGTGCCATGACCGTCCTTGTGGCGGCTGCCGGTTTGCTTGCGTCTTTGCGTCGCAAGTCGCGTTGATGGCCATCGAATGCGTCGAATGATGTCCTGAATTCGAAGATACCATGACGAAGGCCCCGGTCCTCCATGACCTGGGGCCTTCGTTGTAGTTGCCGGCGTCAGACGAGGATGTTCACACGATGCGCCTGTCGGTGGCCCATCGCGTCAATTCGGTGCGGTTCGACAACTGCAGTTTTCGCAGCACCGAGCTGACATGCGTCTCCACGGTTTTGACGGAGATGAACAATTCGGCGGCGACCTCCTTGTAGGTGTAGCCGCGTGCGATAAGCCGCATGACCTCCTGCTCGCGCGCCGACAGCCGGTCCAATTCCTCGTCGTGCAGGGGGCCGGACTGCGCCGCGGCGTCGCCATACGCGCTGCCGGCGGTCGAGGCCCCAGTCGAATTCGCCGCCGTGGGCGCGCCTTGGAACACGGAAAGCACGAATCCGGCCAGCTTCGGCGAAAACACGGCATAGCCTTCATGCACCTGCTTGATCGATGCGATCAGATCGTTGCCGGAAATGGTCTTGGTGACGTACCCTCGCGCGCCGGCGCGGATCACGGAGCCCACGTCCTGCGGGGAATCGGATACCGACAATGCCAGGAACACCGAGTCGGGCGAATACCGTTTCGCCTTGGTGAGGATTTCCGCGCCTCCACCGCCTTCGCCGCCCGGCACATGCACGTCCAGCAACACGACGTCGGGCTTGGTGTGCGCGATCATAGCCACCGATCCCTCCACATCGGGCGCCTGCCCGACGATGTCGAAATACGGCTGCAATGTGGCGATGACGCCGGCGCGGAACATTTCATGATCGTCCACCACCGCGATGCGTACGGGCTTCTCTTCGGTTTCGCTCACTGTACAGCCTCCCTGTTGCGCGCCGTGCCGTTCTGCATTGCACCGCCTTGCCTGGCCATGTTCCGCCTGGCCTCCTTGTTCTGCGCGTTCTCATGCTGCCCGGCATTGCCGATCGGCATGTGCATGCGCACCTCAGTGCCCCAATTGGGGCGTGACACGATTTCCACTGTACCGCCTCGGCGCTGGATGCGGCCGATAATGGATTCCCTGATGCCAAGCCTGCCTTGAGGAATGGCGTCGACGTCGAATCCCACGCCATGATCGCGTACGAAAATATCGACGGTGCCGCCATTCGCCTCGCAATACACGGAGATCGGCTCCCCGCCATGGGTGACCGCATTGACCAGAGCCTGCCTTGTGGCGTCCAGCAGCGCGTCGGTCTGCGCGCTCGGATGCGCGTCGCCGACGGTGACCACTTCGATCGGCCTGCCATGATCGTCCTCCACCTGCGCGGCGATCTGCTTAAGCCCGGCCTTGACGGAACGGTCCGACGTGGTGCGCTCCTGATACAGCCATTCGCGCAGCTCACGTTCCTGCGATCTGGCCAGTGTGAACACCGTCTGCGCGTCGTCGGCATGCAATTGGATCAGCGCCAGCGTCTGCAGCACGCCGTCATGCAGGTGCGCCGTCATGTCGGCGCGCTCCTCCTCGCGTTCCTTCAACGCCCGCTCGGTGCCGACGTCGCGAATCAGCGACGCGATCCAAGGGACGACGGTCAGTACCGTACCGGCCAGCAGCACGAATCCCGCGACGATGGTGCGGCCGGCGGAAGCGCCGTATTCCGAATACGGCATACCGGCGATCAGCAGCACGAAGGCGAGGAAGATCATGGCCACACCGCCGAGCATCGTCCATAATTGGCCGTCCTTCGCGTTGTATCGCAGCCAGGAGATGGCGATGCCGCCGCCGGTAAGCAATGCCGGAACGATCAATGACTGGTCGACGTTGGCGGCCGTCAGCAGCAGGCCGAGCGATATCATCAGAATGCCGGCCAATGCCGTCAAAGCGGGTTTTGACGCGTGCCGCAGCGTTTCGGCAAGGCTTTCGCCGGACGACGTCGCGTCTTCGGCGGCATCCTCGTCGACGACGCCCTTCGCGTCATGCGTCGGCATGTTGCCATGCGACAGGGGAGCGGTGGCGGCGTCCCGCAAATACGCCTGCCTCGCGGCCTCGGCATAGGGGTCGCCGGTCGGCACCAGCATCCACAGCATGATGTAGGCGACCGCGCCAGCGCCGAAGCACATCGTCGAAAGCGCGAACAACGCTCGCACAAGGCCTACGCTGACGCCAAGATGCAGGGCGACGCCTTTGCACACGCCGGCCAGCCACCGGCCACGTTTCGGGCGCATCAGTGGAAGCCGTGCAGGACGTATCGGCGGCAGGTTGTGATCGGTCATGATTCCATTGTGCCGTGCATTCAGGGGGATACACGGGACGCACGGTTGAATTCAGGGTATATTCAGGGTGTTTTCCGGGACGTTCGAAGCCGCATGACTGCTGTAATGAAAGCATGAACGACAAATATGATGATTTCCACGCCGACAGGCGCGATGACTACACGCGATACGATGATGTGCCGCACGACGGGGCGCCGCAGGACGGGCCGTCGCAGGACGGGCCGTCGCATAACAACGCGCCGTACAATGCCGCGCCCTACGGCGAGACGCCATACAATGCCGCGTCGCGCAATGGCGCATCGCATAATGACATGCCGTACGGCAACATGCCCCGCGGCAATGCCCCGTATGATGACGTCCCCCGCGACGCCCCGCAGTGGGGTGTCGCAAAAGAGCCCGCTTCGCAGCGGTTCTTCCGTTGGATTCGCAAAAGCGGATTGAAACGCGGCAATAGCCGCTGGATCGGCGGCGTATGCGCAGGATTGGCCCAACGTCTTGGCTGGAGTCCTGTATTGGTGCGCTCGCTGATGGTGGCTTCGGTTCTGCTGTTCGGCGCCGGCGCCGCCTTCTACGGTTTGGCGTGGGCGTTCCTGCCGGATGAATATGATGACCGCATCCTGGCGGAGGAATTGGTGGCCGGACGATGGGATTGGAGCATGATCGGCGTCTTCCTGTGCGTGATCTGCGCCTTGCTGATTCCCGGCGCGGGATGGATCGCCTTCGCGGCCGCGGTGTTTCTGCTGTGGCTGGTGATCGAGAACGGGTCGCGCGCCGCGTCGAGGTATGCCGCGAATCGCGGGGGACAATCGATGCCGTCCCCCTATCGGGCAGGAGGGGCTCCGGTGCCTGAAGCGCCGTCGATGCCGTATGCGACGGGGCCCACATACGCAGCGCCGATGCCGCAGGACGCGCCACGACCGTCCTCCATGCAGGCGCCAGCGTCTGCATCCGATCCGATGCCGTCGTCGACCATGTCCGAACGGCAGGAAGTCCCCTCAAACACGTTCGATTCGGCATGTCGGCCCGAGCCGATGACGCCTCCGGCAATGCCGGGGCCCGCGCCGTCTCCGGCACAGTCCGCGGCGATGACGTCCGCATACCGCGCTCCGCAACCGGTGCCGCGGCCCAAGCGGGTCCGCCGTAAGCCTGCGGGACCGGTGATCGTGTTGTCCGCATTGGGGTCGATCCTGCTGGTTGCAGGGGCGCTGGTGCTGGGCGGCGACTCCTTGGACACGACGGCGGAGGTGTTGCAGGGATGGTCCATCTGGTCGGGCCTTGTCTGTGCGGCGCTGGGCGTGCTGATCATCGGGCTGGGGGCGATCGGCCGCCGTGCCGGCGGCCTGACGCCTTTGGCCTGGTGCACGGTCATCCTCATCGGATGCATGCTGTTCGCTTCGCTGTCATACTCCTCGGTGCTGAATGAGATGCATCGTGACACCATCGGGTACGACACTGTCGAAGTCGACGGTCTGCGTGTACTCGGCTCATCCCCGGAGCAGATGCGCGCGTATTCGCGCGGCATGGTATTCGAGGGCGATGATTACGCCGACAGCACCGTGCACATCGACCTGACCGACTATGCGGCCGAGAACGGCACCCATACCGGTCGATTGAACGACGGCACCGAGGTGGAGAGCTCCTGTCCGGCGGGAACGCTGAACCTGTCCGCCGAAGGGGCCCGCGTATACGTCACGCTGCCGGACGGCTGCGGATGGACGCTCAACGACTGGACCGGCTCTGACGTCTTCGGGACGGGTCGGTATTCGGTCGTCACCCCATACGGAGGCATATACCTGTTGCCTGATTCACAGTACGGATTCGGCCCGCGAGCAGCCGATGACGTATGCAGCACCCTCGGCGTCGGCGATGATGCATACCTCCGTGACGAAGTCCCCGAAGACGGGACGGTCGGGCTGCCCAACGACGACTACTGGCCGTGCCACGCGTCCTTCGCGGACGCCGCGGCCCCGGAACTGTACATCAACGTGCCGGGAACGGTCGACGCACAGGTCATCGTGCAATACGAATCCCAGAACACATTGCCTTCGGCCGGCGGCGCCGCAGCCGCGACGGGGAGCGAGGCCAAACCCAAGGAGTCCGATCATGAGTGACGAAACCAAGGAGATGCCGGTCTCCGACGAAACACTGACCCAGCGGTTGCAGGCGGTGGCGGCCTGTGACGACGATATGGAGCCGACCACGGTCATCGCAGTGGAGTCGACGGAGGGGCATGATGTCCCCACCGTGGCGTTGCCGACGGTCAAGGAACAGGACGCACCCACGACGACGATTCCGGCGCCCGAAGCGCAATCCGGCCGCATCGCGGCCGTATCGTCGGACGAAAGGCGTGAAGCCGGGCAGGAGGATTCCACGGCCGTCCTGGACCAGCCCATCGTGCAGATGACGCAATGCGGCGGCGTCCCCGGCAACCAGGTGCCGTTATACAGCACCGAACCACCGAGGACTCCGCAGACGCCGCAGGCGCCGCAGACGGCGACGGCCGCTCCGGCCGCACAACCGTGGACGCAGCCATACGTGCAGGTATCTCGGGACACGCCCCAGGAACGGCCCATCATCCGGCCGACCGGCCCCAGCGTCATGACCATCGTGCTGGGTGTCCTGCTGTTCGTCATCGGAGTCGGTACGATGCTGCTCGGCGTCTGGCTTCCCACCGACATCCTCGTCCGCATCACGCCGCGGCTGCTGACCGCGGTCATCTGCGGCGGAATCGGTCTGCTCCTGCTTCTGGTCGCAGTGACATGGGGCGTCGTCAAAGCCGTGAACAACCGACGTCAACGCCGTAACGGCGAGCCCGCAGACGGAACGGCCATGTGACTTCCGTAACGTGCCGCCGCCGGGCGGCGGCCGGAACGAGGCCGGGGCTATGCGGCCTGCATGGCCTCGGCCTCCTCAAGACCGGAAAAGCCGCCCAGCAGCACGGTGTTGCGAATCGTCTCCTCGGTGAGGTTACGGCCGGCGTCGGCAAGGTCCTCCACCATCCGCTCATACAGCGCGAACGTCTCATCGGAATACGTACCCAATTCGCCGCGCAGATACGTTTCGAACGACGTATCCTCCGGCGTGTCCTCGGCGGTGGTCAGCACGCGCATCGCCATGCCCAGCTTCGGGTATCGTCCGCGGAAATCCTTCGCCCAAGCCACCTGCGTGGCGATCACCTTCTCCTGGCGGGCGATGCGCTCATCGGCGAGCCGCGGGATATACGGCTCGATATTGCGCCGGAAATCCTCCGGCACGGTCGATTCCATCATGCGGCCGTATTTCTCCGTGACCAGATTGCGGCCTACCTTGTCCGCCCGTTCAAGATCGTCACGATAGCTTTCCAGCAGTCGCGGAGGCCATGTCATGAACTGGCTGGCGCGCATCTGGCGGAACGTCGGCCAGTTGCCCTGGCAGGATGCGCGGCCGCCTTCATTGGTGGTGTCCTGAAACTGATTCCATTCCAAGCCGACGATCCGCTCGATCAATTCCCGTCTGTTCTGATCGGCGTTCGCTCCGCCATCGAGAGCGTTCTGATCGCTGCGGTCCATTTGTGATCCCTTCGTACGATTTTCCTGTATCGTGAAATGCGGATGCGATTCGCTGTCGTTTCACAGGTTGTGCCACGTGTGTTTCACGGGATGTTCCATGATTGCGTCATCCGGTATTTCACAGACTATGCAGCAGGGGCGAGTCGCTGTGAATATGAGCCTCGACAAAAGGACGCTGCCATTCCAGGAACGTTTCGTCGGAAGACGTCAAGCCTTCGCGCCGCAATTCCGCGACGATATCGGCGCAGACCGTATCGACAATTTCACTGATGCGATCGACGGCGGGCTGCGCGCCCTTGCCGCCCTCGCCGAAGCCGGCGCCGCCGAAACAGGCGGCGGACGACAGACGCAGCATCTCCTCCAGCGGCGAGCACACATCCGGCAGGCGGCATGCCATGCGGGCGCTCAATGCGCGCAACGCGGCGAAACGCCACTTGTAATACGGCATATAACCGGCACAGATCGGCGTATTGATCAGGAAAACCAGCGAACAGACGGCGTTGGCGAATTCGTGGATGCTTTCCATCGAAGCGGCGCCGTCCCCGCGGGCCAGCATGCGCGGCAGATTGTATTGTCCGGCCTGTGCGATCATGCCCAAACGGCGTGAAATCAGCGACAGTCTCACATCGTCGGGCATCAGTTTGAAGCCCTGACGGGTTTTGGAAAACGCGCCCAACGGGTCGGCGAACACCTGCCCGTTCGTAGCGGCCGCCAACGTCGGCTCATCCAGCATCAGCCATGCGTGAGGGGCGTCCTCGGACGGCGCCTGCGCGTAGCCGGTGATGCGTTCGAAGAAGTCGCCGATGCGGAACACGCCGACGCGCCTGCCCGCGCCCTGTGCGCGCGGCGTCGTCTCACGCGGTCCGAATCCCATGAACTGCTGCGGCAGCGCGTCATAGTCGGCCTGCAGCCGTTCGCCGATCACGTCGTAATCCTCGTCGGTCAGCCACAGGCAGAAGCCGGGGCCGAAATCGTGATCACGCGACAACGCGTCGTCAAAACCGTAGCATTCCGAACCGTGCCCGACCAGTCCGGCGGCGATGCGGCCCTGATAGGCGGCGTATCTGTCGGCGATCAGCGGTCTGCCGTAGGTCTTCCAATATTCGCGCGCCAGCTGCATGCCGCCGATATCGGACGGAGTCTCCGTCGCGACCGCGGCGCCTGCAGCGTCGCCGGCGGCGGAGTTGGTGGCGACGGAAGCGTTGCCGGCGGCGGCAACGGCACCGGCAACCGGATCGATCCGAACGCCATGCGTGTCGGCGATGTCCAATACCTGCCGCAGATTCGCGTCGGTGATCTTCCAATAATCGCTGTCCTTGCCGTAGCAATCCTCGATCACCGCCAAAGAACGGCGGTACCCGCTCACTGCGGCGGCGAAATCGCCGCCGGCGAAGCTCACCTGCGCAAAACCGGCCAACGCGGACGCGTAATGGCTGTTGTTCTCCAAATGACCGGCCTTGTAAACATCAAGCGCGGCCTGCGCATGATCGCGGGCCTCCTGCAGCAATCGCGGGGCGGAAACATTGGAGGCGTCATCATCGGAAGCGCCGTCATCGGAGGCGTCGGCATTCCTGTTGGACGCCGCCTGCGCTTCTCCCAGCAGTACCAGCGCAAGATTCGTATGCGTGGAAGCGACGTCGATATCGGTCGAGGTATCCACGCTGGAACGCTGCAGAATGTCCAACGCTGCGCGCAATTCCTGGTCGGCCCTATCAAGGCGGCCTGTTTCGCTGTACAGCATGGAGATGTTGTTGTGCAGCGCCGCAAGGCGGCGGTCGGTGGGGGAGAAGCAGCGCGACGCCTCAGCCAGCGCCATGTCGTACAGGTCGGCGGCCTGATCGTAACGTTGCGCGGCGCGCATGCTCGTCGCCGCGTTGATCAGCGTCGTCGCCCAAGCCTCGGTGCCTTGGATGCGCATGCGCAAGCCCAATTCCATCGCACGCTGGATCATCCACTGATTGTCGTCATGGCGTCCCTGCGAACGGTAGAACCCCATGATCTCGTTCAACACCGTAAGCTGTCCGGCGTCGTCCCCGGCGTTCTCGGCATCGGTCAATGCCTGCAGCAGGTAAGGCTCGGCCTTGGTCCCGCCCTCATGCGCATCGAAAATCGCATCAAGACCGCGCAAAAACCCCTGCGCATCCCACGCCGGGGCGTCCTGTCGCGCCGCACCGGCTCGTTGCATCGCGTCGTCGCTCATCGCATCTCCCTACACCTAAGGCGGATCGCCGTCAAAGCGAAGTCACCATCCAGTGTAGGACGTGCGGCAGGCGCGCGGCCTCACATGGCCGCGTCAGACTTCAACGCGCTGCAGCCGGTCCGCGGCGCTGACATGCTTTTCGTAACGCAGCGAGAAAACCACTAGCAGCATGACGGCGACAAGCGCGAACGGCACGCCGGCAAGGCCGGTGTATTGATAGTTCATCGCCGATGCCGTCAGTATGGCGCCGCCGGCCGCCGAGCCGACCGCATTGCCGAAATTGAAGGCGACCTGCACGGCGGCGCCGGCGATCAGTTCGCCGCCGCCCTGGCCGGCCTCGACCATCAGCAGCTGCTGCGGCGCGGAAATGAAGAACAGGCCGAACGCGATCCAGAACGTCAGAATGCCGGTGGTCACATGATTGCCCGGAACCAGGAACACCAGCAATAGGCCGACGCAGGCCACGGCCTGGCCGATCGCGGCGGTGCCGGCGTGACGCCAACGGTCGGTGATCTTACCGCCGATGATGCCGCCGACGACCATGCCGAATCCGGCGAGCATCATCAGCAGCGGCACGATGCCGGAGGACCAGCCGCCCGTTTTCTGCAGCCACGGCGACACATAGCTCCACCAGCAGAAAATGCCGGTATTGCCGGTGAACACGGCAAGAAGGATCATCCACGGGCCGGGCTTGGTGAGGAAACGGAACTGGCCGGCCAGGCCGGCGTCCTTGATCGGTTCCACGCGTGGGATCCAAGCCAGCACCAGCACCACGGTCATCGCGGCCCAGACGGCGAGAATGCCGAACGCGAGACGCCACGACATGAATTCGGCCATCAGCGTGCCGGCGGGAACGCCCAGCATGTTGGCGACCGTCTGGCCGGTCACCATCATCGAAACGGCCTGCGCCTCCTTGCCGCGTTCCGCAAGCACTTTGGCGATCAGCGTGGCCGTGCCGAAGAACGCGCCGTGCGGCAGGCCCGAGATGAAACGGGCCGCGATCAGCATCGGAGCGTTCACGGAGACGGCGCTCAGCAGATTGCCGGCCAATGCGATGACCATGAACAGCACGATCAGATTGCGCGGCGGCACTTTACGGCCGAACACCAGCATCAGCGTGCCGAAGCACACGCCGATCGCGTAGGCGGAGATGAAGTTGCCTGCGGTGGGGATGTCGACGTTCATCGCCGCCGCGGTCTGCGGCAGGATGCCCATCATCACGAATTCGGCGGCGCCGAGAATGAACGCGCCGGAAGCCAGCGCAAGCGGCGTAAGTAACAAAATGTGGGTCTAATGTTACCCCTCAGCCCTTACGGGAGTAAGCGTGTCGGGGTGGTATTAACGATTTGACCGTTAATACCGCCATCGACGACGCC
>NZ_JBKEUV010000004.1:0-244628 GCF_056356755.1 Bifidobacterium sp. LH_449
GAGGGGGGGGGGGGGGGGGGGGGGGGGGGGGAGAAGACTGACCGACAGGTGAGACGAAGGATGTGGTTTAGGTCACATCCGGACGGTCCGCAAAGGTGCTAGAATGGTCGAACATGTGTTCGAATAGCTTGAATTCGAGGCGTGTCGAACACTACATCTAGTGAATAGCCCTACGACACACCACTACAAACAGTGGGTACACTAGAGGGAGCGGATTTTACGCCCACGCCGACTGACAACCGCATATCGACTACGCGCTTTAAGGAGGATGCCCGATGACGGTCACGGTCTTCACGAATCCCAGCAATCCACAGTGCGAAGCCACCGAACAGGAACTCACCCGTTTGGGCGTGCGATATGTCGCCGTCGACCTGACGCAGAACCCGTCCACCTTCGAGCAGATCAAGGACGCTGGATTCAAGCAGATTCCTGTCGTCATCTCCCCGAACGCATCATGGAGCGGCCACCAGCCGGACAAGATCCGTCAGCTTGCGCAAAACCTCGCGGCCTGAATCCGGTACCGGACCCCACCCGCAGGCGCAGACCCCGCCCGCAGATGCAGGTTCCGAACGGATTAGACGCAGGTTCCGGACGGACGCCTCCGCCCGCCCGGAAGACCTATTCCTATTCGCCGCCGCCCGCAGACGGCAGGTCCAGACGGTACCCCATGCCCTGCTCCGTTTTCAGATACTTCGGATGCGACGGGTCGTCCTCTATCTTCTTGCGCAGCTGCGAGACATACAGCCGCAGATAGCCGGAGTCGTTCACGTGCTCCGCGCCCCAAATGCCGGTCAACAGATCCTTACGGGTCACGAGCCGCCCGGCGTTGCGCACCAGGATCTCCAGAACCTTCCACTCCGTCGGCGTCAGGCGCACACGCACCTTCCGCCCGTGGTACACGCGGAACACGGCATGCGCGGACAGGTCGACGGTCACGTTCCCGAACGAGACCATCGGAGTCTCCGTCTCCTGCGGGATACGGCGGGCCAGCGCACGGATACGCGCCAGCAGCTCGTCGATCGACACCGGTTTGGTCACATAATCGTCGGCGCCGGCGTCCAGGGCCGCGACCTTCTCGCGCGCATCGGTGCGCCCCGACACCACCAGGATGGGCGCGTCCGTCCAGCCGCGCACGCCCTGGATCACGCCCATGCCGTCCATTTTCGGCATGCCCAGATCCAACACCATCAGATCGGGATGATGCTCCACCGCCGCCGAAATGCACTGCACGCCATCCGATGCGGTCACGATCTCGTAGCCCTGCGAGCGCAGAGTGATACGCAACGCCTTCAGGAACTGCGGGTCATCATCGGCAATCAGGATTTTCATGCGTCTATTCTCCCCTCTCAGCAGCCGTCACGTCGGCGACGTCGGTATGCTCGTCCGCGGCGGCCGTGTCATCGGCGACCGCGATATCGGATTCGGCGTCGGCGAAGCGCCCCAATTCGCCGTCACGCGATTCGTCCACGCTCAGGGGCAGCATCACGCCGCTGACTGCGGCGGTCACGTCCCACATGTCCGAGTCCAATGCGGTGGCGCAGGCGCGCGCGTCCTCTTCGGACAACGGCTCCCCGATCGTATAACGCTCGTCCGCCGCACGCAGCGTGATCACCATGGTCAGGCCGCCGCCCGGAGTGTCCTCCGCGTCGATGGCACCGCCCATCGATTCGATGAATCCCTTCGACAGCGCCATTCCCAGGCCGAGGCCCGTGGTGTTGTCCGTGTCGCCCAGACGGTGGAACGGCGCGAACAGCTCGTCCTTGCGGTCGTCGGGCACGCCCGGGCCGTAGTCCACGACGCGGATCTGCACGACGGAACGGAACGTGGAGACCGCGATGCGGATGCGATGGTCCGGCGGATTGTAGCGTTGCGCGTTGGCAAGCACATTGTGTATCGCGCGACGCAGCAACGGCGGGTCGGCGACCGCCAGCGGCAGGTCCACGGGCAGGTCAAGGTTGATGGAATTCGGTCCGGCATGCAGCTCGTCCAGCGTCTGCATCACGGCTTCCGCCACGTCGGCCGCCACCAGCGATATCGGCAGCGCGCGTTCGTGCAGACGGGACACGTCGAGCAGGTCGGTGACCAGTCGGGTCAGATCGCGCAGGCCGACGTCGGCGACGTCGAGCAGGTCGCGTCGGCCTTCTGGGCCGAGGGCGTCGCCGACCTGTTTCAGGCCGGACACCGCAGCCGTGGCGGAGGCCAGCGGACGGCGCAGGTCATGGCTGACCGCGTTGAGCAGGGCCGTGCGCAGCTTCTCCGCGGCGGCCAGCGGCTTGACTTCGTCGGCCTTGCGCTGCAGCACGTCGTGTTCCAGCACGGTCTGCACCTGGGAGACGATGGCCTGCAGCAACCGCTGGTCGGCCGCGTCGATTTCGCTGCCGTACAGTTCAAGGTGGATCGGCTCCGTTTTCCGCGGCGTTCCGGAGGATGCGGCATCACGGGAGGCGGAGGCCTGCCCGTCATGGGATTCGCCGTTCTGATCGATGCCGTCGGACGGCGGCGTGATGACCGCGTCAAGGTCGATGACGTCCGGCTCCTCCCCGGTGGGACATACGCCGCTGACCGCGACGTCGACGCCGTCATGGGTGAGGCGCACGCAGGTGAAGCCGAACGCCTCGCGGGTGCGGTCAAGAATCGCCTGCAACGGATTGGAGCTGCGCAGCACCGCGTCGGATACGCTGGCGAGCACTTCCGATTCCGCGGTCGCGCGTTGGGCCTGCCGCGCCTTCTCGTCGGCCCGGTCGACGACGAAGGACACGATGATGCCTATGAGGATGTACAGCACGATGGTCATCACGTCCTGCGCCCTGAGCATGTGCAGCGACCCCACCGGCTGGATGTAGACGTAGTCGAGCACCAGGCCGCTCAGCAACGCGCACAGCGTGGCCGACGAGACGCCGCCGATCAGCGCGGCGATGACGACGAGCAGCTGGAAGAACAGGGAATCGCGGGACAACGCGTCCACGCCGCTGTATTGCATGAGCAGCCAGCCCAGAAGAGGCACCGACAGCAGTGCGAATATGCAGCCCGCGACGCGCCGGCGTATCGTCATGGTGCGTTTCATGCGCGGCAGGCGCATGCCTTTCGCCGCGAACGTGTGGGTGACGACGTGCACGTCGATGTCGCCTGAATTCGCGATGATGCCGTTCGCAGACGACGGCCGGCCCAGCCACCGGGCGAGGGGCGGGCGCCGGGAGACGCCCACGATGATCTGCGTCGCGTTGTTGGCGCGGGCGAAGGAGATCAGCGCGTCGGAGATGTCTTCGCCGACGATCTGATGGTATGTGCCGCCCAGTTTTTCGACGAGTTCGCGTTGCTGCACCAGCAGCCCCGGGCTGGATCCATGCAGCCCGTCCTCGGCCGTGACATGCACCGCGATCAGATCGCCGCCGCCGGACGCCCTGGCGACCCTTGCGCCGCGCCGCAGGAGCTGTTCGCCTTCAGGACCGCCCGACAGCGCGACGACGACGCGTTCGCGGGCCTCCCATTTCGCGTTGATATGGTGTTCGTTACGGTATTCCTGCAACGCTTCGTCGACGTTGCCCGCCAGCCAGAGCAACGCCAGCTCGCGCAATGCGGTCAGGTTTCCCACACGGAAGTAGTTGCTCAACGCGGCGTCCACGCGGTCCGCCGAATAGATGAGGCCGGCGGAAAGTCGTTCGCGCAGGTTCTTCGGCGGCAGGTCGATCAATTCGATGCTGTCGGCGGAACGCAGCACCTTGTCGGGAACGGTTTCGCGCTGTTCGCTGTTCGTGATGGACCGCACGACGTCGTTCAACGATTCGATATGCTGCACGTTGATGGTGGTGATGACGTCGATTCCCGCATCCAGCAGGTCGACCACATCCTGCCAGCGTTTTTCGTGCGTGCATCCGGGAATGTTCGTATGGGCCAGCTCGTCGACGAGGGCGACCTGCGGACGGCGCGCGATGACGGCGAACAGGTCCATTTCGCTGAACCACATGCCGCGGTACTTCATGCAGCGCCGAGGCACCGTCTCCAGGCCTTTGGCGGCGTTCTGCGTGGCTTTGCGGCCATGGGTCTCCAACAGGGCGATGACGACGTCCTTGCCCTCTTCGACCAGCCGTCTGCCTTCGGACAGCATTGCGTACGTCTTGCCCACGCCGGGCGCCGCACCGAGCAGAACCCTCAGCGTCCCCCGCTTCGCCACCGCCATATTCCCTCCATTCCGATGTTCCGGCGCATGTCCACGCATTCCGCGGCCGCGTGCCATACGGATGCGGCACCGCCGCGCACGACGATGCCGCATCCGTCCGGGATGTCCTTCACCTATGGATTATCCCAGTTTTTGGCCTGATGACATCTGAGGCGCACCGTATCCGATGCGCCCCCAGAGTCCGGATTCACTCCATGTCGTCCAACGCCAGGTTCAGGGTGACGACGTTGACCACGGGCTCTCCGATGAAGCCCAGACCGCGGCCGGTGGTGTGCTCCTTGACAAGCTGTTCGACGTCTTCGACGTCCATGCCACGGGCTTCAGCCACACGCTCGACCTGGATGGCCGCATATTCGGGACTGATGTGCGGATCCAGTCCGGAGGAGGAGGCGGTCGCCGCGTCGGCGGGGACCTGCTTCGCGTCCACGCCTTCGCGTTCGGCGATGGCGTCGCGACGTTCTTCGATGGTCTTGAGATATTCCTCATCGGAATGTCCCTTGTTGGCGCCGCCGGACGCCGCCGCGTCGTATCCGTCGCCGGCGGCGGACGGACGGGGCTGGAAATACTTGTCGATGGCTTCGCCGTCGGCGTCGGAGAAGGACTGTCCGATCAGGGACGATCCGACGATCTGCCCTTCGGAGTTCGTGATCATCGAGCCGTTGGCCTGCTCGGGGAATCCCAGAGCGCCGATGCCGGTCATCAACGCCGTGTACACGATCACGGCGAGCGTGCAGACCAGCACGGCCTTCAGGCCGGCCCAGTAGCTGCGCAGATTCAACGACAATGCGGATTTCATAATCGTTTCCCTTACCTAATTTCCTTAGAATCCCGGAATCAGACGCACGAACAGGTCGATGATCCAGATGCCGATGAACGGGGCGACCACGCCGCCCAGACCGTACACGGACAGGTTCCTGGACAGGATCTTGTCGCTGGACTCGGCGCGGTACTGCACGCCCTTGAGGGCCAGCGGGATCAGGATCACGATGATGATGGCGTTGAAGATGATGGCGGACAGCACCGCGGACAACGGACTGTGCAGTCCCATGATGTTCAGCGTGGCAAGACCGGGGAACTTGTCCATGAACATGGCCGGGATGATCGCGAAGTACTTCGCGATGTCGTTGGCGATGGAGAAGGTGGTCAGCGCGCCGCGGGTGATGAGCAGCTGCTTGCCGATGCGGACGATGTCGATCAGCTTGGTCGGGTCGGAGTCGAGGTCGACCATGTTGCCGGCTTCCTTCGCCGCGGCGGTGCCGGAGTTCATGGCGACGCCGACATCGGACTGGGCCAGGGCGGGGGCGTCGTTCGTGCCGTCGCCGGTCATGGCGACCAGCTGTCCCTTGGCCTGTTCGGCCTTGATGTAGGCGAGCTTGTCTTCCGGCTTGGCTTCGGCGATGAAATCGTCGACGCCGGCCTCTTCCGCGATGGCCTTCGCGGTCAGCGGGTTGTCGCCGGTGACCATGACGGTGCGGATGCCCATCCTGCGCAGGTCGGCGAAGCGTTCGCGCAGGCCTTCCTTGACGACGTCCTTGAGCTGGACGACGCCCAGCACCTTGACTTCGCCGGAGGACAGCTGTTCGGCCACGACCAGCGGGGTGCCGCCTTGCGCGGAGATGGTGTCGACACGGTCATGCAGGGCGTCGCGCACTTCGATGCTCATGACGCCGCCTTCGCGTTCGATCCAGGCTTCCACCGCGGAGGTGGCGCCCTTGCGGATGCGGTCGCCGTTGGGCAGGTCCAGGCCGGGCATGCGGGTCTCGGCGGTGAATTCCACCGCTTCCGCCCCTGGCATCATGTCGAAGTGATGGCCTTCGCGTTCGGCCAGGGCGATGATCGACTGGCCTTCCGGCGTGGAGTCGGCCAGGGAGCTCAGCGCCGCGGCGCGGACCATGTCGTCATGGTCGATGCCCGGCAGCGCATGGAATTCGGATGCCTGACGGTTGCCGTACGTGATGGTGCCGGTCTTGTCGAGCAGCAGCGTGGTCACGTCGCCGGCCGCTTCGATGGCGCGGCCCGACGTGGCGAGCACGTTGCGCTGGACCAGACGGTCCATGCCGGCGATGCCGATGGCGCTCAGCAGGGCGCCGATGGTCGTCGGGATCAGGCAGACGAGCAGCGCCACCAGCACGGTGAGGCTGACGGAGGTGCCGACCGCGCCGGCCTGCGGGTTGAGGCACATCACGACGATCAGGAAGATGATGGTCAGCGAGCTCAGCAGCACGTCGAGGGCGATTTCGTTCGGGGTCTTCTGACGGTTCGCGCCTTCGACCAGCGCGATCATCTTGTCGACGAAGGATTCGCCCGGCTTCTGGGTGATGCGCACGACGATGCGGTCGGACAGCACGCGGGTGCCGCCGGTCACCGCGGAGCGGTCGCCGCCGGATTCGCGGATGACCGGGGCGGATTCGCCGGTGATGGCGGATTCGTCCACGGAGGCGATGCCGGAGATGATGTCGCCGTCGCCGGGGATGAGCTGTCCGGCTTCGACGACGACCACGTCGCCGAGTTTGAGGTCGGAGGACGGGACTTCGATGATGGCGACGGACGACGAGCGTGCGTCGGGATCGCCTTTTTCATCGTATCCGTGGACCAGGTGGGCCGGCGTGGCGGTGCGGGTCTTGCGCAGCGCGTCGGCCTGGGCCTTGCCGCGCCCTTCGGCGACGGCTTCGGCGAGGTTCGCGAACAGCACCGTGGCCCACAGGCATACGGCGATGATCCAGGTGAAATACACCGGTTCGCCCGCGCGCAGTTCCGGAATGAACAGCTGGAACACGCCGAGGAGCGTCAGGAACGCGGCGCCCACCCACACCACGAACATGACGGGGTTGTGCCGCATCTTGGCGGGACTGAATTTCTTGAACGCCGCCGGCAGACTCTTGCCCAGCATCGCCGGCAACGATGCGTTGTTGCTGGTACGCACGTCGTTGATGACGTCGTTTGCGGTCGCGGAAGACATGTTATGCCACCAAACCTTCTGCCAACGGTCCCAGAGCAAGCGTCGGGAAGAACGTCAGCGCGGAAATAATGAAAATGACGAAAACGAGCAGGCCAACGAACAGCTTGTTGTCGGTCTTCATCGTGCCGGCGGTCTCCGGCACCACATCCTGCTTGGCCAGCGAGCCGGCCAGACCCAGCACCAGCATGATCGGCAGGAATCGTCCGATGAGCATGGCCAGGCCGATCATCGTGTCGAACCACGGGGTGTCGGCGGACAGGCCCGCGAATGCGGAGCCGTTGTTGTTGGCGCCGGACACGAACGCGTAGACCACTTCGGACAAACCATGGTTTCCGCTGTTGTTCAGGGCCGCGAACGTGTCTTCGCGGATGCCCGGGACGGCGAAGCTCAAAGCCACGAACAGCACCACGGTGACCGGCATGACGAGGAAGTACAGCGAGGCCATCTTCATCTCGCGCGGGCCGATCTTCTTGCCGAGGTATTCCGGCGTGCGGCCGACCATGAGGCCTGCGATGAACACGGCCACGACGGCCATGACGAGGATGCCGTACAGGCCTGCGCCGACGCCGCCCGGGGAGACTTCGCCCAGCATCATGTTGAACATGTACATCATGCCGCCGAGCGCGGTGTAGGAATCATGCATGGAGTTGACCGCGCCGGTGGACGTGCTTGTGGACGTGGTGCCGAACAGCGTGGACCAGACGATGCCGAAGCGATCCTCCTTGCCTTCCATGGAGCCTCCGGTGAGGGAGGTGAGCGGATCGTCCATGAAGGATTCGAAGCTCACGACGGCGAAGAAGGAGATGCCGAACAGGACGACCATGGCGCCGAGCAGCGCGTAGCCCTGACGGATGTTGCCGATCATGCGGCCGAACGTGCGGGTCAGCGCGACGGGGATGGCCAGCATCAGCAGGATCTCGATGAGGTTGGTCCATATGTTCGGGTTCTCGTACGGATGGGACGAATTGGCGTTGAAGAAGCCGCCGCCGTTGGTGCCCAGTTCCTTGATGACCTCCTGGGAGGCCACCGGGCCGCCCATGATGGTCTGTTCGCCGCCCGCCACGGTGGTGACGGTGGTGAAGCCCGAGAAGTTCTGTGCGACGCCCAGCGCGATGAGGATGGTGCCCATCACGATGGCCAGAGGCATGAGGATGCGGAACGTGCCACGGACCAGGTCGACCCAGAAATTGCCGATCGTGTCGGAACGGCGCAGCATGAAGCCGCGCACCAGCGCGATGGATACGGCGATGCCGACCGCGGCGGAAACGAAGTTCTGCACGCACAGGCCTGCGATCTGGACGGAATAGCCCAACGTCTGGTCAGGCGAATAGGACTGCCAGTTCGTGTTCGTCACGAAGGACGCAGCCGTGTTGAACGCCAGCGGAGCCGGCACGTTGTCGAAGCCCAGCGAGAACGGCAGCCAGGACTGCACGCGCTGCAGCAGGTACAGGACCAGCAGGCTCATCACGGAGAAGCCGAGCACTCCGCGGAAATACGCCTTCCAGGACTGTCCCTTCGAGGAATCCACGCCGATGATGCGATAGATCCACTTTTCGAAGAACAGATCCTTATCGGTCGTGTACACGCGATACATGTAATCGCCCAGCGGCCGGTATATGGCCGCCAGGATCAAGGCGATCAGACCGAACGCCATAAAAGCATAGAGATATACCATTTCGGAACCTTAAGACTCTTCCCCAGCCCTCAGAACTTCTCCGGGCGGCACAGGGCGACCCCCATATACACCACACCGGCGATTCCCAATACGACGCCGATGGCGCAGAAAACAGCCGTCATAGACGATCCACCGCCTTCGCAATCAGGTCGAAGACGATGAACAGCGCCACTACGCCCACAACATAGGCGGCATCAACCCACCAAGGCATGTTGCTCTTCTCCAATCATCAGATGCACGGCCCGGCCGCCGCCGCGTTCGCGGGCATGGACGGACCGATTTCCAATAAGCATCTTGATGATATGGCCCTGGGCGAAGTCATGCCCCGAACCTAACGGAACACATACGCCCGCAGACGGATTGTTAACGGTTTCCTAACACAGGGCGCGGCCGTCCCGAACGTCACGCGCGGCCGGCCTTGCCCGGATCCAGCGACATCGTCTGGAAACGTTCCGCCATGAAGTCATCGTTGAAATACGTGTTGAAGAACGACATCACCGGTGAGTCCGGCTCGAGGCCGGCCATGCGCGAATACCATGCGTCCAGCGCCATCAGGGTCATCGTCGCGTCGACCAGCATCAGCACCAGGCACACGGCGGTCAGCGAATAGCGGATCTTCCACGGGATGCGCTGGATCAGACGCAGCAGCCATGGCAGCATGAGCTTGACCCATGCCAGGCCGAGCACGCCCCAGAAGAACATGTATTTGCCGGAGGTCCGTCCGTCGATGGACAGCCACTGCCCCGTGTAGTCCCATGCGGTGATGCCGAACGCGACTTCCATGAACCAGCTGGTGAAGTATTCGAACGCGCCGCCGATCATCGCGCTGGCGCAGAAGATCAGCAGCCAATGCGAGCGCCACAGGCGGTTGAGGCAGGCGGTCAGGATGACCGCGCCGCAGCCGTAGATCGGCGAGAACGGGCCCCACAGCAGGCCGGCGCGATCCTGATATTCGCCGTAGACGATGAAATGGTAGATGGTTTCGATGACGAGGCCGAAGACGCATCCGACCATGAACAGCCAGAACACATTGAACACGTCCAGTTCGATGTATCCTTTGCCGCTCATGTCGCGGCCGGCCATTCCCTTGGAAAGCGCCGCCTCATAGTCGCTGCGCTCGTCCATGCGTTTGAGCGCGCGATGCAGCGCACGCTCCTGCGCCAGCGTCGGATCGGCGGTGATGGACAATGCGATGACGATGACGAGCTGGATGGCCGGTTCGATCAGGTTCATGCCCAGGCCGTTCAGCGCGAGCGACAGCATGCCGCCCATAAGGGTGAGCGGAATCAGCCGGTATGCCCATCGGGCGGTGTTGCGGCGGTGATTGCCGATCAGCGCGATGCCGAACACGATCAGATATATGGCGTTCAGGAAGTATACGGCGACCTGCAACGCGGTCAGGATGGCGGTCAGATTCAGCGGGTTGTCGCCGAGACGGCCCTGCATGAACGCGGTGAACCCGTGGACGCCGTTCAACGCCGACGAGACCAGCGTGGCGATGCCGTCGATGAGGATGATCGCGCCGTAGATGCGCGCGATCAGCGGGAAACGCCACTGGGCGGAATCATTGCCGTCGGGGGTCTGCGGATCCGGCGAGACGCGGGAAGCGGCGTCCGGGGACTGGACCGAAGATGGATCCGCCGCCGAACGCGACGCGGAGTTCGGCTGACCGTCCGGCCAGGGCGGCCCGAATCGTTCGGCCATCGGGGGGCACGTCGCTTCGTTGTCTGTCTTTTCGGCCATATGACCGCTCCTTCATTCGGGGTCACAGCGCATTCACACCGTGGACACCCCACCTTACCAGCACGACGGGTAATGCCGCGGCATATGCGGGAACCTGCCCGATATCGCCATACCACGGCCATGCATATGCTGTCCGCGCAATATTGACAGCATGACAAATTCTTGTCCGAATGCGGGTATTAGGCTGGATTCATCACAATGCCGATCCATTCACACCGTGCCGAGCATAATCGAGGAATCACATGGCCAATGTGTGCAGAATCCTGCGCCGCGACATACTACGACTGCTGAGGGTCCCCGTCTCATGGGTCATCATCATCGCACTGATGGTCCTGCCATCGTTCTACGCGTGGGTGAACATCCTGGGATTCTGGGACCCGTACGGCAACACCGGCGGAGTGCGCGTATCCGTGGCCAACGCCGACAAGGGGGTCGACGACGGTCCGCTCGGAGCCCTGAACCTCGGCGACCAGATAGAGGACCAGCTGCACGAAAACCACGACATCGGCTGGACGTTCACCACCTCCGACCAGGCGATGGAAGACGTGCGCTCCGGCGACAGCTACGCGGCGATCATCATTCCGGCCGATTTCAGCGGCGACCTCGTGCGCATGCTTTCCGGCGACGGCGACCGTCCGACGCTGGAATACTACGTGAACGAGAAAGCCAGCCCGATCGCGCCGAAAGTCACCGACACCGCCGCATCCACCGTCGAACGCGAAGTGAACTCCACCTTCGTCTCCACCGTCAGCGAAGTCGTATCGCAGGCGTTCAACCAGACCAACGCCGACCTCTCCGGCGCCGCATCGGAAGAACAGCGGCGGACGCTGGACGCCCTCCGACAAGTCGGCGACGGCATCGCCGACGCGACCGACCTCATCGACGGATTGGCCGCCGACCTGGGCGACGTGCCCGACACCACGCAGCAGGCCCGCCAGACATTGCGCAACGTGCGTCAGGTCGCCACCGACGCCAGCAGCGGCCTGGCCGACATGTCAGGCATCATCGATTCGGCGCGGACCGGATTGGACACGTTCATCCGCAATACATCATCCTCCCTGGATGCCGGCTCGTCGCTGATATCGCAATCCACGGCGCAGGCGGCCACCGGCATCGCCGACGCCGGCAGCGCCATCATCACCGCCAACGGGCACGTATCCGGCGCACTGGCCAATCTGCAGGGCATCAACACCGCCACCGACGGCATCATCGGCCAACTCGACGAATTGGCCAAGCAGAATCCCGCCATCGCCGACATCATCGGCGACGACATCAATACCATACAGAACATCAACCAATCCCTGGGAACCGTCATCGACGACCTGACGCAGCTCAACAGCGGGCTCACCCAGACCGCCGACGACACCAGCGCGCTGGCCGGCGGCATCAACACCGCCACCCAGCAGTCGCTGGCCTCCATCGACGACGCCCGGCACGCCATCAGCGACCAGGCGCTGCCGCAGATCAACGCGTCGCTCAACGGCCTGGCCGTGACCGGAAGCACCCTGTCAGGATTCATCACCTCGCAGGGCATGCTCATCGACCAGGCCGACGCCGTACTCGACCAGCTCGACAGCGTCGCGGCAAGCGCGGCGACCGCATTGTCCAACACGGCGACGGCGTTGGACGGCGTCACCCAACGGATCGACACCATCTCCACCGACATCAGCGCACTGTCCATCTCGAATCAGCTGTCGACGCTGTTCGGAGGCGACGGCACGCTCGACGTCGACCGCATCGCCGATTTCATGCTCTCCCCCACCGTGATCGACACGGAAACCGTATACCCCGTCAATTCATACGGCTCAGGCATGGCGCCGCTGTTCACGAACCTCTCGCTGTGGGTGGGCGCGTTCATGCTCATGGTGCTGATGAGGCTCGAAACCGACGACGAAGGCATCGAGGGATTCACCGTCACACAGGGCTACCTGGGCCGCTGGGCCCTGCTGGCGATCATCGCCGCCGCGCAGGGCGCGATCGCCGTCATCGGCGATCTGTTCATCGGCGTGCAGACCGTCAACGCTCCGATGTTCATACTCACCGGCGTGCTCGTCTCGTTGGCGTATCTGAGCATCGCCTACGCGCTGTCGACCACGTTCCTGCACGTCGGCAAAGCGCTGTGCCTGGTGCTCATCATGGTGCAGATCCCCGGCGCGACCGGCATGTATCCGATCGAAATGATGCCGTCGTTCTTCCGCGACATGTCGCCGTTCTTCCCATTCACCTACGGCATCAACGCGATGCGCGAGACCATCGCGGGATTCTACGGCGGCACCTGGGCGCATGAAATGGCATACCTGCTCGGATTCACCGTACTGTCGTTCGCGCTCGGACTGCTGCTGCGCCCGCTGATGGCGAACACGCATCGCCTGTTCGCGCGCGAAATCGAACAGGGCGATCTGCTGACCGGCGAGCCATCGCGGCTTCCGGCGCGCGAATATTCGATCTCGCAGGCGCTGCAGGCGTTGACCGACCGCGACGAATACCGTTCGCAGATCGAATCGCGCGCCGCCGAATTCACGCGGATATACCCGAAGCTGCGCCGCGGCGCGCTCATCGTAGGGCTTGCCGCACCGGCGATCATGGCGATCGTGTTCTCTCTGACGAACAGCGAAAAGGCGTTCGTACTAGGCGCATGGACGGTTTTGGTGCTGCTGGTCATCGCGTTCCTCATGGCGATCGAGCTGATTCGCGACCGCATTTCACGACAGATCCGCCTGGGCGGACTCGACGATGAGAGCGTGCGGGCATTCCTCGCACTGAGCGAAGTGGACAGGCTGCGCGCGAAGGCCGCGAAGCGCCGCCGCGCCGCCGCCCGCCGCGAAAGGCACGACGGGCCGCATGGCGGACATGACGGGCACGGCGTGACGTCAGCCGGCGGACGGGCCGCCGACGACGACGCACGGCATGAAGGCGGCATACAGGATCTGGCCGATATCATCGCGGCCGCCACACAGACCCCGGCACAGCCCACAGCGCACGACGAAAGGAACGCGGCATGAACGCCATCCGACGCATCTTCCTCGACGACCTGCGCCGCATCACCGGCAACATCGTATCCATCATCATCCTGATCGGCCTCGTCGCCATCCCCAGCCTGTTCGCATGGTTCAACATCAGCGCCAACTGGGACCCGTTCGGCGACATGGGCAATCTCAAATTCGCCGTGGCCAACGTGGACGAAGGCTACGAATCCGACCTCATCCCCGTGAAAATCACCGTCGGCGACCAGGTCGTCAACGAGCTGCGCGCCAACAGCGAACTCGACTGGACCATCACCGGCAAGGACGACGCCATCGAAGGCACCAAATCCGGCGAATACTACGCGGCGATCGTCATCCCGAAGGATTTCAGCCGCAACATGATGACGTTCTTCTCCGATGACTCGCGGCACGCCTCGGTCACGTACTACCTCAACGAAAAGAAGAACGCCATCTCCCCGAACCTGACCAACGAGGGCGCCGACGAAGTGACATCGCAGGTCAACGAGGAGTTCGCGTCATCCATGACCAGCGTGGCGCTCAACATCGCATCATCGCTGTCCGAACGCATCTCCGACCCGGAATCGCAGCAGATGCTCGCATCCTTCAACGCGAACGTCAACGACTTCGCCAGCCGTCTCACCGACACGGCGGCCTCGCTCGACTCATACGCCGCAATCACCGATTCGACGGCGACGCTGCTCGACGGCGCATCCTCGCTGCTCACGCAGACCCTACAGGCCGTCGGCGCCGCGGACACGCGGCTTGACGCCGCAAGCGGCGACGCCACCGACCTGGCCGGCGCGCTCGACGGCACCGTATCGGCATTGAACGCCGCATTGCGCGACAGCAGCGCCAGTTTCACCGCGCTTGACGGCGCCATCGCCGGCGTCTTCGACGACGTGAAGGGCAACGTCGACGACACCGCGCAATCATTGCAGTCGCAGGCGGACGCCATCGGCACCCAGGCCGACGCATTCGAACAGATCCGGGACACGCTGCTGACGCTGCCCGGCATCAGCCAGGATTCCGCCGTCATCACGTCGCTGCAGAACGTCATCGACCAATTGGATGCGCTGCAGACGACGCTGAATCAGGCCGCCGCCGATGTGCGGACCGCCGGCGACGACGCCGACGCTCAAGCCGACCAGGTGAGGCAGCTCGCCCAGCAGGCCGCGCAAAGCATCGCGGACGTCTCCGCCGACTTCGACCAGACGATACGCCCGCAGGCCGCGCAATTGGGCGATTCCGTGCGCGACATCACCTCGCTGTTGGATTCCGGCATGAGCGGCCTTGACGACGCCGTCGCCGACGTGGGCACGACGTCGGACGACATCCATGCACGGCTCGACCAGATCCAGCGGATAATCGGCGACGTGTCCTCGCAATTGTCGGATGCGGGGCAGGAGCTGGGCGGCTTCGGCGGCAAGCTGTCCGCGGCGTTGAACGGCGGCGACATGGACGCCGTGCGCGACCTGCTCAACGGCGACACCACGTCGTTGGCGGCATCGCTGGCGGCCCCGGTCGCGTTGGAACGCAAGGCCGTGTTCCCCGTGGACAATTTCGGCTCTTCGATGGCGCCGTATTACACGTTCATCCCGTTGTGGACGGCTTCGCTGCTGATCGGCATGGCGATCCGCACGTCGGTGTCGCGCCGCCGGCAGGAGATGCTGGGCAATCCGAAGCCGCATCAGATTTTCCTCGGACATTTCGGCATATTCGCGCTCGTCTCGCTGCTGCAGACCACGGTGAGCTGCGGAGGAAGCCTGCTGTTCCTCGGCGTGCAGGCCGTGCACCCGTTCCTGTTCATGCTGTCGGGGTGGGTCAGCGGCCTGGTGTTCGTGCTGTTCGCCTACACGCTGGTGGTGAGCTTCGGCAATGTGGGCAAGGCCATCGGCATGCTGCTGCTTGTATTCCAGGTGTCGGGTTCGGCGGGATCGTATCCGGCCCAGACGCTGCCCGATTTCATGCAGGCGTTGAGCCCGTGGCTGCCGATCACGCATTCGATCAATGCGATGCGCGCCGCGATCGCCGGCGTCTACGACAACGACTATTGGCGTGAACTCGGCGTGCTGCTGGCCTTTGTGCCGCCGCTGCTGCTGCTCGGATTGCTGTTGAGGAAGCCGTTGGTCGGGTTCAACCGCTGGCTGGATGAGAAGTTGGAAAGCACGAAGCTGATCGGATAGACGAAACGGGACCGAATCATCTGCGACATCATGCGGCCGGCAGCGTCGTCCCCCGTTCGATGATGCTGAAATCAGTCACATAAGTGCGCGCCGGCCCCTCATATCCATTGATCCGCTCGATGAGCATGTCGACGGCATGCCGGGCATACTCTTCGACATGCGGATTGATGGTGGTCAACGCGGGAAGCGCGTATCGTGCCTCAGGCACATCATCGAATCCGATGATCTGCACATCGTCCGGCACTCGCAGGCCACGCTCATGCAACGCATGCATCGCGCCGAGGGCCATCGCGTCGTTCAGACAGACGAGCGCGTCGAATGGCGCACCTGAATCCAACAGCACCGACGTCGCCTGCATGCCGCCCTCCTGATCCCATTCGGAAGCGACACGGACCAAATCCCAGCCGACGGCCACCCCATGCTCGCGCAGCCCCTGCACATAGCCTTGGGTACGCAGCATCTGACTGCCCTCCACCGCCGTCTGGAACTTGTTCTGCGCCCATCCCGGCTCAGCGCCCACCAGAGCGATGCGTCGGCAACCGCTTGATATCAGACGCCCGACGGCAGCCGCTACGGCCGGAGCATTGGGCATCGTCACCAGATCGGCCTTGCCGTACGACAGATAGTCGCCGGCCATGACGACCGGATACGGCTGCCGCAGCACTTCACCCTCGTTCTCCAGCGGACGCTCGGTGAAGAAAATCCATCCGTCGGCCCCCAACCGGTACGTATCCTCGATGATGTCAGGAATGCCGCGTCCTCCCTGGCCATACGTGCTGATGATCACCCAGTACCGTTGGCTGCGGGCATGGTCGATGACGGCATCCGCCAGAAACGGCGCGAACGGCTGGGTGAAGTCAAAAATCGCCAATCCCAGCAGCCTTGTGCCACAACCGCGCATCGCACGCGCAGACACGTTCACGGTATAGCCCAGCCTCCTGATGACGGAGCCGACACGAGCCCTCGTCTCCGGGCGCATGCTTCCCGTATCATTCAGCACATTGGACACCGTCTTGATCGACACACCGGCCTCACGGGCCACATCCTTGATTGTCACGCGTCCAACCATGAGTCCCCCCCTGTCCCGTGTGCCGGCTGGTCGGGTTCTAATGAACGTCGCAACACCATGGGCACGGGAAAGGACCCGGACATGGCATACGAGTTCGACGGAAAGAGCTACGACAGGCTCCGTGACATGCAGCGGGCACGAAGGGAACGATACCTGGAACTGGTCAAGGCCGGCATGAACTTCACGAGGGCCGCGGCCGCGGTCGGCGTGAGCAGACGCACCGGCAAGGTCTGGCGCAACGGACGCACCAGAACGGACGGAAGGAACGAGAGACCGCTCATCGACTGGTATCGTGGCGACATGGACACGCCGAAGACGATCCACGAACGCTACCTGAGCCGGGACGAGCGCATCACCATCGCCGACATGCTCCTGCATGGCGCCGGCGTGCGCGAGATCGCGCGGAGACTGGGCGGGAGCCCGAGCACGGTCAGCCGCGAGCTGCGGCGCAACCGCGAGCCGATCGGCGGCGGATACGGGCCGAACCGCGCCCAGCAGATGGCCACGGCGCGGCTCGGACGCCCGAAGGAACGGAAGATACGGCCCGGGACCGCATTGCGGGACGAGGTCAAGGCCGGCCTCGACAAGCATTGGAGCCCGGAGCGGACCGGCGGCGGGCTCAGGGCGGACCATCCGGATAATGAAGACATGAACGCATGCCACGAGACCATCTACCAGGCCATCTACGTGCAGGGCGGGGGCGAGCTGCGCCTCCAGCTCGCGAAGGCGCTGCGCCGCGGGTCCGCGGGTCCGCAGGCCGCGCGGGGACGGCGGGCGCAGGCCCCGCTTCCGCGATCCGATGGCGATGACCGGCGAACGGCCCGCGGAGGTGGAGGACCGCGCGGTGCCCGGCCATTGGGAGGGCGACCTGATCTGCGGGGCCGGCAACCGCAGCGCCATCGGCACGCTCGTGGAACGATCCACGAGGTTCACGATCCTGCTGCGCCTGCCCGACGGCCACGACGCCGGGCACGTGCAGGACGCCATCGTCCGCAAGATGCGGGACCTGCCGAAGCTCCTGCGCAACAGCCTGACCTGGGACCAGGGCAGCGAGCTCGCGCTGCACGCGAGGATCGGCGCGGCGCTCGACATGCAGGTGTATTTCTGCGACCCGCACAGCCCGTGGCAGCGCGGCGCCAACGAGAACACCAACGGGCTGCTGCGCCAGTACTTCCCGAAGGGAACGGACCTGTCGTCGTATGGCGAGGACTATCTCGACGTGGTCGCGGAGGAGCCCGACGACAGGCCGCGCAAGACGCTCGGGTTCATGAAGCCCAGCGAGAAGATCATCGAACTGCTCGAGGGGGCCGGCTAGTCTGAAGCACGATTGACGACGAAGGTGTTGCAACGACCGTTAGAATTCGCCCCCAACCGGCGGCCCAACCCCAACCATTTTCCGGTTCGCCCCACCGAACCGCGCCTGCCGCACTCGTCCTAGCCGCATCCAATCGCGCCGGTCCAAATCCAAGCCCACCATACCAGGCCGGCCCCGGCCCGCCCGTATTCGGGCGGGCCGGGGCCGGCTTATCGGATCGGACGACAGTCAATTCAGACTAGTCCGTCAGCGCGAACTGCGAGTTGTAGATGTCGGCGTAGAAGCCGCCCTTGGCGAGCAGTTCGTCATGCGTGCCCTTTTCGACGATGTCGCCATGGTTCATGACCAGGATCATGTCGGCGTCACGAATCGTGGACAGGCGGTGGGCGATCACGAAGCTGGTGCGGCCGACGGTCAGCGCGTCCATCGCCTTCTGGATCAGCTCTTCGGTACGGGTGTCGACCGACGACGTGGCCTCGTCCAGGATCAGGATCGGGGCGTCCTGCACCATCGCGCGGGCGATGGTCAGCAGCTGCTTCTGGCCCTGCGACAGCGAGGACTTATCGTCCAGCACGGTGTCGTAGCCGTCCGGCAGCGAGTTGATGAAGCGGTGCAGGCCGACGGCCTTGCATGCGGCGACGATCTGCCCATCGGTGACGCCGGGCTTGGAGTAGGCGATGTTTTCGCGCACCGTGCCGCGGAACACCCAGGTGTCCTGCAGCACCATCGAGAACTGGTCGTGCACGTTCCAACGCGGCACGGACTTGGTGTCCACGCCGTCGATGGAGATCGAGCCGTCGGAAATCTCGTAGAAGCGCATCAGCAGGTTCACCATGGTGGTCTTGCCGGCGCCGGTCGGGCCGACGATGGCGATCTTCTGCCCGGATTTCACCGAAGCGGAGAAGTCGTGGATGATCGTCTTGTCGGCGTCGTAGCCGAAGCGCACATGGTCGAACCGCACGTCGCCGCGCACGGCGACGGCCTTGCCGGAGGCGTCTCGTCCCAGCATCGGCCGCTTGGCGGTTTCGTCCTCCAGTTCCGGTTCGTCGAGGAATCCGAACACGCGCTCGGACGCCGCGGCGCAGCGCTGCAGGTTCTGGAAGGCCTGCGCGAACTGGCTCAACGGCTGCGTGAACAGGCGGATGTACATCATGAACGCCACGATCACACCGAATTCGATCTGCCCGTCCATGGCGAGCGCCGCACCGACGACGCAGACCACCACGTAGCCGAAGTTGCCGACGAAGTTCATCAGCGGCATCATCAGGCCGGACAGGAACTGGCTTTTCCAGCCGGAATCGTACAGGTCGTTGTTGTAGCGTTCGAAGCGGCGGATCGAGTCGGCTTCGCCGTTGTACGCCTTGACGATGATGTGGCCGGCGTACATTTCCTCGACGTGCCCGTTGACCTCGCCCAGCGCGATCTGCTGCCGGCTGAAGTATTTCTGCGATACGCCCATGATGACCATCATGACGACCATGCCGATGAGGCTGGCGCCGATGGCGCACAGCGTCATGATGACGTTGTTGTAGAACATCATGACCAGCGCGCCGATGAACAGCGTGAGCGAGGTGATCAGCGAGCCGACGGACTGGCCGAGGGTCTGGCCGATGGCGTCCACGTCGTTGGTGATGCGGCTGAGCACGTCGCCGTAGCTGACCTTGTCGAAGTATTTGAGCGGCAGCTTGTTGATTTTGACGCTGATCGCCTCGCGCAGGTCCTGTGCCGTGCGCTGGGTGACGGTGGCCATCAGCCAGCTCTGCACGTAGTTGAGCAGGGCGTAGCCGACGTACAGCGCGACGAGCGTCCATGCGATGTGGCTGACCGCGTCGAAATCGATGGCGCCGAGCACCGGCTTGCCGTTCACGAGGGCCGGCAGGCCTTTGGTGATCTCGTTGGTCATGGTCTTCAGCTGGTCCGGGCCGACGATCTGGCAGACCGCGCCCGCGGCGCCCAGGATGAGCGCGATGATGACGGCTGGCAGCCATTTGCGGCAGAAGCGGACGAGCTCGCCCATGACCTTGCCGAAGTTTTCGGGTTTTTCGACGGCCCCGCGGGCTCCATGCCCCATTGGTCCTCTTGGCATTGGTTTCCCTTCCTTACGCGTTCAATTCGTCTTCGCTCAGCTGGGACTGCGCGATCTGGCGGTAGACTTCGCAGCTGTCGAGCAGTTCGCGGTGCGTGCCTTGGCCGACGACTTTGCCGTCGTCGAGGACGATGATGAGGTCGGCGTCCATGATGGTGCCGATGCGCTGCGCGACGATCAGTTTGGTGGAGTCCTTCGCTTCTTCGGCGAGCGCGTCGCGTACCGCGCGGTCGGTTTTGAAGTCGAGCGCGGAGAAGGAGTCGTCGAAGATGAGGATTTCCGGATGCCGGTAGACGGCGCGTGCGATGGACAGACGCTGCTTCTGGCCGCCGGACACGTTGGAGCCGCCCTGCGAGATGGCCGCTTCGTATGTGCGCTCCATGTTGCCGACGAATTCGGATGCCTGCGCCACGTCGCATGCGGTTCTGACGTCGTCCATCTGCCGTTGCGTCAGTGCGCGGTCGTTTTCGGCGGCGAGCAGCAGGGCTTCGCGCTTGCGGCCCGCGGCGGTGGAGGTGTCCGCCATTTCGACTTCGTCGCTGTCGCCCGGCTGGTCGCCGTAGGAGACGTTGGATGCGACGGTGCCTTTGAACATGACGGATTGCTGCGGCACGTAGCCGATTTTGTCGCGCAGCGTCTTCAGCTTGTAGTCGCGTACGTCGACGCCGTCGACTAGGACCTGCCCTTCGGTGACGTCGTAGAAGCGCGGCACCAGGTTGATGAGCGAGGATTTTCCGGAGCCTGTCGATCCGATGAAGGCGACGGTCTGGCCGCGGGTGGCCGTGAAGTTGACGCCTTCCAGCATGGTGTCGCGTGAATCGGGGTAGGCGAAGCTGACGTTGCGGAATTCGATGTCGCCGCGCCTGCCGGCCTCCCCGTTTTCACGGGTGCCGCCGGTGACGAGCGGCTTGGTGTTCAGCACTTCCATGATGCGCTGCGCAGAGACGTCGGCGCGCGGCCACAGCACGAAGACCATGCTCATGAGCAGGAAGCTCATGATGACCTGGATGGAGTAGCTGGAGAAGACAACCATGTTGGAGAAGACGGTGAGCTTGTCCGCCGCCTCGGCGGCGTCGATCAGGTATGCGCCGATCCAGTAGACGGCGAGCATCAGGCCGTTCATGACGGTGTTCATCAGCGGCATCATGATGGCCATGGAGCGGTTGGTGAACAGCTGGGTGTCGGTCAGGTCCTTGTTGGCCTGGGTGAATTTGCGCTCCTGGTAGTCTTCGGCGTTGTAGGCGCGTACGACGCGCAGGCCGGTCAGGTTTTCGCGTGAGACAAGGTTGATGTTGTCGGTCAGCGTCTGCATGGCGCGGAACTTCGGCATGACCAAAGCCATGAGTATGGCGATGGTCGCCAGCAGGATGACGACGGCGATGCCGGTCGCCAGCGTCCACTCGAAGCCCTTGTCGGCGATCTTGACGACGGCCCAGACCGCCATGATGGGCGATTTGACGATGAGCTGAAGGCCCATGGTGATGAACATCTGGATCTGCGTGATGTCGTTGGTGGAACGCGTGATGAGGCTTGCCGTGGAGAATCGGTTCATCTCGGCCGGCCCGAAGGATTCGACCTTGCGGAATTCGAGCGAACGCAGACGCTGTCCGAACGAGGCCGCGATGCGCGCGGAGAAGTATCCGGTGACGATGGCGCAGGCGACGGACCCAAGCGAAATGAGCAGCATCTTGCCGCCCGCGATCCAGATATCGTGCATTTCGCTGCCGGGGGTCTCCACCAATGTGGTGATCTCGGACATGTAGTCCGGCAGCTTCAGGTCGAACCAGACTTGGCCGACGATGGTCACCAGAGCGATGAGCATCTGCCCTATCTCCGCTTTGGAGAGGTATTTCAAGATGCGTAGCATTGATTCCCCTTGCTGTTGGTGTTATTTAATTTCCATTATTGAATTTCTTACGGTGTAAGATATTACGCACAATGCTGAGCGAATACTGAAAGCACGTCGATTTTCCCGACGGCAGAATTCCCCGCTGCCAGCGGCTTACTTTTCGAAGGCCTCTTTGATCTGTTCCGGCGTGGGCTCCGGGCCGCCCGGCTCGCGCAACGCCATATAGGTGAGGAATTCCTCTGCCAGATCGACGAATTCGCGGGTACGCCGCTCCCCCATCTGCGAGAAGATCCAGCAGATGGATTCCTTCATCGCCTCATGGTCCCGCCGGGCTTGCTCGGTTCCGGCCTCGGTGATGGTCACAATCACATTGCGGCGATCATCGGGATCGACTTGTCTGGAGACCAGACCCTTTTTCTCCAACGAGCCAAGTATGGTGGACACTCGGCCCGAGCTCACCCGCATCGCATCCGCGATCCGCGAAGGCGACAGCGCACCGCGCTCCCGCAGCTGACGCAAGGCGAAACGCTCCCCCTTCGATGAGCGCATCATCCACTGCTCCATTTGCGAACGATGGACCATGGAGGCGTGAATCAACGCCTGCAGCGCTTCCTGCTCAAACCCCATAAATCGCGCCTCCTATCGCGTCAATCATTATGCGGACTCCCATATTAGCTCACACCGTCAACTATTCATACCACAAAAGGAATGCGGCGCCGCACAGCGCAGCACCGCATTCCTGCAAATCAGCCGACATCGGTCATCAGCCGGCATCAATCACCGACGCTATTCGCCAACGCCTTTCAGCGACGCCTTCAGATCGCGGCTCTGCCAGCGTTCGTGCAGCAGACAATAGCCGCCGAACACGGCCAGCCAGGCCAGGCCCGCGATGGCCGAGCCGCGCGTATCGGCCCCGATGAACAGCGTGCAGTACACGAACACGAAGAACACGATCGCCAGCGTGTTCGTCACCTTCCAGGCCGGCATCAGGAAACCGTCGGCGATGAAATCGGAGGAGCGGCGGTAGCGGCGGTGCGCGACCATCGTCAGCACATAGATGAAGATGATGACCGCGCTCGAAGCCGACGAAAACAGCACGAACGCATCGGACATGCCCGGGATCGCATTGATGATCGGAGACAGCAGGATCAGCGCGGCGGATGCGACGATCGCCCTCGCCGGCACCTTCCGGCTCGAGACCTCACCCAATTTCGAGAACGTCGGCGACTTCGACTCCGAGGCCAGCTGATACAGATGGCGGCCCGCCGAGTACAGCAGCGAGTTCAGCGCCGAGGACGCGGCGGTGATCACCACGAAGAACACCAGCGCTGCGGCCCAGTCGAGGCCCGCATATTTGAACACCATGATGAACGGGGACGCGAACGAGCCGTCCGAATTCGGCTGGAACACATCCCACGGCACGATCACCATGATCGCGGCCAGCGCGCCGACATAGAAGATCAGCACGCGCACGATGATCTCATTGATGGCCTTCGGCAGCACCTTGCGAGGATTCTCCGTCTCCGACACGGTGACGCCGACGAATTCGATCATCTCATAGGCGAAGAACACCATCTGGAAGCTCATCAGAAAATTCAGCCAGCCGTTCGGCGCCAGCGAAAAGCCGTCGGTGATGTTATCGATCCCGGCATGGCCCGCCGGCGAAATCGCGTCCTGCCCCGGAATCCGCACGGCGTCGTAATGGTAGCCGACCACCACCATGACGACGGCGGTGGCGATCATCGCGCAGATCAGCGTGATCTTGATCATCGAAAACCAGAACTCCGCCTCGCCGAACGCTTTGACCGCGATCAGGTTGATCGTGGTCAAAGCGACCAGGAAGCACAGTTCGATCAGCCATTTCCAATGCGAAAGGTCGATGCCGAACGTGCTGAAGAACGTGATGAAATACGTGCTGACCGCAGTGATCTCGCTCATGCCGATGAGGATCAGCACGATCCAATACGACCAGCCGGCGAATCTGCCCCAGCCGTTGCCCAGATAGCGGGTGATGAAATTGATGAACGTATGCTGGCTGGGGTCGCGGTACATCAGTTCGCCGATGCCGCGCATCAGCAGGAACATGATCAGGCCGACGCCGATGTAGACGAACATGATGCTCGGTCCGGTCAACGCGATCGACTTGCCGGAGCCCAGGAACAGGCCCGTGCCGATGGTGCCGCCGATGGCGATGAACTGCACGTGCCGGTTGTTCAGGCCGCGGGCCATGTCGTTGCCGCGGTCGAGCGATTCGACGGAGGCGAGGCCGCCTTGCGCGCCCGATCCGCCGTCGGACTGCGTTTGATGGGAGGGTTCAATGTTGTTGCTCATAATGCTGCCTTAGCCTACCCGCACCCCAACCACGTCATGTTACGAACATGGCAAACTTGGACAGCAGACACTGATTTCACTTTCGTCAACAATACTGTGTTCGTAAACAAGATGTCCATAAGCACAGTAATCGCAAGCACCTTGCTTACGAACACAGTAGAATAACGAATTGCGGTCATAGCCAAGGACACCCGGAAAAAGAGAACACCCATGTTCGTAGGCAGAGCCCGGGAATTGCAAATCCTCGAATGCCATTATTCACTCAACAAATTCCAAATGGTGGTCGCATATGGCCGTCGTCGCGTTGGAAAAACGGCTCTCATCAACCAATTCCGCAAGTAGCGCAGCGCATTATGGTTCACGGCCAAAGAGCAAAGCGACGCCGCGAATCTGCGTGATTTCCCGCAACGCATTTTCGAATTCTTCAACGAGCCCGCTCCATCCACAGGATTCGTCAACTGGGACGAGGCCTTTTCTTTCATCGTCAAACGCACCAGCGAAAAGCCGGCACAACCTTTTATTTTCGTCTTTGACGAATTCCCCTACGCGGCCATTGCCGACCCCCCTCGCCACCGTCAACACTGCAAATCGCCATCGATCATCATTTCAAATCGACCAACGTGCTTATGGTGCTGTGCGGCGCTCGGCGGCACTCCATATTATTGGGAACAAGTCGACGCCAACCTGTCATTCCAAGACAACATCGCCGCCCGCTGCTTCAACCAATCCGGCATTCTCTATGAAGAGCCGATGATGCCGATGCGGCAAGAATTACGCGAACCTGCATTGTACAGTTCAATTCTTGACGCAATCGGCGCCGGACGCACCAAGCCAAAAGAAATCGCGGAATATGCAGGTGTGGAATACAACACCGTCGGCTCGTATTTGCGGACATTGGATCAATTGGGAATCGCCGAACGGATCGTGCCATTCGGCGAAGATCCGACGCATTCCCGTAAAGGGCTGTGGAAAATCAAAGACCCTTTCTTCGCATATCGGTACAAATTCGTAAGCCCCGCACGCGCAATCATCGACACCGGACGCGGTGATCTTGCGGCGAGAACAGCCGTCGGAGGAGCGGTTTTCGACACGTATGTCGGACAGCAATTCGAAGACATGTGCACGCAATGGATTCTCGCGCATCGCGATGAGGAATCGTTCGGATTCCCGCCCACGGCAATCGGCAAATGGTGGGGCAATGATCCGCTGGCGCGCGAACGCACCGACATCGACGTGGTCATGGCGGATTCCATCAATCACAAAGTACTGCTCGGCGAATGCAAATGGCGGGAGCACGTGAATGAAACCGAAGCCATTGACAGGCTCCGGGCACGGTCGGCGTTAATCAAAAACAAAGGCGAACGCGTGTTTTACCTATTCACCAGGCATCCCTCCAGCGAGGCAACGCAGGCAAAGGCAGACGCAGATCCGCAATTATTCCTTGTAGACGCCGAGCATATGTTTGCGTAGTGCCGCGCAGACCATAATGTTTGCACAGACCAGGCTCAAAACCGTTACAGCCATATGGTTTTGACGGTTTTGAGCCGTGCTACTCCACGCTTTTCAGCGAGCTGACGGGATCGATGCGGTCCAGCACCGGATTGGTGAACAGGTGCACGATGATGGCGAAGGCCATGGTGACGGCCGCGGCGATCAGGTAGCTCCACGGCTTGACCTCCACTTCGAAATACAGCGACGGCATATTCAACGCCGCAGTGAGCAGGCCGCCTATCCAACGACCCAATGGCAGGCCCATCAGCATGCCCACGGCCGTCAGAATCAGCATTTCCTTGTTCACATACGTGTGCACTTCGCGATCGTAGAAGCCCAACACTTTCAGCGTGGCCATTTCGCGCACACGCTCCGACACATTCGTATTCGACAGCGTGAACAGCACGACCAGCGCGAGACCGCCCGCCAATCCCACAATCAGCACGACCACGGCGCTCATCAGATCGAAGCCGAAGCTTTCACGCATATCATCCGTGCTGAGGGCGCTCAATACGGCAGGCTCGTCGCTCAACTGCCGCACGTAATCGATTTTCTCCGCATCCGTGCCCTTCAGCGTGGCCAGCATCGCATTCCATGTCAGTGGCGCGGATACGCCGAATGCGCTGCGATACAAGGATTCGCTGATATACACGTCCGAGCCGATGAGATTGCGTGATATTGCGGCGACCTTCACGTCGGCATGCCGCATTGCGCCGTCGCGCAGCGTAATCGTATCACCGGCGTTGACGCCAAGCGCATTCGACGCGGATTGCGCCACAATCACACCGGAATCACCCAACGACAATGTGTCATGCTTGCCGCTCGCGTCATTCAACGTGACCATCGTGTTCAATTCGGCGTTCTGCCCGTCGGGAATAATCATCAACTGCACGGTTTCACCGGCATTGTCGTATGCCATATCGCCGCTGTCGATGCGCAGATCCATGGTCTGCTCGGTTTTGCCGTCCGCGGCGATCATGCCACGCATCGCATCCGCATCCGTATCGCCGCTGACCACCATCATGTCGTACTGGTAGATGTCGCCATACTGTTTGACGCCCAACGTGTCGACGCTGTCGTTGATGGCGAAGCCGCATACGATCAGCGCGGTGCAGCCGGCGACACCGCCCACCGTCATGATCAGGCGGCTCTTGAAGCGCACGATGTTGCGCACGGTCACCTTGTTGAGGAAGCTCAAACGATTCCAGATCGCCGGAATACGCTCCAGCAGCACGCGCGCGCCGGCCTTCGGCGCTTTCGGCCGCATCAGCGCGGCCGGCGTCTGCCGCATCTCGCCCACGGCGGCGACGATCGTGGCCGCGACGACGCCGACGACGAACAGGGCGATGCCGCCGCTGCCCGTCAGCAGATCGTATTCGAGCCTCACGTCAGGGACCACATACAGGCCGGAGACGACGGTCAGCAGAAAGGCCGGGATGCCGAGGAAGCCGACCAGCAGGCCAAGGCCGCCGCCGATCAGGCAGGCGAGCGCGGCGAACAGCACGTAGCGCAGCGCGATGGCGACATGCCCGTAGCCAAGGCCGGTGTATGTGCCGACCAGGCCGCGTTCTTCTTCGACCATGCGCGTCATCGTGGTCAGGCTCATCAGCACGGCGACGATGAGGAACACGACGGGGAATGCGCGGCCGATCGCCTCGATGGAGGTCATGTCGGATTCGAAGGAGCTGAAACCGCTGATCGAAGACCGTGTCTGCACGTACCAGGTCGCATCGGCGACGTCGCCGATGCTCTGCTGCTGTTCGGCGAATTCGTCGTCGGCCTTTTCGCGTTGTTCGTCCAGCTGCCGCTGCGCGTCGTCAAGCTGCGTCTGACCGTCGGCAAGCCGCCGGCGTGCGTCTTCCAATTGCGCCCGGCCGCTCTCCAATTGGGCTTTTCCGTCCGCCAACTGCGCGGCCTCGGCCTCCAATCGCGCGGATTGCGTTTCCAATTGCGCCGCGTTCGCTTCCAAGGTCGCGGCCTGCGCGTCAAGCTCCTGCTGCGCCGCCGCGGATTCCTGTTCGCGTGCGGTCAGCTGCACGTCCTGCGCCGCAAGCTCGTTTTCGGCCGGAATGATGGTGGTGTCGAGGGTGTTCTGCAATTCGTCGCGCTGCCGCTGCAGGCCGGCGCGCCGTTCGGTGAGCTGCTGCTGCAGCAGTGCGGCGTCGGGCGGATTGGCCGGGTCGATCTCGATGCCGAACGGCGCGAGCAGTTGCGCGACCTGCGACCACAGTGCGGCGGCGTCGCCATCGGCAGGCTCCTCATCTGGCACGTTGTTGATGACACCGATATCGGCGGCATTCCCGACGGCTTCGCCGACGGCGACATCGTTTGCGGCCTCATCGACGGCGACGTCGCCTGTCGCGGCGCCATCATCCGTCGCCGCACCGCTTTGCTGGATCCGATCAAGCAGTGCCATCGCCTGATCGAGGACGCCGATCGAAGCGTCCAACGAATTCAGACCGTCTTCGACTTGCGCTTTATTCGCCGCCAGTTCGTTTTTCGCCGCTTCAAGCTGCGCGCGCCCGCTTTCCAGCTGCGCCCGCCCCGCTTCAAGCTGCGCGCGGGCGTCCTCCAATTGCTGACGGCCTTGCGTGATCTGCACGCGCCCCTGTTCGATCCGCGCACGCCCGTCGGCTATCTGCCGTTCGCCGTCCAGCAGTGTCGCTTCGGTGGCGTCCAATTGGCTGCTGTTTTCTTCGACGGTCTGCCGATTGGCGTTGATTTCAGCTTGATTGCCGTCCAATTCGGCCTGCGCGTCGTCAAGTTGCCGGTAGGCGTCGGTCTTCGCCTCAGCCAGCGCATCCTGCGCTGCTGCGACGATCTGATCGCGCCGCGCCTTCTGCCGTTCGTTCTGCAGCTGTTCGCCGATTCGATCGGCCACTTCGTTGACGATGCGGTCATATTCGTCGGAGAACGAGTCCAGGTCGGCGGCCCCGTCGACGGTCAGATTGATGGCCGTATACACATTGCCGGTGACACCGTCGGAAGGCGCGAAAAACGTGTAATCGGAGGCCACGGATTTGCGGAACGCCGCCGAACTGTACCCTTCCGGATTGCTCAGATCCTTCGGGTCGAGCACTTGCCCGACGATCGTCAATTCCGTGGGGAATTCCGGAGAGGATTCGGCGCCGCTGTCCGCATTCCCCGCAGAAGCATCGGCATTGTCGGCGTCATCATCGGAAGAGACATCCGTCAGACCGGCGATCCCATCCGATTCGACAGGCGTCACCGTCAGATCGTCGCCGATCTCATAGCCGCTCTCCACCAGGAATTTCGCCGTCACCGCGACTTCGCCGGCCTTCTTCGGCATACGGCCTTCCTGCAGATACGGCCTGTCCATGCCATCATCGGCGATTTCGGTGATCGTCACCGTCTTGTCGGTGCCGTTCACCTTCGTTTCCACGCTCTGACTGCGTTCGGGCTGCACATCGACGACGCCGTCGATATCACGCAGCGCGGCCACATCATCATCCGTCAAACCGTAAGTGGACAACACCTGAATATCATGCAAGCCCTGCGCCGCATAAAAACGGTCGGCCGCCAGCAACGCGTCGCGACAACCCGCGTAGATGCCCGTCAATACGGAAACGCCCAACATCGAAATCGCGGCAATCGAAACGAAACGCTTCCAACCATGCAGCCAGGAGCGCAGCGTATCCTTCACGAACGCGGCAGACATGCCGGGCGCATGCGACCGGCTGCGCGCCGCATCATGCTTCCCGCCGCCAATCATCGTCCTCACCTACCATTCGATATCAGCAATCGGCATCGGCGACGGATTGATCTCCTCACTGGTCACCTTGCCGGAACGGAAATGCACGACCTTGTGCGCCATCGGAGCAAGCGCGGAATTATGCGTGATGATCATCACCGTCATGCCCTCGGAGCGGCAGATGTCCTGCAGCAGCTGCAGCACTTCCTTGCCTGTCTCATAGTCGAGCGCGCCGGTCGGCTCGTCGCACAGCAGCAGTTTCGGCTTCTTCGCGATGGCGCGGGCGATGGACACGCGCTGCTGTTCGCCGCCGGAAAGCTGTGCGGGGAAATTCTTCAGACGGTCGCCCAAACCGACCTTGCGCAGGGTCTCCGCGGGATCGAAATGGTCGACGCAGATCTGGGACGCCAATTCGACGTTTTCCAACGCGGTCAGATTCGGCACGAGATTGTAGAACTGGAACACGAAACCGATATCCGTACGGCGATATCCGATCAGGTCCTTCTTGCGCAGGCCCGTGATGTCACGGCCGCCCACGACCACACGGCCGGAAGTGGCCGTATCCATACCGCCCAGAATATTCAACGCCGTGGTCTTGCCGGCGCCGGACTGGCCCAGGATCACCGTAAGCCGCCCCTGATCGGCGGTGAAACTCGCTTCGTCAAGCGCACGGATCACCCCGTCGCCGGACGGATATTCCTTGACCACATGGTCGAATTCGATATACGCCATTGCACACCTCCTCGGCCACACATCCCTTGTGCCGCCGCGCGCCGGCACAGGCCGCGGCGATCGCTTACCTCCATGGTAGATCAGCAGGCCTGAAGGAATCCCGAAAGCCTGCGGCGAGTCGCAGCATGTGTCCTGCAACCGGCGTCCTCCCCTCACAAGATCGCAGACGCCGTCGACCGGAATCCTGCGCCGCTATGTCATCCCATATACTGGCCCGACATGTGGGACTTCATCTTCGGCCCATACAATACGGTGATACCGCACGGAAAACCGGCGGCGATTCCGCAGCCTCCGGCGAAACCGTGCGGCGAACATCCACAGAAGAGGGGGATATCGTGACCGCCACGGCACACACATCCGACCAAACCGCAGCAGACGGCGCCAAGCTCGCCTCAGCGCATGAGGCCGCCAGCGACGATACGCCGGCAGCGCTGCGCAAATCCTTGAAAAACCGCCATATTCAGCTGATCGCACTCGGCGGCGCCATCGGCACCGGCCTGTTCTACGGTTCCAGCGAATCCATCCAGCTTGCGGGCCCCGCGATCCTGCTCGCCTACCTCATCGGCGGCCTCGTCATCTTCCTGATCGTACGGGCGCTGTCCGAAATGAGCGTCGAAGAGCCTCGCGCAGGCGCGTTCAGCTACTACGCCACCAAATACTGGTCGAAGCGCGCAGGCTTCATCTCCGGATGGAACTACTGGTTCAACTACGTGCTCGTCTCCATGGTGGAACTGTCCGTCGTCGGCTCGTTCGTCAACTACTGGTTCCCCTCGATCCCGCAATGGGCGTCGGCCGCGTTCTTCCTCGTCGTCATCATGGCAGGCAATCTGCTGGGCGTGAGCAAATTCGGCGAATTCGAATTCTGGTTCGCGATCATCAAAATCGTCGCCGTCATCGCCATGGTCATCGGCGGCCTGTACGTCATCATCGCATCCGTGCCGACCGCGTCCGGCGTGGCCGCATCATTCGCCAATCTCATCAACATCGACGGCGGATTCCTGCCGAACGGCCTCATGACACGCACCGCGGACGGCCAATGGACAGGCCTGCTCATGGCATTGGTGGTCGTCATGTTCAGCTTCGGCGGCACCGAGCTGATCGGCGTGACCGCAGGCGAAACCGAAAACCCGCGCGCCACCATCCCGAAGGCGACCAACGGCATCATCTGGCGCATCCTCGTGTTCTACATCGTCGCGTTGGGCGTCATCATGGCCGTCATGCCGTGGAACACCATCGACGGCACCTCCAGCCCGTTCGTGCAGATCTTCGACTCCGTCGGCGTGCACGCGGCCGCGGGCATCCTCAATTTCGTATGCCTCACCGCCGTGATGAGCGTCTACAATTCCGGCCTGTACGCGAATTCGCGCATGCTGTACTCCCTCGCCAGGCAAGGCAACGCCCCCGCATATCTGGGACGGGTCAACTTCCACGGCGTGCCGATGGCCGGCGTGCTCACCTCCGCCGCGCTGACCGCGGTGGCCGTCGTCGTCGTATTCGTCTGGCCGGAATTCGCGTTCAACTATCTGATGAGCATCGCGACCATCTCCGCGATCATCAACTGGACCATGCTGATGATCACCGAACTGAAATTCCGCAAGAAGGTCGCCGCCGGCGAGGGTCCGGGCGAACTGGCAGGCCTGAAGGGGCGAGAGGCGCTTGACCGCATCCAATTCAAGCTGCCGTTCGCTTCCGTGACGCCGTATGTGGTGATCGCGTTCCTCGCGATGATCGTCGTGCTGATGTGCTTCTCCCCCAGCTACCGCATCGCCGTCGTGGCCGGCGTGATCTGGCTGGCCGTGCTGTTCGCGGCGTATCAGCTGACGCAGCGGAAGAAGGCGTAGGCCGGCAGTTGCGGACGGGACGGCCGGGTGACGGCCTATTCGACGTCACCCCTTCACTCAGCTGCTGTACATGACGACTCCCGTCGGCCCTGCAGGCTTCATCGTAAGTCTGCGGGGCTTTTGCTTGCCCTGTGCACGGACGATATCGGAACGAAAACCGATGGAACAACTACTCAATCTCACACAGAGCCGCAAAACAGCCATCTGCGACAAACAATTGCATATAATATATCGCAGTGGAATTGTGGAAGAGGAAAGTGGAATGCGCCCTCGCATTCAGAGGCGACTCCAATGAAGCAACACATCACCGCCAGATTCATCAGAACCGTTCTATTGATATTTGCGGCATTGCCGGCGATGGTTTTTGCCTACTGTTACCCCTATCTTCCCGACGCTGTGCCCATGCATTACGGCAGCAGCGGAAGCATCGACCGATTCGGCAATAAGTGGGAAATCCTGATTCTTCCGGCATTCAATCTGATGATGGCGCTCGTGTGGATTTTCCTGGAATACGCCTCCATCCGGCGCCATAAAAAGCCGACGGAAGGTCTGGAAAGATCAGCCAGGCAATTTTTGATTGCAGGCATCATTCTCCAAATATGCTACAGCCTGGCCAATTACTATTTTCTCTATCGCGCTTTTGACTATCCCAGCAATAATCCGCCGAAAATCGGCATAATAGTAATTCTTCAAATAATTTTTGGAATCACAGCAATCCTTATCGGCAATTGCCTGGCTGAATCTTTCGGCACGCCGCATTCCATATTCATAACTGCATACGGCGCTGCCGTAATACTGCTATCGCTATCAATGCAGAACAAGGCATTGCTCATCAACATGGCGCTTTCCATTATTGTCGCCGTTGTTCTTGTAATTAGGCGACGGAAATAAGCGGACCGGATAGCACATATTGTCGCCATAGACATCCCTCTCTCTCTTCTATTAGACACACAGGCCCACCAAGTAAGGGCTAGCCGCCGTATTCGATGCGCAGGCTGGGATCGCTCTCATGCTCATCAATGATGCGGTTGTATGCTTCAACGAGACGCGAAAGAGTTTCACGCCGTGCCGCGCTGGTGAAGTGACCGTGCTCGTGCACGTTGCTGGAAAGGAAGGATTGCAAATCCCAAACTTCAAGGCGGTTTTCAAACCCCATATCAGAGGCTAAATCCCATGCGGTTTTGACACGGTCCCGCACAGTGATGATGATTGGATGCAGCCCAGCTTTGATGTTGCGCTGACATTTATCCATAAGCAGAGACGCAGGAGCGGTAGTGCAATGGATGGCAGTATCACCGATATTGAAATCGCCTCCACGCCCAGTCGGGTCGTCGGCGACAGATGCGCCATTGATTTCTACTTCTGGCGCAACAATGGTGAGTTTTGCTGCAACAAGGTGCTGAAGAACGGTACCGACATACATGGTGCCGGGATTTTCCTTCTGCCGCTGTGCCGCCTGCTGCAATAGATGCTCCACCGCCGCATCGACGGAAAGTGAGCTATCGGCTTCCAATTTGAACGGTTTGCCGGTGAAAAACGCTTGGATTCGTTTAATCCAGTATCGTTCGATTTCCGTGAACTGCTCCGCGGTCGGGTTCAATTCGTTGATGAGTTCGGCATAATCATGCATCAATGCCATAGTGCCGCGGCTGGTACGTCCGCCCTCTGCCGCAAGAAGCCGTGTGATGCCATACTCCGCGAGAATTTTCTGGCAATTTTCTTTGCTAATTCCCTTGACTTGGCCTTCCTTGTTCGTGCGATAGTCATCGGCATCAATGGGAAGCGTGTCTGAGGAAAAGGAGCGATTCAGTTGGATAGCCGCGGCCAAAGCTCCCTTAGTTTCTACTTTGTGAGACTTCCGGAAGTCATCGATAGGAGTCAGATTCATTTCCATCAATTGCCTCACTTATGCAACGCGATTCGTTTGCAGAATTTGTTCAGCAGACAGGTTCTTGCCGAGTGTACCGTTCAGCGCAGGCATGAAATAGTGTTTGCCGAGCCATTCCACGACAGGGACGGAAACAGCATCGCCAAAGCCAAACATCACCTGATTTGGACGAAGCCCGTCAATGTTGTAATGCGCTGCTCCCATAAGAGCAGCGTATTCGCGCGGGGTCATCCAACGAACAGAGGCTTTGCCATTGCCCAAGCGGATGACCGCCTGGCGCGACGAGCCACCACGAGCAGTACGCAGGCAGCCGGAAACATCGTCCGCACGAACTTCCCAAACCGCCTTGCCATTGCGGGTACGACGATAAGCAGTTCGATAAGAATCAGTCGCATCTCCGCGCATCGCTTCTACACGGGCTGCCTGGACAGGCGACAACGAATCTAAGAATTTTGCGGTCTTTCCTGCATCCCACCAACGTTCGTCGTCATCCTCCATGTTTTCGACGTACATACTGAGCCCAGACATCAAAGGAGATGGTGGTTCAGGCAAAGGCGCACGGTGTGTACGAAGAGAAGTATCGGCAAAGACCTGCTGCAACCAGTCAGGACGCAAAGGAGAATCGCGCTGCTCTACAGTCGGCGGGTCCTGCAAACCCACCAAAAAGAGTCGCGGACGAGACTGAGGAATAAAACGACGAGTGTCTATGGACAGTACGTCCACGGAGTATCCCAGTCCGTTGAAAGCGCGCACGGCTGCGGCAAGATCCTCTCCCGAATGGGAAGTGGCCAATCCGTTCACGTTTTCAAGAACTGCAATGGGAGGACGACTTTCCCCAAGTTCCTCAAGAATCCTCACATATTGCCAAAATGCACCAGATTGCTTGCCGTTCAATCCCGCGCGAGTGCCTGCAAGAGACAAATCAGTACAGGGAGAAGAACCCCAAGCAATAGAAGCATCATGAGGCAAATCGCTGCCAGAGAGTTCGCTCATGTCCCCTTCGATAAGCGTATGATTTGGCGCATCTCCGAAATTATTGCGGTACATCTCGCATTTGGCGGCATCGATGTCGTTCGACCATTCGACTTGAAAGCCGGCTTCTTCAAGACCGAGTCGCGCAAGACCTATTCCCGAAAAGAACTCGAGCGCTCGTGGACGATCCACGCAGGTAGCCGCATGCATGCGATCATCTTCCATGATTCCACCTTACCTTGCGCCTAATCATTGTCGTATCACGATACCACACACGTAGAACATATGTTCGATTTAAGTGTCATTGCTTAACGCAACTTGCACTATGCCAACTCCACAATGATTTCAGGAAATCGCATGAGGCCGACATCCACAACCGTGCACGAGCAAAGACCCCGCAGATGCCAATCTACAGGGTCTTTTTCACGGCTAAAATCAGACAAGCCGCCACGCGACGGGCCGATCAATCATTCCGCGCGATACATGTCGGGCAGGGTGTCGGCCAGCCGCATGAAGTCGTCGCGGACGAAATCGCGGAAATCGGCTGCGTACGGGGAATCCGGGGCCGGAGTGCCGTAGGCGCCGCCTCCGACGGCTTCCGCCGAATTACGCCAGGGCAGGTACCACAGCACGCGTCGGGTCATGTCGTTGGCTTTGGCCGCGGACAGCAGGTAACCGGTCCATGGGCGGGCCTCGTCACCGGCGTAGGCGGCGGCGAATTCCTTCGGCGATCCGTTCTCCGTGGCGGCGGCCAGCTTGCCGCGCTCTTCGCCCAATGCGCCGACCAGGCTCAGGATATTCACCAGATCCGCGTGGCGGTCGGCGGGATCCACTTCGTTCAGGTCCTGGTCGATATCCCAATAATCGTCCAAGCCGAGCACGTCCACATAGCCGTCGCCCGGATAACCGAACAGGTAGTCTGCGCGACGAGTGGCGTCGTCGGTCATGTCGATGCGGCTGCGGTCCGGCGAATAGGCGTAGAGCGCATTGTGCACGCCGCGGGCGTCGCGCAGATATTCAACGGTCATGCGCCACAGTTCGGCGTACTGTTCGGGCGCATTATCGGTCGTCTCGACCGAGGAGCCCGGGCACCACCAGAACCAGGTGCCGGTGTGCTCATGGTAGGGGCGGAACACGATCGGGATCGGCGTGCCGGCATCGTCCTTGACGGAGGTCAGGAAATCGGCGACGCGATCCAGCCAGCCCAGATACTTGCCATGCAGTTCACCGCCCGGCAGCACTGCGGCGACGGAGCCCGGCGCCATGTTCTCGCCATAACCACGCTCGGTGATCGGGTTGACCGAATGCCAGCTGACGGTCACGATCGCGCCCATATCGTAGGCGCGGCGCATTTCGCGGCGGATGTCCGAGAACGGGATGCGGTCGATGTTCCTGTCCCAGTCCAATTCGATGCGGCCCATGTCGAAGCCCCAGACGGCGGGGTATGCGCCGGCGACGGCTTTGATGTCGGAGTCGCAGTCGGCGGCATGCCTGCAGAATGTGTCGTCCTGATGGCCGAACATGGAGAATTGCCCGGTCGCCTGATGCAGCGCCTCGAACAGGTCCTGCGCGGTGGGCGTGAGATTCGGGTCGACGGGTGTCCAAGTGTTCATAAACGTTTGCTCCTTTGCCTGCGGGCCGGAATGCGACGTCGCTTCCGGCCCGTTCTGCTTATTGCGTTGACGGTCGTTGAGGATTGCGTCAGATTGCGGTCACTTCCAGCACGATCGCCTGCATCGGCCACAGATTCGGCGTCTGCAGGCCGATTTCCGCAAGCAGCAGACCGCTTGCGACGAATCCATCCTCGCTTTGCGCCGCGGTCAGCCATTGCGGCGTCACCCAACCCCAGTGCGATTCGCCGATGTCCCGACGCAGGCGGACGCGGTATCGGCGGTCGGCGTCAAGGCCGCCGATGCGCAGTCGTTCGGCGAGCACGTCGCGAATGTTGTCGACGGTGGCCACGACCCATACCGCATGTGTGCGGTCGGCATTGGTGACTCCGCGCGCACGCAGGGACGGGTCGTTGAAATCGGCGTGGCTGACGCGCCCCGTGTGCAGCAGCCCCCGCAGCTCCTTGTACAGAGCGACGAAGGATTTCAGCTGCGCGACTTCCTCGTCGGAGCATTCGAGGATGTTCCATTCGAAGCCGGAGCAGCCCTCCAGCGAGATGGCCGCGCGGTAGCTCAGGTCGGCGGCGCGCCATGTGGAATGCGCCGGGGACGGTCCGACGTGTGCGCCGATCATTTCCGGCGGCACGATGAGCTCGGTCCAGCGTTGGATGTCGACGCGGTCGCGCGGATCGTTCGAATCAGAGCCCCAGATGCGGTCGGCGTGCTGTAGGATGCCGGCGTCGGTGCGGGCGCCGCCGGACGAACAGCTTTCGATTTCCAGACCGGGGAACTCGCGTTTCAGATCGTCGAAGAGACGATAGCAGGCTTCGGTCTGTTCATGAAGGCCGTAGCGCCCGTCGCGCACCGGCTCGGTGACTTCACGGTTGTGGTCCCATTTGATGTAGTCGACGCCCAGCCGTCCGATCAGCACGGCCATCTGATCGCGTACGTGCCTGTAGGCTTCCGGATTGGCCAGATCGAGCACGTATTGCGTGCGGTAGGAGATGTCTTCCCGGCAGGGAACCGCTTCGGGCGCGGCCAGGATCCATTCGGGATGCTCGCGGGCGCAGTCGGAGTCCAGGTTGACCATTTCCGGCTCGAACCACAAGCCGAATTCCATGCCCGACTCGTGCACGTGCCGCGCAAGTCCGTCAAGGCCGTTCGGCCAGACGGCGGGGTCGACCTCCCAGTCGCCCAAGCCCTTGGTGTCGTCACGGCGCAGGTGGAACCAGCCGTCGTCGAGCACGAAACGCTCCACGCCGACTTCCGCCGCACGATCGGCCAAACGCTTCAGGGTGGCTTCGTCATGGTTGAAATACACGGCTTCCCAAGTGTTCAACGTGAACGGGCGAGGCTTGGCGACCGGGTCGACGTGGCCGGGCATGGCGCGCAGCCACGTGTGGAATCGCGCCGCGATGCCGTCGAGTCCTTCATTGCTGTAGGCGAAGCAGACTTCCGGCGCCGTGTACCGTTCCCCGGCAGCGAGACGGATCTCGCCGGGGCCTAGCAGTTCGCCCGCGCCCAGCACCGGTTCGTGGGCCGGCAGATTGTCGATGCGATACGTCTGGTTGCCGCTCCATGCGAGATGGCAGGCCCATGCTTCGCCGTCGCTCCAACGAGGCTCCCCTACGGAGGCGATGAACATCCACGGCGTATCGTGGCCGGTTTTGCCGCGACGGCAGTCCCGCGTCATGGACCCGACCGGCAGCGGCGTGGTGGCCGGTTGCTTTTCGAGCGGCCAACGGCCGGTGAACTGGGTGAGCCTGTTGACGCGCTTCGGCATCGGCAACGTGGAATCCAGCCAGTTGACGGTCAGAGGCTCCGCGACGGCGTCCGAAGTATTGGTCACTGTCTGCCGCACGACGGCAAGGCCGCCCTGTTCCATCGACAACGTCATTTCCAGCTTCAACGCGTTGACGGCGTCCTCGGCCACGATGCAAACGCCAACAATCGCGTCGGCGTCGGCATTAATCGTTTCAGTCGCGACCGAAGTCCACCGCGCGAACACCGGAGCCTCGCCGCGATGCGCCTCCAGTCCCGGGCGGCCGGCCCACGCCTCGGCGCCCTGCGGGAGCAGGGACGGGCGCCACGCGGCATCCGGCTTGTTCGGCGGGGTATCCTTCAACGTCATCGCGTCCAACGCGACCAACGCGGATTCCTCGGTGCCGACGCCGAAGTCGCGACCCCAATATTCCACTTGCGGCATTTCATTTTCCGGCGTTTTCAGAATGATGCATACGCCGTCACGACGCATTACGAGATGTGGCCCCTGGTCGAACATCGAACCGCCTTTCGTTGTGTTACCTTCCTTGGTGAAGCCCCGACCCGTGATCGTCACCGGACGGGCCGCGCAAACACACCATCAATACTGTACCTTAATCGGTTAATGAACACGCAGAATTCACGCTATGATGGTTATGCAAGCAAGGAGGCGCAATGGCACATACTTCGCGCACGGGCCGCGGCGGCGGTGAATTCAGCGAACGTCAGGCGCAGGCGCTTGATGCGCTGAGCGAACCGATCGCCTTCCATGGCAAATCACGGTTCGCCACGCTCCGTGCCCTGCCTTGGAACCGCAAATGGGCATATTTCAAGGATGAGCTGCTGCTGCGCATCGTCATCACGGTCACGGCTGCAGCGGTCGCCGTCTTTTTGGCCGTACACATCGCAACGCCCACGGAATCACCGAAGCTGTATGTCGCGGTGGTCAATGGCGCGATCGATTCGCATGATGCCGAACAGCTTCAGTCGCAGGCCGCACAGGCGCTGAAACTGCCGGAAGGCCGCGAAGGCGGCATCGTCGTCGACCCCTATTTCAATCTGCAGACCGACGGCCTGTCGAAACTGCAGACCATGCTGGCCAACAAGGAAATCGACGTCATCATCGCACAGCCGGATGATTTTGCGACGTTGAGCGGCTACGGGTACTTCGCTGAGGCGACGTCCCCATTGGACGACGCGCAGAAGGATGCGCTTGCCGACGACATCGTGTCATATCCGGGATTCGACGATTCGAATTATGACGATCCGGAATACAACGGTTCCGGCAAAGGAACCAGCGCGGGGTACGGCCTGACGCTTGACGACAGCAAGAGGTGGGACGATTTGGACACCGCCGACGACGACGCGGTGGTCGGCTTCACCGCGAATTCCACGAACACCGACGCCGCACGACGTTTCGTCGGATACCTGTACGGGGAACCGGCGGAATGAACGCCTTGCCGCACAATCCGCATGTCAGCGGCCGATCGCATACAACGCCCGAGGAGCACTCATGAATATCGCCAACGAAGATAACCCGTACAACGCCTTCATGTCACATTTGGGTGATTTGGCCATGCTCAATGTCACGTGGCTGATCTGTTGCCTGCCTGTCGTAACGATCGGAGCATCCACCGGAGCGATGTTCGAAGTCATTCGTTGCATGCACGAAGGCGACGACGCGCACGTCATCCGTCATTTCCTGCGCGTGTTCAAGCGCCGTTTCGGGGTTTCCGTGGCGATGACCGCCATTCTGATCGGTTTTCTCGCCATCGCGACGATTGACTTGTGGTATCTGAGCCATGTGGCCGCCAACACCAACGCCAGCGCCATCGTGTACGGCATATGCTTGGCGGTCATTTTCGTCGTGCTTGCCGGTGCCGGATTCGTGTTCCCGCTGATGTCACGCAGCAAATTGTCCATCCGCGAACAGATCACGCAGTCCTTTGGCGTGGCCTTGCGCTATCCGACCATTGCGATTGCCGCGCTGGCATTGAATCTTCTGCCGGTCATCCTTGCGGTGTTCGTTCCCGGCGCGTGGCTGCCCGTCATTCTGCTGTGGAGTGTAATGCTGACCGCCTGCAGCGGATGGATGCTGATTTGGCTGATGCTGCGCCGTGGCATCATTCAGCGCCGCGATATTTGACGGGGGCAGGCCCCGACGATTCGCGGATGATCAGCTCGTATGGGGTTTCGACGGCATCCTGGATATGCTCCCCCTCGATCTGGCGAAGCAGCATGTCCGCGGCCGTGCGGCCGATGCTGACGACGTCCCGGGAGAGCGAGGTCAGCGGCGGATTCACCGACCGACACAGGAATGAGTCGTCCCAGGAGAAGATCGAAAGGTCATCCGGGATTCGCAGGCCGCGCTCCTTGGCCGTGCGCATGCCGCTGATCGCCATGGCGTCGCTGTCATAGATGATCGCCGTCGGAGAGTCGGAGAAGGACAGCAAACGCGTCGTGTAATCAGCGCTTACCGTCGGAGAGTAGTCGCTGTGCAGGCAGTCGCAGCGGATGCCGAGCTCGGAGGATTCCTCCATGAACGCTCGATCGCGGATGAAGGTGTGCGCGTACCGTTCCGGGCCGGCTATACGAGCGATATGGCGATGCCCGAGCTCGGCGAAGTAATCGACGATCTGCCGTGCCCCGCTTGCCTCGTCGCTGCTCAGCGTGGGCAGTCCCTTGGTCACGGACGCATCGGCGATGCCCAGCACCGGGAACTGCGGATATTTGGAGAACAGGTCGACGCGGGGATCGCCGATTTCCACGTTCAAGACCAGTGCCGCGTCAATGGTTCCGGAGGCAAGCCACTCCTGATACACGTTGACAAGATCGTTGGGGTCCGGCAGGATGCGCAGCAGCAACGCATAGCCGTTGCGTTCCAGTTCCGTTCCGAGACCTGCCAACAATTCGAAGATGTACGAATCGACGCTGACCGCTTCGGTGGACATGGATATCGCCAGCCCAATCATTCGGCTGCTGGCGTCGGACAAGGCCTTTGCCGCGCTGTTCGGCTTCCACCCCAACGAATTCGCCGCGTCAAGAATACGCTTGCGTGTTTTTTCGGATACGCCCGCCTTCCCGTTCAGCGCATACGAAACGGCGCTGTTCGACACACCCGCGGCTTGGGCGACATCAGTGATGGTGATTTTTTCCTTAAACGTCATCGTAACCTCTCGCCACTACCTGAATGCATATATTAAAGGCTGGTGTCGCCATTTGGCAACACCAGCCTTTGACGGCTTCCCGCGGCGCGTGCCGTAACGGGGACGACCGGATCAGCGCTTCAGATCGTTGGCGCAGCGCAGCACATTCGCGGCGGCGAAATTCTGCGGTGCGGCGATTTCAGCGGTGCTGGCGATATGCCAGGTCAGCGATTCGCCCGGCAGCAGCGTCGTCATGCCGCCGTCGATGCGGGCTTCGGCATCGACCTTGTCGGCCATGCAGAACACGTCGCGGGCGTAGGCTTTGGCGGTGACCGTGATGTCGTAGCCGCCTTCCACCGCTGCGACCGTCGCTTCAAGCGGCTGCGGGTCAAGCCGCTGGTCGATGACTTCGGCCGCGTTGTAGATGACGCGGGCGAAGACATCATCGCTCGGCGTGGCCACGATGATTTCGTTGGAGGCATCGCCGAAGGAGGCGACTTCATCGTTCAGGCGCAACGTGGTGTGCGACACCGGTGCCATATCGACGTCGAAGACTTCGGAAGCGAGCACTTCGCCGGCCAGGGTCATGCGCTGAACCGTCCACGTGCCCTTCCAGGCTTCGCGGGTATCGTTCAGCACGACCAGACCGAGATAATCGGCGGCGACGCGCTTGCCCTCCCAGCTCTTGTCTTCACGGGCCTTGTCGGAGGTACGCGGCTGGATCGTGGCGAGACGCGGCGCGAAGAAATCACGGGAGGCATGCCACAGCGGCTTACGCTGACCGTTGTAATCGACGGCGGCCCAGGAGACGACCGGCCAGTCGTCGTTCAGCTGCCAGATCAGCGCGCCGGCGTTGACCGGTTCAAGCGAGCGCATGTGTTCCACGCCGAAGCGGATCGCCTGCGCCTGCTGCAACTGGCAAGCCCAGTGCCAGTCTTCGATGTCGCTCCAATTGTCGGTCGGAATCAGCCAGTTGCGGCTGCCGTCGGCGTTGTAGCTGACATCGTCGATGTTGCCCGGCGTCAGGTGGGAGCGCATGCCACGGGCCAGCTTGTAGTTGCCGCCCATGGCCTTCTGATGCACCAGCATCTGCTCGCCGAACGGGTCGAGAGGTTCGTCATGGACCACACTGGTCAGCGTGCTCCATGCCGGCGGCGCCTGGTAGCCGAATTCGTCGGCGAAGCGTGGCGTGTAGTCGGCGTAGACGCGGTAGTCGACGCGGTTCCACACATCCCAGATGTGCATGGTGCCGTCGACGTCCTTGTTGGCATCGACGAACTTGGTGAAGCTCATCGGGGAGCTCGGCAGGTAGACGTGCGTCGGATCGAGCTCGGCGAGCAGCGCCGGGAACAGTTCGGAGTAGTAATAGTCGCCCCAGCCCTTTTCGCCGTAGCCGTATTCGTTGGCCGGCTTGTCGTCGTCGCGCAGCGCCTGCTTGACGCCACCCCACTCGGAGTAGGCGACGTAGTTTTCATTGGAGCCGTTCCACACGGTCAGGCTCGGATGAGGGCACAGGCGCACGATCTGGTCATGGGCTTCCGCTTCGATCTCAGCCTTGGTTTCGGCGTCCTCCGGGTAGGCTGCGCAGGCGAGCATGAAGTCCTGCCAGACCATGACGCCCAGTTCGTCGGCCAGATCGTAGAAGTCGTCGGACTCGTAGATGCTGCCGCCCCAGGCGCGGACCATGTTCGAATTGGATTCGACCAGGTCGCGGAAGCGGCGCTCGTAGAAGGCGCGGTCGCCGCGCGTCATGAAGGCGTCGATCGGCACCCAGTTGTAGCCGCGGGCGTGCACCGGCACATCATTGACGTAGATCTGGAACGGTCGTCCGATTTCGTCGGCACGGGTGTCGACATGCACGGTCCGGAAGCCCACATGGCCCGTCCATTCGGCGTCACCGTTCTCGCCGGCGACGACGGCCACGTCGTATAACGGCTGTTCGCCGTAGCCCAGCGGCCACCACAATTCGGCGTTCGGCACGCAGGCGGTCAGTGTGGCGGTATCGCGCCCCTGCTCCACCGTGCCTGTCACGGTGATGTCGGCACCGTGGCCGCGGACCTTCACGGTCACGGGCACCGGGGTCTGCCCGGCATGGGCGTCGGCGCTGGTCATGATACGGCCTTTGCCTTCACGCTCGAGCCGGACGGTGGTGGTCAGCACGCCGGTGCCGTCCGACAGCACGTCGACCAGCGGCCGGACTTCCGCGAAGCGCACGTCGTTCCAGGAATCGATGCCGATGGCCTGCCAGATGCCCGCATTGGAAACGTCGATGCCCCAATCCCAGCCGAACTGATAGGACGGTTTGCGCAGCTGGTTGAACGCATGATGCTCGGTGTGCGGATAATAGCCGAGCTGCTGTTCACGACGGTCGGATTCGCGTACGGAGGAGGCGAAGGTGACGACGATTTCGTTCGTGCCTTCGCGCAGGGCGGCGCGCGCGTCCCAACGATAGGTGCGGTGATAGTTCTGGGCGAAGCCGATGAGCTGGCCGTTGATGGTGATGGTTGCGACGGTGTCCAGGCCGTAGGCGACCAGATCGTGGCGGTTCCTGCCGTCCGCGTGCCATTCGAACGTGGCGGAGTACTGCCAGTCGATGTCGCCGATCCACTGCTGATGGTTCTCGTTGTCGCCGTCGAACGGTTCGGCGATCAGGCCTGCACGGACCAGGTCAAGCGTCACTTCGCCCGGAACGGTGGCGGGGATGCCGGCGGCTATGGTTTCACGCAGTTCTTCAGGGGCGGCCTGCGGGTTCAGTGCCTTGACCGTCCAGCCTTCGGTGAGAGAACGGAACGTCTTAGGAGTGTGCGTCATAATAATCGCTCCCTGTGTAGATGAATGGAGGAAATTCAAGCTGATGTGCGTGTGGCCGCGTCAAAAACGACGCGGCCACACCGGAGATACCATTTATTCCTTGACTGCGCCCGCCGCGATGCCGCTGTAGATCTGCTTCTGGAAGATCAGGAACAGGATCAGCATCGGCAGCAGCGTAATGATCACGCCTGCGCAGATCAGGTTGTATTGGCTGCCCATCGGGCCCGTGAACGAATACAGCGCGATCGCGACCGTCTTCAGGTCGGAGCTTTGCAGGTATAGGTTCGCCGCATAGTACTCGTTGTACACGCCGACGCCCTTCAGGATCAGGCAGGTCATGATCGCCGGTTTCAGCAGCGGCAGCAGGATGCGCGAATACACGGTGAAGTAGGAGGCGCCGTCCACGATTGCGGATTCGTCCAGAGAGACCGGAATGTTTTCAAAATACTGGATGAACACATAGATCGAAATGACGTCCGTGCCGCACATCATCAGGATGTAGCCCCACATGGTGTTGACGGCGCCCAAATTGACCATCATCTTGTACAACGGAACCTGCATGGCGATGCCCGGCAGCAGCGCCGCCATGGTGAACAGGCCGCGGATAAGACCGTTGCCGGGGAATTGGAAACGGCTCAGCACGTAGGCAAGCATCGTGCCGATGATGGTGGTGACGCACAGAACGACAGCCAGCACGATCAGCGAATTACGGAAGGCGATGCCCATATCCGAAACCTTGAAGGCTTCGATATAGTTGTCGAAATTCAGCCAATTGGCAGGCATGTCCATCACACTGGTGGACTGGTATTCCCCCTTGGTCTTCGCCGCCGTCACGAAACAGCTCACCAACGGAAGAATCATCCAGAAGGCGAAGAATACCAGGCTGAAATACTTCAGGAATGTGAAGACTCCGATTTTGATCTTGTACCAAGGAGAAACGCTTTTGCGCATCGTACGTTCCTTGGCCACTGCGACTGCATCAGTCATCATGCCACCGCCTTCTTGTTTGCATTGGTACCATTGCGGAACATCGGAGCGTTCTTCGCAGCCAGCTTGCGGCGTTTGCGTTCCGCCTTACGGGCCTGCTTCTTCGCTTTGGCCACGCCATCATCGGCGTCCCTGAACACGTAAGTGAAGAACAGCTGCTGCAGCAAGGCGCATAGCAGGATGATGCACAGCAGGATCACGGCCATTGCGGAGGCCAGACCGACCTTCTGATTGACGTGCGCCAGCTGATCCATCAACACGAAGAACGTTGCAGTGCCGTTGGCGCCAGTGGTAATGACATACGGAGCTTCGAAGGCGCTGAGCGAACCGGTGATCGCGAGGATGATGTTCAGTACCAGGATGGTCTTGATGCCCGGCAGAATGATGTGACGGAACTGCTGGAACTTGTTGGCGCCGTCGATTTCCGCGGCTTCATACAGGCTCTTGTCGATCGACATGATGGCACCGATGAACAGGATGACGTTCTGGCCGAGGTACCGCCAGATCGAAGAGCCCACCAGAGACCAGTTGTTGATGGATTGATCTTTCAACCAGTACGGCAGATTGTTCAGGTCGAACCCGCACCATGACAGCACGGTATCGAACACGTAGCCGCGGGTGTAGAAGAACTTGAAGATGAAGCCGACGGCGATGCCGTTGATCAGATACGGGAAGAAGTAGATGGCCTTGAAAGCGCCACCGGCGCGCACCTTGAAGGCAAGCACCGTAGACAGGTACAAAGCAAGACCGACCTGAATCAGGGCACCGGCCATGTAGTACAAACTCAGCTTCAGCGAGGACAGGGTGTCCGGACGGGTGAATACGTCGACGTAGTTCTGCAGACCGACCCAGTCGCGATCGCCGATGTATTTCATTTTGTAGAACGAGTAGCCGATCATATTGACGAACGGCGTATAAGTGAAGAAAATCAGCAGGGCCAGCGGCACGGCGCAGAATCCGACGATCAAACCGATCTTGCGCCAATCCCGAGGTTGCTTGTTCTCAGGGATGTCGGACAACGCCGACATTCCCGTTTCAACTGCGGTCATTGCATTCCCCTTGTATATGCCTCTACAGGCAATCTGTGTTTCAGCCCCGGCATGTGCCGGGCAGGAGATGCCGCCGCGTTCCGACTGCGATTCGCAAAACGCGGCGGCATCGGGATTCAGCGATTACGCTGAGCGATGGGTTCAGTCAGTGGTGTCATACTGTACTTCCACGCCTTCGGTCTCCAGCGCGGCGTTCCACTTCTCGTTCCATTCCTTGACCATGTCGTCATACGACATGTCTCCGTTGGAAGCGTGTTCCACAATGGCTTGGACACGGGCGTCGCCGCCGGCGTTGATGGCCAGTTCGGAATCGGAGTTCAGATCGTTGTACAGGTCCTCTTCTCCTTCGACCGCCGGTTCGTCTTCGACGAATTCCACATCAGAGAACAGGGAGTAGACCTCAGGCAGCTCAGTATCGCCCTGAGCCACCGGCAGGCCGCCTTCGTTGACGGAGAAGCCGGATTCCTCGGTCATCCACTTGACGAAGATCATTGCCGCTTCCTGATTGTCGACTGAAGCGTCCTTGTTGATGCCATAGGCATAGTCGCCGGTGGAGGAGGTGTACTGCGTGCCATCGACAGTGATCGGGAACGGCATGTATGCGATGTCATCGGCGTGGTCGCCGGCACCCTTGATCTGGGAGACGGCCCAGGAGCCCAGCACCATGGTGGCGATTTCGCCGTTGTTCATCATGGTCTTGGAGCCTTCCCAGTCGGTGGTGGAGAAATCATCTTCAATCAGGCCACCTGCAACCGCGTCGTACAAAATCTTGTACACGTTGTAGGCATGGGTGCCATCACCCGGATCAGAGAACGGGTTCTTGGTGTGCAGCAGCTTCTGGTTCATGTATTGCGCATCACCGGTAGCAGAGCCACCCACGTAGGCGTCCCAGGCCCCCATCGTCCAGCCGGCGGCATAGTTCGTATACAGTGGGATGGCGTCGGTCTTATCCTTGACGGCCTGCAGATCAGCAATGAATTCATCCGGGGTCTTCGGCAGTTCGGCGATGCCGGCCTCTTCAAACACCTTCGTGTTGTAGACGATACCAACTGCGTTACCGGTGGAGGAGATGCCGTATACATTGCCGTCATACTGCTGACCGTAAGCGTAATGAACCAATTCCTTCAGCGTGTCCACATCACCGTACGACAGGAAGTAGTCGCCAAGTTCCGAAGCGTCGACGGTCGGAATCATCATGATGTCGCCCCAGTCGCCGCCCTGCAAACGGGTCAGCGCGGCATCACCGTAGTTGGTGCCACCTTCGACTTCAACCGTGATGTCCGGATACATCTTATTGAACTCAGCGATATAGTCATCCCAAGTCTTGCCGTTGTAGTTGTCCTGCAGCATATCTGTACGCTGGGTGAACAATTTGATGGTGGTCTTCAGGTCCTTGCCTGTGGTACCCAGCTCGATCTTGTCATAGGTCAAATCGGTCGTCTCGCCACTGGAAGCGTTTCCACCGCATGCGGAGAATCCCAGCGCGCAGGCGGCGACGGTGCCCACTGCAATAATCTTCTTCAATGCCTTCATTGCTATCCTCATTTCTTCAACCGAACAGGCGAAAAGTCTCCTTCGGTCCTTTCGCCCTGTCGATGGCGCCCCGTCAACAAGTCGTCATCGCCCCTCATACAGCCAAGCCATCAGGCCAATCCGTATCGGTAATAGCAATATAGCATTACTTGACCAAGTTTGTCAACCGATTAAGTAACGCAGTTAATATCCCAACCCCCGGAACAAAATGGCGGTATAACGCTGTCTTTACGATATCCCACCCTCGTTTAAGCTTTTTCACATGTCCAAAAGATGACGTGCGCCCTCCGGGGACACCCATCATCCCCGAATAAAGCAAAATCGATTAAGCTATTGCATCTAGACGGCAACAGCAGCCGTCATCCGACACAATGAGGTACAGAAAACACAGCGAGGTCACATGCAAGAGCAAGCCCCAGCCAAGGAAACTTCCCAAGGCGACGCCATACCGCCGGACACGCCTTGGTCCTTCACCGAATACATCGCCGCATATCGCAAGAACGCCGGACACCCCATCCGCATACTGCTCGATTTCTTCAAAGGCAGCGGCAAGAACCTCACCATCTCGACGATATGCCTCATCGCCAAACAGTCGCCGGTATGGGTGATCCCCGTCGTCACGCGCAACATCATCAACATCGCGACGTCACCGGAACAGCACACGGCCGGCGAATTCTGGATCAACATCACGGTGGCGCTGGTCTTCATCCTGCAGAACATACTCACCACGTGGCAATATTCACTGCATTTCGGCATCGTCAACCGCAATATCGAACGCACGCTGCGAGGCAGTCTCGTCGTCAAATTGCAGCAGCTGTCCATTCGGTTCCATAACGAAACGCAATCCGGCCGACTGCTTTCCAAGGTCATACGCGACGTCGAAAACGTCGAAATGCTCATCGACCAGACATACCGCAGCCTGCCGCTGATCATTCTCGACATCGCCGTCGCCATCACCGTCACCGCCATGTCCAGCCCCAAGGTCCTGCTCTTCTTCGCGCTGGCCGTGCCAGTAGCGGTGGTCGCCATCTACGCGTTCCGCAAGCCGATACGGGAATCCAACCACAACTTCCGTTCCCAAATGGAACAGACGCAGGCCGCGGTCGCGGAAATGCTGGAAATGATTCCGGTCACCCGCGCCCACGGCCTGCAACGCGTGGAAATCCACCACATGAGCGAACGGCTCTCCCGCATTCACGACACAGGACTGCGCCTTGACATCGTCAACGGCCTCTTCGGAGCGACCAGCTGGGTCGTGTTCCAGGTATTCCAAATCGGATGTCTCGCGTTCACCTCGTATCTGGCCATGACCGGACAGATCCAAATCGGCGACGTGGTGCTCTTCCAGACCTATTTCGGGCAAATCGTCGGCAGCGTCTCCGGTCTGGTCAACCTCTACCCTGTACTCACCAAAGGCATTGAATCGGTCTCATCCATCGGCGAAGTGCTGCAGACCGACGACGTGGAGCGCAATGCGAAAGGCACCGATCCAGGCGCTGTGCGCGGCGACGTCGATTTTCGTGATATCCGTTTCCGTTACGCTCCCGAATATGCTCCGGTGCTGCAGAATTTCTCCCTGCATGTACGGGCAGGCGAATCACTGGCATTGGTCGGCGATTCAGGTTCCGGCAAGTCCACGCTGTTGAATCTGCTGATCGGATTCGCCGTTCCGGAACACGGATCCGTGTCGGTCGACGGCATCAATCTGGCGGACATCGATCTGAACGCCTACCGCAACCAAATCGCCGTCGTGCCGCAGAACACCATCCTGTTCTCAGGCACGCTGCGTGACAACATCACCTACGGATTGGACGATGTCGACGACGCCGAAGTCGACAAGGTCATCGCCGACGTCGGTCTGCAAGACGTCATCGACGCATTGCCCGACGGCCTCGACACGCGGCTGGGCGAACATGGCAGCACGCTGTCCGGCGGGCAGCGCCAGCGCATCGCCATCGCACGCGCACTGATCCGGCATCCGCGCATCATCATCTTCGACGAAGCCACCAGCGCGCTCGACTCCGTTTCCGAACGGCAGGTGCAGGCCGCGATCGACAACATGATGGGCCAATGCACCACATTCATGGTGGCCCATCGCCTGTCCACCATCCGCAACGCCGACCGTATCGTCGTCATGGAACATGGACGCATCGTCGAAGAAGGCACGTACGACAAGTTGATGCAGCAGCAGGGCAAGTTCTACTCGCTGAAGAAGCTGCAGGAATAAGCAGAAAACATGCGATAAGAAGCGTGCCCCTTATACGGCATACAATGAGGGCCGGCATACAGATTGCTTGTATGCCGGCCCTTGCTACTGATTTTCTTGTTGCAACGTCACGCCCCTATCGCGACTTCACACCACGGAATCGGCGCTTAAGCGTTTCATTTGCATATCACAGCTCGGGCAGCTCACGACCTGCGATCAGATTCTTGTACCACTTGAAGCTGTCCTTCGGGGTGCGTTCAAGCGTCTCGTAATCCATGTAGGTGATGCCGAAACGTTTCGAATATCCGAAAGCCCATTCGAAGTTGTCGAGCAGCGACCAGACGAAGTAACCCTGCAGCGGCACGCCTTCGTTCATGGCACGGCCGGCGGCCGCGAAGTGACGGCGCAGATAGTCGATGCGGTCGGCGTCGTGCACGGCCTTGGAACCGTCGGCGTCGACGACCAGTTCGTCCTTGCACGCCATGCCGTTTTCGGTCACCACCATCGGCAGGCGGTATTCGTCGTACGTGCGCACCAGCAGGTCGTGCAGGCCGTCCGGATCGATGTTCCACCCCATTTCGGTATGCGGGCCTTCGGTCGGCAGCCAGTCGATATCGCTGGCGCCCGGCGCAGTGGAGGTTTCGGTGGACTGCGGGAACTGCGGACGGTCGCTCATCGCGACCAGACCCGTGCTGTAGTAGTTGATGCCGAGCACGTCGATCGGCTGGTGGATCTGTTCCAGATCGCCGTCCTGGATGAATTCCCAATCGCAGATGCCGCGGGTGATGGAGAACAGTTCCTCCGGATAGTAGCCGCGCAGCATCGGATCGAGGAACGCGCGGTTGGCGATCAGGTCGAGACGATGCACCGCGTCGGAATCGCCGCGGTTCATCTGCAGGTTCAGCGTGACCGACAGCTTGGAGCCGTCGCCGACCTCGCCGCGGATGGCCTGCGTCATCAGACCGTGGGCCAGGTTGAGATGATGCACGGTCGGGAAGGCCTTCGGGCCGCCGCCCATGCCCGGAGCATGCTCCGTGCCGCCATAGCTCAGGTAAGAGGAGCACCACGGCTCGTTCAGCGTGGTGTACGTGTTCACGCGGTCGCCCAGACGCTTGGCGACGATGCCGGCGTATTCGGCGACGCGATATGCGGTGTCGCGGTTCAGCCAGCCGCCCTTATCGCCTAGGTACTGCGGCAGATCCCAGTGGTACAGCGTGACGATAGGCTGGATGTCGCGCTTCAACAGCTCGTCGACGATCATGTCGTAGAAGTCGAGACCGGCCTGATTCGGTTCGCCGCCGTCGACCGGCATCACACGAGGCATGGCGACCGAGAAACGATAGGCGTCGACGCCCAGATCTGACAGCAGATCCAGGTCTTCCTTCCAGCGGTGGTAGGAGTCGCAGGCGACGTCGCCGCTGTCGCCGTTCATCGTATGGCCGGTGTGGCTGAACGTATCCCAGATCGAGGGGCAACGTCCGTCTTCGTTGACGGCGCCTTCAATCTGATAGGAGGCCGTGGCCGTGCCAAAGAGAAAACCATCGGGGCACTTCATTGGGATTTCCTTTCCTAGATAGCTCGCAATCGTCGTCGATGACGTTGGCCTCCATGGTCCAACGCCGTCATACGGGGGCGGCCGCCGCACTGTTGCGACGTGCCGTCACCGGCAGACACCAACGAGTGTATCATGTATATGAATCGGTTAAGTTGTCGTTTCGGAAAACTTCAACGACCTTTTCGGGAAGCATCCGAACGACCTCTTCCATCGAAGACGAAACCAAAGGAAGAACCATGCCAGACACGACAACCAACACGGCAACAGACGGCGCCGCAACCGCAGCCCTGCGCCTCATCTCCCCCAACGACCCGTCCATCCGCACCATGGGCCGCATCGACGACGACACGCCGAACAGGCAGGTCTGGGTCTTCCCGTACACGCAGGCGACATTCCGTTTCACCGGCACCAAGCTCGGCGTGCGCGTCATCAATCGCTGGAATTACGGAGACAGCCACTTCGGGGTCATCATCGACGGCGCACCGGCCAAAGCCCGCGTCTCCGTCAACGACACTGCCGTCGATGTGATGCTCGCGGACGACCTTCCCGACATCGAACATGAAGCCATCGTCTACAAACGTCAGGACGGTCAGCATTACTTCGAAATCCTCGGATTCCTCGTCGAACACGACGCGCAGATCCTGCCTCCCGCAACCCCGGCCCCCGAACGCCGCATCGAGGTGTTCGGAGACTCCGTCTCATGCGGGGAACGCAACGAAGCCGTACTGTACACAGGAAAAGCGGACCCCGACGTCGATCTGAGCTCCTACAGCAACTCCTGGTACTCCTATGCGGCCATCACCGCACGCAATCTCGCAGCCGCCCTTCACGACGTATCCCAAGGCGGCGCGGCCCTGCTGGACGGCATCGGCTGGTTCGACGGCCCCGACTACACCGGTATGGAAAGCATCTGGAACAATATCGAATACAACCCGACACTGGGAGGCAGCAAACCGTGGGACTTCTCCCGCTACACGCCGCACGTCGTCATCGTCGCCCTCGGGCAGAACGACGCCAATCCGAACGATTTCATGAAGGACGACTACGACGGGGAGCAGGCCCGGCATTGGCGCAGCCGCTATGTTGATTTCGTGCATGCGCTGCGCACGAAGTATCCGAAGGCGCACATCATCCTGACCACCACCGTGCTGCAGCACGACGCCAATTGGGACAAGGCCATCGATGAAGCCTGCAACGCAATAGGCGATCCGAAGGTCACGCACTTCCTGTACACGCGCAACGGTTCGGCGACGCCGGGCCACCCGCGCATCGCCGAGCATGAAGAAATGGCCGCCGAATTGACCTCCTATATCGAAGCGCTCGGCGACTGCATCTGGCAGGACTGACGGAAGCGCGAATATCGCAACCCGTCAATCGCAATACATAAGACACACATACAGCATGTTGGTGATGTTTCATGTGAAACATCACCAACGACAACACCAGCTCACACGCCGCCAACGGTGCGGCCACACGCGGCGATCGCACACGGCAAAGAAAGGAACAATGATGTCCGAAATCGTCACAGGCCCGGCCCCGGGCTCCGCCATCGCAACGGGCCCGGCCCCGGGCTCCGATATGAGCGCGCCCGCCACCGCCAGCGCCGCCGAAGACCGCACCGCCCGCGGCGCACTGCACGTCGCCGCGGTCTTCAGCGACCATATGGTCTTGCAGCGCAATCGCGATATCACCGTATTCGGCACCGCAGCCACCGACGCGACCGTGAATGTGACACTCCTCGACGCGGACGCCGAAATCGCGTGCACCGCCACCAAAGCCACCACCGGCGGCGCATGGACGGCCCATCTTCCGGCGATGCCGGCCGGAGGTCCGTACACACTGCGCATCACCGCCAACGACGCGCCAAACACCGACGTCATCGAATTCCATGACGTGCTCATCGGCGAAGTATGGCTCGCCGGCGGCCAAAGCAACATGGAGCTCGAACTGCGCAACAGCGAGAACGGAAAAGAGGTTGCCGCCGACACCGACGACCCGCTGCTGCGTTTCTACAACACGCCGAAAACCGGCATCATCAATCCGGCCGCCGAAGCCGAATCCGGTTGGACCGCGGCCAACGCCGAAACCAGCGGCTACATGTCCGCGGTCGGCTACTATTTCGCCCGCCGTTTACGGGAACGACTGGGAGAGGACATTCCGGTCGGCATCATCGACTGCTATATCGGCGGCACCTCCGTCACCGCATGGATGAGCCGCGCCAATCTGGAAACCTGCATGGCGGGACAAGACTATCTGGACCGCTTCAACGCAGCGATCGCCGGAAAAACCGACGAACAGTTCCGACAGGAAACCGAAGCGTGGCAGACGCGTTTCAACAAGTGGAACGACGATATCGCCGCCGCCCGCGAAGCGGAATCGGACATCACATGGGACACGTTGAACGCACGCTACGGCGAATGCCCCTGGCCGCCACCGGTGACACCGACCTCGCAGTATCGCCCGGCCGGACCATTCGGCACGATGATCGAACGCGTCGCGCCGTACGGCATCGCCGGCTTCCTGTGGTATCAGGGAGAAGAGGACGAAGCATACTGCGGCTCCTACCGCGAACTGCTGGGCATGATGATAGACGAATGGCGTGCGCTGTGGACCGCGCCCGCCACCGGCGTCGAAGCCTCCGCCCGCGATGCCGCCGATCCGCTGCCGTTCCTCATAGTGCAGCTGCCGCAGTGGATCGACAAAACCACGTATGCCAATGATGCGGATCCGCTACACTGGCCGGTTCTGCGGGAGGCCCAGTGGAATGCCGCGAAAACCATCGACGGCGTGTATGCAATCACGACGATCGACTGCGGTGAATTCGACAACATCCATCCTGTCGACAAAAAGACGCCCGGCACGAGATTGGCTGACTGCGCGCTGCACAACGTGTACGGATATGATGACGTCGCCGTTGACGGCCCCGCTCCCGTATCGTGCCGTCAGGATGCCAACGGTACGATGCTGCTGTTCTTCCGCCATGCACACGGCCTGCATTTCCGCGGCACAACGCCGGGATCCGCCGTCTCCGGTTGCGACGCGAATGATGTTGCGCTGATTCGGATGGCCGGCGATTCCGGTTTTGAAATCGCCGGACCGGATGGCGTCTTCCACCCGGCGACCGCCGCGATCTTCGTGAACTGCGATGTTGATGGCGGCTCCGACGCCGATTCACAGACGGCCAATGACACTGTTGCCGGCTGCAACGATTTGGGCACCATTACGCTGGCCTGCGACGCTGTGACCGATCCGGTCGCCGTCCGCTACGCATGGCGCAGCTGGGGCCCGGCCCCGCTGTTCAACGGCGATAACATGCCGGCCGCCCCGTTCCGCATCGCGTTCAAGCGCGCATAACAAGCATTCCGTGCCCATAGCGACGTTTTGCGGAGGCTAACACGCAGGCATGCTCCGTGTCGCGTCGCAAAAAGACCGTTTTGCGACGCGACACGGAGCACAGGGGCGTGTCACACTCCGCAAAACGTCGCTAAGAGAGAGAAAACGCCGACGCATGAAGCCGGATCGAACCGGCAGGAAATCTCAAACCCGCCACAAGGATATGCCCGCATACCCATGGCGCGAACGGGCGGCATCCAGACGACACGAACGGCCCAAACGGCCGCAACAACGGCGAGTGGCCGCCACCCCGATCGAGATGGCGGCCATTCGTTCTAAGAACCGGTATGTTCCTATGTCCCCTAAGCGACCAATACGGTCACAGGCTCACTGCACCTGGGCGCGGGCGATCTTGCCGGTGAAGGAATTGGCCTCGTCGGCGTCCTTGGCGGCACCGTTGTTCCAGGAGAACATGGCGCGCAGCTTCGGGCCGACGGATTCGATGCGGACGTTGGAGTACTTCTCCTGCAGTTCCTTGAACTTCGGGGCGCCGGCGTCCTGATCGTCAATGAACTCCTTGGCGAAGGAGCCGTCCTGGATGCGCTTCAGGTGGTATTCCATGCGCTTGCGGCAATCCTCGTTGATGACGGTGTTGGTGTAGTCGCCGTACTGAGCGGTGTCAGAGCAGGACCAACGAGCCTTGTTCAGACCGCCTTCGTTCATCAGGTCGACGAGCATCTTCAGCTCGTGGCAGACCTCGAAGTAGGCGATTTCCGGCTGGTAGCCAGCGTCGGTCAGGACTTCGAAGCCCATTTCGACGAGCTTGTTCACGCCGCCCATGAGGACGTTCTGCTCGCCGAACAGATCGGTTTCGGTCTCTTCCTTGAAGGTGGTCTTGATGGCGCCTGCGCGCAGAGCGCCCAGAGCCTTGGCGTAAGCCAGGCACATTGCCCAGCCGTCACCGCGCGGATCCTGCTCGACGGCCACGACGACCGGGACGCCACGGCCGGCGGCGTACTCACGACGCACGATGTGGCCCGGGCCCTTCGGGGCGACCATGAAGACCGGGTGGTCTTCGGTCGGCTTGATGTAGCCGTAGTGGATATTGAAGCCGTGAGCGAAGGCAACGGCCGCACCCGGCTTGATGTTCGGCTCGATGTCGTTCTTCCAGATGTTGCGCTGGAACTGATCCGGAGCCAGGATCATGATGATGTCGGCCTCAGCGGCGGCTTCCGGCACGGACTTGACTTCCAGGCCCTGTTCCTTGGCGAATGCGACCGACTTGGAGGTCGGGCGCAGGCCGACGACGACGTCCACACCGGAGTCACGCAGGTTCAGCGCGTGAGCGTGGCCCTGAGAGCCGTAACCGATGATGGCGACCTTCTTGCCCTCGAGCACGGAGAGGTCTGCATCGTTCTCGTACCAGATTTGTGCTGCCATTGTGGCACTCCTTTGAATTTGATTTCTGGGCTCCCCTAATCAAGAGTCCACGTTTCTGATTGTTCATATACGGACGGCCGTTCGCCGTCCGTTCGGGCGTTGCCCCGTTATTTTTTCGGTCAGGAGGATTTTGTCCTCAAATCTGGGGACCATCCTAACCATGGATTTTGCGTGTCACGGGCGCCCCGTCCAAAACGTGAACGCCCGCGCACAAACTTGTTGCTTGATGGTCACTTCGTGAAATCGACGTCCTTGGTTTCATGGCAGCTCACGACCGCTACCAAGCAACACACGGCCATAATGCCAAGGTACAGGCCGACGGAATGCACGCCCCAATTGGCGGACAGCCAGGTGGCGATGGTCGGCACGAAGGCCGCGCCGACGATGGCGGCCAGGTTGTAGCCGATGCCGGAGCCGGAGTAGCGCACGTTCGCGTCGAACAGTTCCGGCAGGAAGGCGCCGATCGGGCCGAAGGCGGTGCCCATCAGGGCGAAGCCGACGCACAGGAACGCCATGTTGGCCACGAAGTTGCGGGTGCCGACGATATCGGCGTTCAGCAGGAACGGAAACAGCGCGGAGAACACGACCAGCAGCACGGACGAGACGACGATCACGCGGCGGCGTCCGAAGCGATCGGCGTTCACGCAGGAGATCACGATGAACAGCGCGAACACGCACACGGCCAGCATCAGCATCAGCAGATATTCCTGATTGGTGAAGCCCAGGCCGCCGCCGCCTTCGCCCTGCTCCTTGGTGCCCCATGCGAGCGACCAGGTGGCCAGCGTGTAGAACAGCGTATAGGTGACGGCCACGAGGAAGGTGGCCTGCAGCACCTGCTTCCAGGATTTCTTGAACACTTCGACGAGCGGGGCCTTGACGACCTTGTTCTGTTCCTGCGCCATGCGGAAGATCGGGGTCTCCTCCATGTGCACGCGTACGACGAGGCCGACGATGACGAGGATTGCGCTCATCAGGAACGGCACGCGCCAGCCCCAAGCGAGCATGGCGGCTTCGTCGTTGAAGCTTTCCAGCACGAAATACGTGCCGTTGGACAGGAAGAAGCCGATCGGCGCGCCCAGCTCCGGGAAGGAGCCGTACAGCGCACGCTTGTTTTCCGGCGCGTTTTCGGTGGCGACCAAGGCCGCGCCGGACCATTCGCCGCCCAGGCCGATGCCTTGGATGAAGCGGCACAGGCACAGCAACGCGACCGCGGCCAGACCCCACTGGTCATAGGTCGGCAGGCAGCCGATCAGGAAGGTGGCCACGCCCATGGCCATCAGGGAGACGACCAGCGTGGTCTTGCGGCCCATACGGTCGCCGAAGTGGCCGAAGATCAAGGAGCCGACCGGGCGCGCGATGAAGGCGACGGCGAAGGTCACGAGGCTGAGCAGCAGCGCGACGGTCGGATTGGTCGTGTCGGAGAAGAAAATATGCGGGAAATAGTTCGCCGCGGCGGTGCCGTAAGCGTAGAAATCATAGAATTCGATGGCGGTTCCGACCATCGAGGCGGCGATGACGGTCTTCACCGAATCGCGCACCATTGCGGCGGCTTTTCCAGTCGTAGCTTCGACTGCGGTGGTCATATCAATGCTCCCAAAAATCGTGGTATACGTCCGTTTTTGGCTGAGCCTTCCGCATTTCGTCGCTGCGCCTTATGGGCTATATATGACGAAACCCTGCGTTTTGCAGGGTCTTACTTGGTTGAAGCCGAACCCTGCCACGCGTGGGACGGGGTTCAAGCCATGCTCGATCAGCCCGCCAACGACGACGGGATAATAATTCGTGCGGCCTGCATTGCATATGCATACATTCCAGTCATCGCGGCGAACCTCCTTTCGGGCTTTACAAATCCTCCTGTTGAACCGTTGTTCAACTTTCGTTGTGCAATGTAGGCCTTGCCGGCGTCCACATTCCAGCGATAGTTCACTATTTGGACGCCGCTGTTTGCGCAGTAATAGTGAAAAATGTGATTGCGATCTGTAATTACAACAAAGCGGTGGCGCCTTCCACATACGAAAACGCCACCGCTTGTAATTAGAAAATCAGCAATAATACCGTGTGATTCAGGCGCGTACTGCGATTGCGGCAAGGCCGGACAGCACTACCGCGACGACTGCGGCGAGCAGCAGCACAGCATATGATGCGCCGGTTACGGCCATCAATGCTGCGCCGGCGGCAACGCCGATCAGCGCGCCGACGCTGCCGGCGAATTGCATCACGCCGACATATCGTCCGGATTCGCGAATATCCGGCAGCACTGCCATCGCCAGCGGCTGGCCGACGCCGTCAAACAGCGCGAAAGCGAATCCGCTGAGCGCGGCAAACACCACCATTGCAAGCACCGACGGCACGATCCAAACGCCCAGCAATCCCAACACATACAACATGCAGGCCGCAATCGTAGGAATGCGCAGATCATCGAAATGCTGCACGATCGGCCCCAATACGAACGCGCCAATCAGCGATGCGGCAAACGACGCAAGCGCCATCATGCACACCGTAACAACGGTAGCGACCAACCCGCCCATAGCATCAACAATGAAATAGGCGACGATATACCACTGGAACACGCCAGTCAACGCGACAGCGGCCGCCATCATCATGCGGGACGCGCATGCAAACGTGAACTTCGGAGCGTTTTTCGCCAGACGATATGCGGCGAAGAATTCGCTTTTACGGCGCACTGCGATCGCTTCGCTGGAACGTTCGCGCGGCAACACCAGTACAGAAAGGATGCCGGAAATGGCGAAAACAGCTGCGTAACGCGGGAGGGCGGCGGCCAAGTCATCAGAGGAAAGCGCGCCGAAAATCACGCCCAGCAGCTGGCCGAGGGCAAGACCGACGCCACGCCAGGCGTCGGCTTTGTCGCGGAATTTATCGGGGATGCGTTCGCCGAATGCAGAGGCAAGCGGAATCGCCATCATGACGTAACCGAGCTGCACCAGCACCCAGCAGGTCGTCATGAAAACGATTTGTCCAACGCCAAGAAGCAACGTGAACAGGCCTGCGACCAAACCACCGGCAATGATCCAAGGCGTACGACGACCGAAAGGTGTGCGCGTATTGTCGGACTGCTGCGAAATCAGGGCATTGCACAGCACCGAAGCGACTATGCCGATGCCCATCAGCGTGGCGAGCGCCGTTGTACGACCGTCTCCGGCGACGCCGGCGACGCGAATAGGCACCAGTACAACGTTCAACGCCGCCCAGGGGATGGTGATGAACAGCGCAGCCAGCATGAAGCCGATTTTCATGCGGGTCACTTCGCTACGCGATGGGCGGTATCCGTCGGCGTCCACCATCGGGTCACGCAAATCAAGGAACGATGATTCCATATTCGGCACGGCGACGTCGATGCCGGCGGCTGCGGTGACCGGCGAGCCGGCGGCGTTGAGGCGAGCCGCCTGCACTTCAGGCTTTTCGTTGGAGGCCTGCGGCTTGCGCGGACGCTGCTTGACGGTCAGTCGTGCGATGGCGCTTTTTTCTTCCGGGCTCAGAACCTTGTCGAAATCAGGGCGATCATCGATGCCGGGACGGATGAAGACCTGGCCGGGCAGCGGTGGCGGGGTTGGCGTGGACTCGGTATCGTTGTTTTCTTCTGTCATCTTTTTTCTCTCGCGTCAGACTGCATCACAACAAAGAAAAACCACCCGCATGCGACTGCAACAGCGCATTACGAGCGGTTTATCAACATACCTGCATGCTATCAGGGCGACGCGAAATGACGGACGGAAGACAACGACGGCTGGGAGACAGTGACACGCCACGCGCTGTACGAACGTATGATGTTGCCGCTGACCGCCTAGACCCGGCAATGCCGTCGGGAATGCAAGACGCATTCTAATGCCGCGTACTGTCGCCCTGTACGAAGGTGACGGGAATCAAGTCCATGGCCTCGGTGATATCGCGTGGGGACAGGTCGCCTTCAGGCCCCACACCGACAATCCCGACCATGGACGCATCAAGTTTGCCGCCTTCGGCTTCGCGCGCCTGCAGCAATCGATGCACCAGCCGCCGCGCAATGGCCCGACAATCCTGCCGTACGCACGTCAATGCGACACCCGCCGCATCAGCGACGAACGTGCCATCATACGCGACGATCTGCAAATCGTCCGGAATGCGAATGCCACGCCGGATGGCCTCTTGTGCGCAATACGCCACCACATGGTCGGCCCCGACGATGACATCGGCATCAGGATATCGGTCCAGCACGGACAGCGCGATTTCACGCTGCATCCCGAATTCCGCGACGTCGCCCACTTCCACATAGTCATAGCGGACTCCGCTCTCGGACAGCAAGCCTTCCATTGCGGTGTGGAAACGCACCGTAGGGAACGTGGTGCCCATGCCACCGGCATAGTCGACGAATTGCGAACGCGGCCCTCCCATCGACACGACATGTCTCACGCCGGTCTTCAGCAGATGCTCGGCAATCAGCCGTCCACCCCTGTCATGATCCGAGCCGACAGCAGGGATGCCATCGCCCAGATACCGATCGAACGCAACAACCGGACGCCCGATGGAAGTCCAATACTCCGGCGGATAATCCGTATGAGACGCCATGATGATTCCGTCCACCATATGGCGGCGCAGCATATCCACATATTCTTTTTCGCCCTTGGTGCCCTCGGACGTGGAGCACAGCATCATGTGCAAGCCGTGATCGGAAAGCTCGTGATGGATGGCCGAAATCAGCGCGGAGAAGAACGGATGCCGGATGGATGGAACAACGACCCCGACGATATCGGTGCGATCGCGGTACAAATTACGGGCAAGCTCGTTGGGGATGTAGTTGAGGTCCTTCATCGCGGATTCCACACGTGCACGCATATCATCGGAGACATATCCGCTATTGTTCACCACCAACGACACCGTGCTGAGCGAAACTCCGGCCTTCTTGGCCACGTCACGCATGCCGACCATGACTCCTCCATCCTTCATACGACAAGTTTCCGACGGCGCCCCGGCGAAAGAACGCGCATTACAGGATACTCAGACGCTCACCATCGAACGCGACGCATGCTGGATGGCCGTCACGATCGGCAGGCAGCACAACAACGTGAGCAGATTGACCATCATCAGGTCGAACACGACTCCCATGATGCGGAAGAACGCATTGTTTTGATCAAAAAAACTTGGCCATACCAACATCCTCACACATAAGACGCACCGCGTCGATATTTACCGGCGCGACAACGTATGACAAAGGCGGCGCCCCTTCGCGAAGGCGCCGCCCCGAACGAACCGTCAGGCAATGACCGGAGGATTGGCGATCAGATCGTCGGTGCGGTGCGCACCGCCGGCATCCGTCCAGGAAAGCGAGGCAACCGGGGTCTCGTTGTCCATGCCAAGCCCACGTCCCGGTTCGAAGGTGAGGCTGGCCGAAGTGGTCTCTCCCTTCCAGATGAAGGTGATGGCCTTGTCACCGTCCACCTCGTAGGAGAATTCGCCGTCGAAGGCGTCGAGCGTGTTGCGCAGGCGGCACAGCGCGTTCAGGGCCTTGACCACCGGGCGTTCAAGGTCCTTGTCGATTTCCTCGACCGTGTAATAGTGACGGTTGATGTCACGTCCGACGTTGCTGCGACGCAGCAGGTCCATGTCGTTCTTGCCGGCGAGCGCGCCGACATAGTAGACCTGCGGCACGCCCGGCAGGAAGAACTGCACGGCGCGGGCGGCGATATAGTGCTGGTCGTTGCAGCCCAGCGCGGAATAATACGTGCTGTTGACCTGATAGAGGTCCAGATTGGAGGCTGCGGCGCCGGTGGCGGCCTGGGATTCTCCATTGGTGTTCGCGTGGATGGTGTTGACCAGATTGTCCACGTCTTCGTCCGGAATCAGACCCTTCAGGCTGCGGTCAAGCTGGTCGGAACCGATGTCGATGACACCGATGCCGTCATGTGTATCGAGCACGGTGACGGCATTGTTCGGACGCACCTCCGTCCAATGCGCGACCGGCTCGACATGTCCGGTGAACAGGCTGTGCAGCAGCAGCGGCGGCAGGGCGAAGTCGTAGACGCGGTCGACCTTGGACGCGATTTCGATCTGCTTCTTGTAGTAGGAGTGCACTTCGATGAGGATCTCCAGACCGCGCTTGACGCCTTCTTCGCGCAGGCGGGAGATCAGATTGAAGGTCTTCGGGGTCATGAAGCAGCTGGTGCCGGCTTCCTTGGCGCCGTAGCCGACTGCGTCGAGACGGATGTAGCTGACATGGCTGGCGGCCATCTGGTCGAAGATCGACATCAGGTATTCCCAACCCTTGTCGGAGTCGGTATCGATATCGACCTGCTGCGGGGTGAAGCTCACCCACACCAGACGGGTCTTGCCGGCGAATTTGTAGTGGGTGAACGGCAGGCCCGGACGCGGGCGGTAGATGCCGGCCAAGTCCTCTTCGGTGGCGCCGTTCGGGAACACGGAGCTCATGGTAAGGAACATCGGATAGTATTCGGATTCCTCGCCCTTGACGAGCACGTCCTGGAACTGCTTGGATTCCCAGCTCATGTGATTGACGATGGCGTCGACCATGATGCCGTGGGTTTTCGACAGTTCCGCGACATCGTCCCAGTCGCCCAACCGTGGATCGACTTTGGTGTGGTCGATCGGGTCGAAACCTGCGTCAGCGCCGTCAAACGGCGTGAAGAACGGCAGGATGTGAACGCCGTCGTATACGCCGTCGAAACGGGTACGCAGAATATCCGTCATTGATGCGATCGTGCCCTCACCCAGCCGGTCCGCATAGGTGATGAGCTGCACTTTGTTCTTCATTAGCCCTCCCTGGCCTCGGCGCATCATGCCGCCAATTTCATCGTTCGAGACGGGACGGTCCAATCGACCTCGCCGTCATCGAACCGGTTCGACAATAATAACGCAAAATATCCGCCATCACACGATTTCGCGTGTCGAACCGGTTTTGCACACAACAAGTCGAATTATGGCGTCCGCCGTCACCGGATATTGCGAATACGCATGATCAGCCCCGCCGCAACCAGCACCACGACAATGCAGACGGGGAACACCAGCTGGTAGTTGTTGGTCATCGCCACGATAGCCGACGTCAAAGCAGAACCGATCACCGAGCTCAACGTATTGGCCATGTTGAGCACTCCCAGATCCTTGCCCGCCTCCTTCGGGTTCGGCAGAATGGACACGTTCAACGCCTGATCGATCGCGTTGTACACGCCATAGCCGAAGCCGGCTATTCCCGCGAACAGGTACATGCCCATCTCATTCGGAATCAGCCACGGCATGGCCGCGCCGACCGCGAACAGGCAGCTGGACAGCGCCACCGGCAGCTTCCTCATGCCAAGGTAATCGGCGACCGGCCCTGCGACCACAGCCGCGATCAGGGAGGCGATCATGGTGATCACCGACATCTTCGCGATGATCGTCGCAGCGGCATTCGAAACGCCGACGGCGTTCATGCCCGAATCAGCGAGAATGTAGTACTTGATGATGTACAACTGATATCCTGTGATCATCTGATATCCGGCGACCATCATCATGCGGCCGAACAATGCGTAGTAGAAATTCGCGGATCCCTTGCCGTGCGGCGGGACGAATGCGCGCAGGATCATGGCCAGGCTCAGCTGCTCACGAGGCTCGTCAACGTTGGAAGGCTCGCGAGGCCAGATACCCACGACGATGATGCCGATCAAAGCGAAGCCGAGGGCACCGACCATGAAACCCATCGGAATATTGTTGATCATCAGCGAGCCCACCAAGGAGCCGGCGGTCTGGCCCAGCACACCGCCACCGCCCATGAACGAAGACACCGTGCCACGGAACTTATCCGGCACACGATCGGACATCGTCGCGACGAACGGGGCGTTCATCCAGTTGTAGAACAGCTGAATGCCGCACCACAACAGCAGGATCAACGGCAGGGACCTCGCATGGACCAATCCATACACACACAAGCCGCACAGAACGCCGCCGGAAGCAATCCACAACGTGCGTTTGCCGAAACGGGACCGCGTCAGATCGGAGAACGTGCCGAACACGATGTTGGCGACCAACGCCACCACGGAACCGACACTGTTGATCAGGCCAATGAACGTGGCCCTTTCGCTCGGCGCGATCTGATCGACCAGCTGCGGGACCAGGATACCGGACAACGAAGTCCACACGATACCGGTGACAATCAGGCTGATGGTGAAGCCGGCGCCCAGGCGAAGCACGCCGACCACGCCAGGATGCTCACCATTGGCCGCGGCCAGAGAATCATACGAGTCGACCGGCCCTACGCCGACCGCCCGCGTCATATTGTCATTGTTGCCCATAGGGTTGTTCCTCTCTTAATCCCCTGCATCAACATGACCCGCAGACCCCGGCATGGCAAAAAGACCGAAATCACGCATGGAATTGCACTCATAAGGATTCCCGCCGCCGAAGTCCCGACTCAGACGTAACACATCGTCCGCGGCGCATGGAACATCATTCCTTGGCCATCGAACCGGTTTATGCTAATGCAAAACCGGTTCGGTTCGCATATTTTCCGCGTGTCGAACCGGTTTTATACGACAGTCGCGGAATCCATGAGGCATGGCTGACAGCCATGCACGTACACGTCGCAACGCATTATCGGGTGAGGGAGACGAACCACCAGCCTAAAGCCACACACACCATTGGCACGACGACGGTTGCCAAACAGTACGCGCCGGCGACTGCGAAACGGTGCTGACGAACAAGCGTGACCATTTCATTGATGGCCGTCGAAAACGTGGAAAAGCCCCCTAGGAATCCCGTCACGAACAGCAGATACGCATTCGGATCAGCCACATCGTAAAACGCCGACGCCGCGGCGATGCCGGCAAAAAAGGTCGCCAATACATTGATTACAAACGTATGCAGCGGAAAAGCTTCCTTCCAGCTCTGCTGGATGGAAGTATTCACGACGAAGCGCGTCATCGCGCCCAATCCGCCGAACAGACACACACCCAAGAACAGCATCAGCGCACCTCCCCTGTAATCGGATCGGCCACGACCGGAATCTGATCAGTGCTTGGATGCAGATCGTCGTGCGGGGCTTCGTGTAAGTCGTTGCGCGCGTTTTCATGCTGGCCGTCGTACGGCGTCGGCACGACAATGCCGCCTTCCGCCGCTTGCGGACGCTTCTTGTGACGCTCCGTCAACGTGTTTACCGCAACCTGTGCGGCGCGCTTCGAAGACAGCTTCATCGCCGCCGACACCGCCAGCGCAGCCACAATAAGGCCACACAAAAAACTCGCCGCCGTATATACGGCGAATCCCGCATATTCGCCGGCCTGCAGCGAATGAATATTTTCAATTGTCAGCGCCGACAGCGTGGAAAAGCCGCCGCACATGCCCATACCGACTCCGCGATTCGCCAATTCACGGACCCTTTTGCGAATCCATGTCGCCTGCGCCCAATATGCGGCCAAAAATGCGAATATGCCGCACGCCAGCATATTCGCGAGGAACGTTGCAGGATGAAACGCGCTGAACACACCGGTCTGCGCGGCTGCAGACGGCATCAGCAACGACAGCCCATACCGTAGCGCCGTACCAATGCAGCCGCCCACGAAGACGACGACATACAGCATCACGTCGGCCAGCGGATTGAAACGTGCCTGCATACGCTTCATCGGGGCCAGCGGAATCTTCGGAGGATTGTCAGGCGACGAGGAATTCGCGCCGGCCGGCCGCGGTGTATCCATGGTGGTTTCTCCATCCCTTACGCAACGACGATGCTTCACTACACATCAACTGTACAAAACGCAGTCCACTGCGGGTTGACCGCATACCAATCATCAAACAGACCAAATATCGATGTGCGCCAATGCCGGCAGCGGCAACAATGTGACGGCCGACCACTGTCTCGCAGCGGTCGGCCATGACATTTACGGAATATGCGAATCGTAATCCGATTGGAATCAGCCGTTCAATCGATTCAGTCCAGCAGCGAATTGATTTCGATGATGTGATCGCGCTGCGGTCCGGTACCGATCACAGAGATGCGGCAGCCGGAGATTTCTTCCAAGCGCTTCACATACGCCTGGCAATTGGCCGGCAGCTCCTCGAAAGAGTGCATCTGGGAAATGTCTTCATCCCAACCCGGCATGGATTCGTAAATCGGCTTCGCGGCGGCGAAAGCGGCCTGATCGGTCGGCATCTCGTCGAAACGTTCGCCGTCGACGTCATAGGCCACGCAGATCGGAATCTCCTTCAGACCCGTCAGCACGTCCAGCTTGGTCAGCACGATGTCGGTCAAACCGTTCACGCGGGAGGCGTAGCGGTTCACCACGGCGTCGAACCAGCCGCAGCGACGCGGGCGGCCCGTGGTCACGCCATACTCATGGCCCTGTGCACGCAGCCAATCACCCTCCTCGCCGAACAGCTCGGTCGGGAACGGGCCTTCGCCCACACGGGTCACATACGCTTTGGAGACGCCGATCACGCGGGAGATCTTCGTCGGGCCGACGCCGGTACCGGTGCAGGCGCCGCCGGCGGTCGGGTTGGAGCTGGTCACGAACGGGTAGGTGCCGTGGTCGACGTCCAGCATCGTGGCCTGGCCGCCTTCGAACAGCACGGTCTTGTCCTCGTCGAGGGCCTTGTTGAGGATCAGGGACGTGTTGGCGACGTACGGCTTCAGACGCTCGCCCAGCTTCAGCAGTTCCTCGGTGGTGGCGTCCACGTCGATGGCGCGACGGTTGTACAGCTTGACCAGCATCTGGTTCTTCTGATGCAGGCTGGCTTCGACCTTGTCATGCAGATGGTCGGCGTTGAACAGGTCGTGCACGCGGATGCCGACACGGTTGATCTTGTCGGCGTAGGCCGGGCCGATGCCGCGGCCGGTGGTGCCGATCTTATGCTTGCCGAGGAAGCGTTCGGTCACCTTGTCGAGTACGCGGTGGTACGGGGCGATCACATGCGCCTCCTCGCTCACCAGCAGACGGGAGCAGTCGACGCCGCGGGCCTCGAGGCCGTCGATCTCCTCGAACAGCACTTCCGGATCGACCACGACGCCGTTGCCGATCACCGGGGTCGCACGCGGGCTCATGATGCCGGACGGCAGCAGGTGCAGCGCATAGGATTCGTCGCCGACGACGACGGTGTGGCCGGCATTGTTGCCGCCGTTGAAACGTGCGACGTAATCGACGCTGCCGCCGATCAGATCCGTTGCCTTGCCCTTGCCTTCATCGCCCCACTGAGCGCCGATCAACACGATTCCAGGCATGATTGCACCTCCGCTTGAAGCCCGATTCCGCCGGGCAACAAGCCTACCGTAGACCCTCTACTGAAAGACGGCGATTGTCCTTATTTCAAGCGCGTTGTCCCGCGCATGGAATCATGCGGACACGCGCGGGACGAATGCGGGGCGATGCAGTCCGGAGACGCCGCCCCTACTTCAGCGCCTTGCCGGCGGAGCCGAGCTGCACGCACGCTTCGACCACGCGCGCGGCCATCGCGTCTTCGGCTTCACGCCCCCAGGAACGCGGGTCATACAGCTTCTTGTTGCCCACTTCGCCGTCCACTTTGAGCACGGCGTCGTAATTGCGGAACATGTGTCCGGCGATGGCGCGCGAGAACGCGTATTGCGTATCCGTATCGATGTTCATTTTGATGACGCCATATGAGACGGCTTCCGCGATCTCCTCCGGACTGGAGCCCGATCCGCCGTGGAACACCAGCGCGAACGGTTTGCCTTCCGGCATATCCGGCAGCGAACACGCCGACACGGACGATGCGCCCAACGATCCCAGGCGCCCATCATGCGTGGCCCTCCACACTTCGTCCTGGATGTCACGCAGCAGCTTCGGACGCAATCGCACGATGCCCGGCTTGTACGCGCCGTGCACGTTGCCGAAGGTGAATGCGGCCATGTAGCGGCCATGCTCGCCAAGCCCCAGCCGTTCGGCGACGCGCACGCCATCGGCGGGCGTCGAATACAGTTTTTCGTTGATTTCCGCGCTATGCCCGTCCTCTTCGCCGCCGACCGCGCCGATTTCGATTTCGAGAACGGTATGGGCCTTCACGGATTTTTCCAGCAGCTCCTGCGCGATGGACAGGTTTTCCTCCAACGGCACCGTGGAGCCGTCCCACATATGCGACTGGAAGGTCGGCTCCTGGCCGCGCTTCACCTGATCCGCCTCATGCGCCAGCAATGGGCGCACCCATTCGTCCAGATATTGCTTTGCGCAGTGGTCGGTGTGCAAGGCGATGGTGATGTTGGGATATCGCGCGGCGACCTCATGCGCGAACGCGGCGAACGCGAGCGAGCCGGTGACGCGATCATTGACGGTTTTCCCGGAGAAATAGGCGGATCCGCCGACGGACACCTGGATGATGCCGTCGGATTGGGCTTCGGCGAACCCCTGCAGAGCGGCGTTCAGCGTCTGCGTGCTCGTCACGTTGATGGCGGGGTACGCGTATCCGCCGTGTCGGGCGGCGTCCAGCATTTCAGCATAACGTTCAGGGGTTGCGATTGTCATGATTCCATTATCGCCCCGAAATGGGCGTGGTGCCGCCCGAAACCGCCGTTTTATGTGTGATGTTGGTTACGGGGACGGCGGCCTACGACGCGGCTGCGATGCGGCGCGACGGCCGCCGTGATCGCATCGTCACCGTGGGCCGTCGTCGCCGTGCCAGACACGCAGTATATGCGTGATCAGAGAGCTGATGGCGCACAGGATGCCGCCGATCGGCCAGGCCAGCCAGAACAGTCCGGTCCCGGCTCCCCATCCCCCGGCGTCGCCTATGAACAGCATCGACAATCCGATGATGGTGGCGAGCAGCATGATGATGCCGCAAACAGCCCCGTTGATCTGGTTGTACCGGTCGTTCTGATACTCCCATGATTGTTCGTTGTATTCCTTTTCGGCCTCATGGTTGTACTCGTCGATGTTGAAGCGGCCGTACCGCATGCCGAACAGCACTATGCAGAACACGCCCGCAGCGATGAACAGCAGCATCACGCTGACAGGCCACCCGTCCTCCACGGCGAGCACTTCGCTGGAATATATCAGGACGGATATGCCGACCAGGATCAAAGCGATGCCGACCACGATGCCGACCGCGAGTTCGCGCACGCCTTTCGCGCGGTCTTCGGCCTGATAGAAGTCCTCGACGTACGGATGCCTGCGAACGAACTCGCCATGCGCCATCATGCTCGGAATCAGAAACGCGAGTCCCGCGACCACACCGATGATGATGCAGAGGAACAGCAGAAAATCGTTGAACGCGCCGCTTCCGAACAGGGAATGGCCTTTATCGAACAGCATCGCCACGCCCACGCCCACGATTATCAGCGCCACGCCCGTCGAAATCTGCCATGCGAAACGGCGCATATGCTCGTCATAGCCGACGACATCCTGCGGGCGCCCCTGCGGCATCGGCATATCCGTTCGGGCATCGCCGCGCGTGACGGTCTGTGCCGTCGCAGACGACATCGCGTGCGGGGACTGCGTCGTGCCGGCGGCCGGCAACGTGGCCGGCGTCTCGTCCGACGGAACGGATGCGGATTGCGCGTTCGCCGCCGCCGGATGGCGCACATCGCCCATCACCAGGTCGTCCAGCGTGCATCCGAACAGGTCGCACATCATCAGCAGCTTGTCCATTTCCGGATACGCCTTCTCCGACTCCCATTTGGAGATCGCCTGTCGGGAAACGCCCAGCAGCATCGCCAGCTGCTCCTGCGTCATATTGCGGGAGCCTCGCAGGTATTGCAGATTCTCTCTAAAGCTCATCGTATTCACCTGACCTTCACTGTCTCATCTTCCCATACGATCGGGTGGTTTCAGCTTGCGTCAAAGGCGTGGTTGCATTCCACCATCTTTCGGTTGCATCGGCACATGCGACCGACATTCCCCGCAACCAGCGGTTGCATCCGCGGAATTCCAATGATTCTGAGGCACACGGCAAAACCATCCGACAGCCCTCGCCGTCGCCGTGCCAGTCAAGGAAAGCCATATGCACGAGCATTCACTGCGACCGATGCGTCCGTCTCCGCAAACATGACCGGTCGAGCTGAGCGACCATCAACGTACTTGTTTTAAACCTGTGATATGTGTACTTTCCCTCCTTTATGATGAACTGCACCCACATTCAAAGAAGGAGACCCATCAGCATCCACAAAACAGAGGCTTTACATACGCTTCAGTGTTGTTGTCGAAGAACTTTTCAGCGGGCTGACGTTCGGTTTTATGCTTAACCAGCGCATTGGCAAAAATCGTCTCGACCCATTGGGCCAGTTCATCGCTTTCACCGTTACTGCCTCTGTGCGTAAGTTCTTCGTACATAGAGTCGAGCAGCCGTACTTTGCCGCAGGCAGCCATTTCCGTTCGTCCTTGGAGGCAGCCGTTCCCTCACATTCCGACAAAGCGATCGAAGTATTGGCGGAACCGCTTGACGACTCGGCTCTTCATCAGCTCGTATGCGTTGCTCGGCGCAAAGCGCGATACCGGGGGCAACATCGACACTATTCTGGTGCCGTCCGTGTCGATGTATCCTTCCTTGAAGCAGTCGACGATGAACTGTTCAGCCAGTCCCGTCTTCAGGTGCTCCTCGCTGACGATATGCTCGAACTCCTCCTGTTTCTTGCGGGCGATGTATTCCTTCCAGTCTCGTTGCACGTCCGCACCTGAGGACAGGGATTCGACGAACGAGTCGATGAGATCTTTTTTACTGCGCAGGTCGGGCGAAGACATGATGGTGCGGTTGATGTCCGCGATGATCGCCTTATTCTTCATATGCCCATCATGGTATTGGGCCACGAGTGCGAGGATGTAGTCGATGTTCACCTCAATCTGCTTGACCAGTTCCGCTTCAAAGACGACGTCGTCGTTGATGATTTCCTTGTCGGTTTCCTCATGCGAACGCCGCTGCTGGTAGAGATCGATGTACGAGCTTTGGTAGTCCTGCAGGTCGCGCAGGCTCAGCACATCATCATTGGAGAAATCGTCGAAGGCCTGGAGGATGTTGCGTAGCCGCAGGATCGAGCCGAACAGGGTGAGGAAATCCTTCTGAGCCTGTTCTCCGACGATTTCCTCGCCCAGAGGGAACTGTTTGAGTAGTTGCGAGACCTTCTCGTTGTATGCAGCAAGATATTCCGCATATGGTTTAAGCACCACCGTGCCCTTGGCGTCCTTGTCTCCGAACAGAGCCAAGGCGTCATCCACCTCCTGTCGCAAATCGCGGAAGCAGACGATGTTGCCAAAGGTCTTCACCGAGTTCAGGATGCGGTTGGTGCGGCTGAACGCCTGCATCAGGCCATGCTGCTTCAAGTTCTTGTCCACCCACAGGGTGTTGAGCGTCGTGGCATCGAAGCCGGTAAGCAGCATGTTCACCACGATGGCCATATCCAGGTCGCGGTTCTTGAGCCGGCGGCACAGATCCTTGTAGTAGTTCTCGAACTGGTCGGGTGCCGTGCTGAAACTGCTGCCGAACATTCGGTTGTAGTCGCCGATCGCGGCATCGAGGAGATCCCGTGATGACTGGTCAAGGCCAGCGGTCTCGAAGTCTTCGTCATCAATGAAGCCCTGCTCTCCGGGGTCAGCCTCGTTCGGTGCGAAACTGTAGATCAGGGCGATCTTCAACGGTTCCCCACCGCGTTCGACCTGCTGGCACTGGAACTCGGCGTAATATTGCTTGGCCATGTCGATGGAATCCGCAGCAAACAGCGAGTTGAAGCCGCGAATGCGCCGTTCCTTGAGCATATAACTAGATTGCCGCTTGGTTTTCTGGTCGAAATGGTCGAGTACATATGACACGACCGCGCCCACACGCCGCGGATCGCTTAGCGCTTTGGCTGCATCGATGCCATACACCTGTTCGTCCTTGACGCCTTCCTTGCGGCGCACCGTATCCACATAACCGATACGGAACGGCAGCACGTTGCCGTCCTTGATCGCGTCCACCACCGTGTACGAGTGCAGGCAGTCGCCGAATGCTTGTCCAGTGGTGCGCAGGCCGGGAGCGCCTCCGGTTTTCGCGTTCACGGCGAAGATAGGCGTACCGGTGAACCCGAATAGGTGATAGTTTTTGAAATGCTTGGTGATGGCAGTATGCATCTCGCCGAACTGGCTGCGATGACATTCGTCGAAAATCAGCACCACATGCTGCGCGTAGACATCGTGCTTGGGATTGCTGCGGATGAATGAGGAAAGCTTCTGAATCGTGGTGACGATGATCTTCGCGTCGGGGTTGGCCAGCTGATCGGCAAGTACCTTGGTGCTCTTGTTGGAGTTGACCGCGCCCTTTTTGAAGCGCTCATATTCCTTGATGGTCTGGTAGTCGAGGTCCTTGCGATCCACGACGAACAGCACCTTGTCTACACCGTCCATGTTGCTGGCGAGCTGCGCCGTCTTGAAACTGGTCAGCGTCTTGCCGCTGCCTGTGGTATGCCACACGTATCCGCCCGCCTCGGGCGTGCCGAGCTTCTTCGGATTGTATTCGCTGATGAGAATGCGGTTGAGGATGCGTTCAGTGGCTGCAATCTGGTATGGACGCATCACCAGCAGGTCATGCTCGGCGGTGAACACGCAATATCGAGTCAGGATATTGAGCAGCGCATGCCGAGCGAGGAACGTCTTGGCGAAACCCGTCAAGTCGGCAATGACATGGTTACGTCCGTCGGCCCACCAGCTGGTGAACTCAAAACTGTCGGAACTCTTCTGCGAACGGCCCGCTGTGGAACGGCCTTCCATCTCGTGGATGTGCTTGAAGCGCGTGGTGTTGCTGTAGTACTTGGTGTGCGTACCGTTCGAGATAATGAAGATCTGGGCGTACTCATAGAGTCCCGATCCAGCCCAGAAGCTATCACGTTGGTAACGGTTGATCTGGTTGAACGCCTCCTTGATCGCCACGCCCCGTCGCTTCAACTCGATTTGAACCAGTGGCAGACCATTGACCAAAATCGTCACATCATACCGGGTCGGATGACTGCCGCCCTCCTCCTCGAACTGGTGAAGCACTTGGAGACGGTTGCTATGAACATGCGCCTTGTCGATGAGACGAATATTCTTCGTCGTACCATCATCACGGTTCAGGATCTGGATGTTGTCTTCCTGGATCAACCGGGTCTTGTCCTCGATGCCCGCCGTCGAAGAGGCGATAACCTCATGGAAGAAATGTGACCATTCATTATCGGTAAACTGGACATCGTTCAACTTCTCAAGCTGAGTGCGCAGATTTGCGATAAGCTCGGACTCCGTATGCACGGAAAGTCGTTCATAGCCTTGGGATTCGAGGACGTGCAGCAGCTCCTCCTCCAGATCCGCTTCGCTCTGATACACGGTCTCGCGGCTGTGGTCAGGCTCATATTCGGCCACCACCGTGCTTTCCGCGTCCTCGGCCACGAGCTTGTACAGCTTGCCGCCATCCGGCAAATCCATATCCGACTGCTCCGTCATCATGGGCTCCTTCTTCATCTACATTTGTCCGCGAACCTTGAACGCAGGGTGAGTTCCACCCTCGCGGTGCCCTTGAGAATGATGTTGCGCAGCTCCTCGTCCATCGCATAGGGAGTGAGGAAGTCAATGTCCCGCGTTCCAGGCCTGTATCTGTTGTCGCCAGCCGCTGGGTTGACTTGGAATGGGCGGAAATAACCCGATAGACGGTAGTAGTTGCAATCAAAGAGTACCCGCCGCAGTTTTGTCTCGTCCGTGATTACCAGACCACGATCTGACATTAGAGCGATCATCTGATCGATGGTTTTCGCAGGTTTGGACTCCGCCCCGGTATGAGAAGAGCCCCCTGGTTTGAGCACTGTGAGTAGGCTTAGGGAGCTGCTGTTATTCACCATGCTAGTCATACCCTCACATTTTGAAAAGTCTGCGGCGCGTCTCAGCCATGCTATGCGTTCCCATGGTCCGACAGGCGACCATGCGCCGACTCGACTATTCCCATGGCGAAGCGTCACGCGGCAAGTTCGTCGAATGACAGCAGACGGTCCCGGTAGTACTCGTACTGCCGACGGCGAGCCTCGATCTCGGCGGGCAAGCCGGAGCTCAGGTCATTGGTGAGCGTGTCGAAACGGTCAAGGATGGAGACAATTCGGCGTTGCTCTTCGATCGGCGGCAAACTGATAGGATACAATTTCACCTTCTTAGCATTAATATTCGATTGCGAGCCCTCTCCCAATGCTTTTAGATGTTCATACTCATTGGAAAGCCAGTGGAACACATATCGGACATCGGCTTTGCTCTCGTCAATCTGTAAGTTACAACATGCTTGATTGGTTGTTAAGGGAATGCTGTTCACTGCTACCTTTGCGGCCGTCGCCCCATACATTGCCACAATCACACAATTGGCCGGTATCCACTGGGCAGCCGAATTTTTCAATCCTTCATCTGAAATGGTGGCTGAAGTTTGATTAATAACATTGAAGTCAACATCCTGAGTCCTCAACCATGGGACATTTCCATCATAGTAATCATGACGCCTTGATGATGGTGTTCCACCTGAACAGATTCGGATGCAAATATCCTGAATACAAGCGGTTATGACTCTCTCTCTCTCTTGAATGTGAGGAGTTCATTGCGGTAATGGGCGTACTGCTTCCTCCGCGCCTCCAGCTCCGCCTCCAGCTCCGCCTCCAGCGAGCTAAACGAATCCAGAATCCGAACAATCTCCTCCTGCACCGGCAACGGAGGAACCGGAACGGCGATTTTTGCCAAGTCATCCTTCTTGATTTCCATTACTTTAGTTCCATGCACATATGCGCGTTTGCGCTGAAAGAAATCCAGCGTTTGGAAATAGTAAGCAAGATATTTCGCATTCTGGTGATGCCTAACAACGATTGAATGGCCGCCAGTTACGATGTCTGTCTCGCCAAGCCACGCAACTGCTTTACATACATCCTCAAGATTTTCGCTAGTGGCTGTCACAATCAAATCATTTGGATGGACCTTAAGAAGTTTGTCTGCGAGCTTTTTGTCTACGAACGAAATGGTCTGAGACGTAAAAGTATCGTATCGCGTATAAATCTGACCATAATGGATGCATCCAATACCTTTGTCCGTAAAATCCTTCTTTTGCAGACCATTCCCCCGGTATAACTCCGCAATAGTACCCAGAGGCTTGCGTTCAACCCCATCAGGGCAATATTTTGCAATCAAATCGTCAATCCTGCTCACCACTATGCCTCCAAATCCGCGACGATGGCGTCGATCCGAGCACGAAGTTCGTTCTCTCGCGCCACGATGTCAGCAATTTGCCGGTTGAGCTCGTCGATGTCGATCTTCTCTCGCTCATCCTTGGGCTGCACGTATCCGCTGACCGACAACACGTAATCGTTCTTGCGGATATCCTCAAGCGAAGCGACAGTGGCGAAATGCTCGACCGATTCGCGTTTCACATAGGCATCCATGATTGCGGTGATGTCATCGGGCGAAAGCTGGTTCTGGTTGCCGACGTGCACGAACCGTTCCGACGCGTCAACGAACAGCACACTGTCGTCGGTCTTCGATTTCTTGAGCACGATGATGCAGGTGGCGATGGAGGTGCCGAAGAACAGGTTAGGAGGCAGTTGAATCACTGCGTCGATGAAGTTGCCCTCCAGCAGATATTTGCGGATCTTCTGTTCCTTGCCGCCGCGGTAGAGCACGCCGGGGAACTCGACGATGGCCGCAGTGCCGTCGGCCGCCAACCAGGAAAGCATGTGCATGGTGAATGCCAGATCGGCCTTCGATTTCGGCGCAAGTACACCAGCCGGGGCAAATCGTGGGTCATTGATGAGCGTGGGGTCATCATCACCCTCCCACTTGGTGGAGTACGGCGGGTTGGACACGATCACCTCGAATGGCTCGTCATCCCAATGCTGGGGGTTGATCAGCGTGTCACCGTAGGCAATGCTGAAATGGTCGTAATTCACATCATGCAGGAACATGTTGATACGGCACAGGTTATACGTGGTCAGGTTCTTCTCCTGACCGAAAAAGCCTTGCCGGACCTTATCCTTGCCCAGCACCTTGATGGACTGCAGCAGCAGGGAGCCGGAACCGCATGCCGGATCGTAAACCTTGTTCACTTCGCTCTTGCCATAGGTGGCGATGCGGGTCAGCAGCTCGCTGACTTCCTGTGGAGTAAAGAACTCGCCACCGGACTTGCCGGCGTTTGCCGCGTACATGGTCATCAGATACTCATACGCGTCACCGAACGCATCAATCGCGTTGTCCGCAAAACTCTCCGCGCCCAAATTCAAATCACCAATGGCGTTGAGCACCTTCACCAACTTGGCGTTGCGCTCCACCACGGTGTCTCCGAGTTTGCGACTATTCAGGTCCAGATCGTCGAACAATCCACGCAGACTATTTTCGGAGCGCGAGCCGGCGGCTGAACCTTCGATGTTTTTGAACACCCGTTGCAGCGTCTCGTTCAGATTCTCGTCCCCATCGGCACGTCTGCGCACATTGGTGAACAAATCGGACGGGAGGATGAAATAGCCCTTTTCCTCCACCATCGACTTACGCACCTGCTCAGCGGTGGCATCGTCCAGCTTGGCATAGTCAAAATCCATATCGCCGGCCTGGCGCTCGTACTCGTTCAGGTATGAGGTGATGTCCTCGGAGATGAACCGGTAGAACAGGAATCCCAACACATACTGTTTGAAATCCCAACCGTCGACCGAACCACGCAGCACGTTGGCGATGTTCCAAATCGTTTTGTGCAACTCCGCGCGCTGCGCTCCGCTATTCATCATGCCATGCCTTCTTCAGAACCGTAGGATATACCTTCCAACAATACCAAGCGCACAGGTTCGCGCCAGAGGAAGCGACATACGCGTATTGTGCATCACATCGAGAGCCATAGAGTTCCCGTTCCTGCCTCAGCAACAGTGTTCCCGCTATCGACCAGAATCGATTTGCTCCCGCGGTCTACCGACCTACCTGCCTACTTATTGGAACCATCGAGATTTGGCGGCCTACTCATTCGCCCTACCGACCTACATGGAGAAAGCAATGTAGGTCGGTAGGCCGAATGAGTAGGTGAAGAAAACCCTTATAGCAGCAGTGAGTAGGCAGGCAGGCTGGTAGGCCGCTAGACGAGCGAATACCAGTCTCCGCCTCTCATGCCTTTTCTGCACTTGACTCTTCTCGAAGCCGTCAGATTTTCCAAAGCGTCATTCATGCTGTCTTTCAGACTTTTCGAGAAAGAGCGGCGACAAGCCCGACTAAGTCTGGCCAAGCCAGACCCGCCCCATCCGATGAGCCGGGACCGAAAAATCCACCCCAGCCATGCGATATGGAACGATCCCAGACGTGTCGGGTTCAGGGCATTGGGGCAAATTCATACTATTCAGCACTGATATAGTTGGCCTCTCTCTCGTGACAACATCCATCTGAAACCATGTGATCGAGGAGATAGCATCGTGAACGAAAATCGTTGGAATGATTGGGTTTTGCGACCCCGCCATTAGGGCGAATGGAGCGGATGACGGGAGTCGAACCCGCCTCTAAAGCTTGGGAAGCTTTCGTTCTACCGATGAACTACATCCGCATAGGCAGTGCCGCGACCGCCATATGCCGCGCACAATGCGCTAGTGTAGCACGGCTTTCCCGTATCGCCGTCGCCATGCCGCAAAAAAATGGAACGCTATAGGAATCATAAGATTCCGGGGTCGGACGACAGAAGGGAAGACGGCATCAGGAAAGCCGCGGAAGAACAGCCGACGAAAGAGCGGCTAGTAGCGAAGTCGACCGGCGAAGTTGGCGTCGATTCCTTGGGACTGCATCTCCTGGCTCATCTGCATGAGACGGGCGATACGCTCTTCGGTCGGCGGGTGGGTGGAGAACAGTTTGGACAGGCCTACGGAAGAGAACGGATTCGCAATCATCAGGGCGGCCGCGGACTGGGTTCCCGCCGTTTTCGGCATCTGATTGACCTGCGCGCCATACGTGATCTTATTCAACGCGGACGCCAGCGCCTCCGGATCGCCAGTCAGACGGCTTCCATCCTCATCCGCATCATATTCGCGCGTTCTTGAAATCGCCATCTGAATCAGCGATGCCGCAATCGGCGCAAGAATCACGCTCAACAGCACGCCGATCAGACCAAGCCCGCCGGCGCCGCCTTCGCGCGAATCCCGCGAATCACGGCCACCGCCCGAGTACAGCAGCATATATCCCAGATAAGAAATCACCGTCGCCAATGCGGAAGCCACTGCCGACGTCAGAATATCGCGATTGTACACATGCATCAGCTCATGGCCGAGCACACCGCGAATTTCGCGCTCGTTCAGCAGCTGCAGCAGACCTTGCGTGCAGCATACCGCCGCGTGGCGTTCGTTGCGGCCGGTCGCAAACGCATTCGGGCTCATTGTCGGAGCGATGTAAACGCGCGGCATCGGCTTGCCGGCTTTCGCGCTCAGCTCACGTACGATGCCGTACAGCACGGGCGCTTCCCGCTCGCTCACTTCGCGGGCCCGCATCGAGGCGATCGCGATACGGTCGGAGAACCAATACGACATGAACGTGGTGCCCACGCCAATCAGCAGGTATAGGCCCAACGTGTCCTGACGCGCGCCGGTAGCCCACCAGATAAGCATGATGATGGCCCACATCAACGCAAACAACAACGTTGTTTTCAGGCCATTGAAGTGACCACGCACGTGCATCTTTCCGTCCATAGGGCCAGACTAAACAGGCTGTCTGAAATTTTGCTGGACATCAGCCAAAGGAGAAAGTTTCACGTGAAACACGATTGTGCGGATCGCGGCGCGACCTGCCGGCGGCGGCGACCGGAGGCGACCAGCAGCAATCAGCGACACTCCGGCACCACCGTCAACGGCATCGCCAATGGCTTCGCCGGCGGCGCCGCAATGCGGCGCACCGCATCCGACGCGACCCCGACATCACATATTCGACGTATGGATATCGTCCAGCACCGTCACCAGATCGCTCAGCATCGAATATTCGCCGCACGCATCAGACAGCACGGCCAGCACGTAATCGCCGGAATCAGAAGCGACGATGCCGGCATCGTTCAACGCGTACAGGCCGCCCTCGCCATTGATCCAACCGGCTTTTGCGTACACCGTGTAGCGGTCGCCCAGCGCCAAATCAATCGTCGAATTCAGCGTGCCGTTGAACAGGCCGCCCAACCATCGTCGTGATTCGGCGGAAGCGGACGCAGTCGTGGAAGAAGACGGAGAAGCGACATCGGAAGAGGCCGCGGCCGACGTGGAATCATCTTCGGAGAACAGGAAATCATATCCGCCGATCCACATGCGCGCCAGGTCCTCCGCGGAAAAATACGTGTACAGCTCGCCGTCAAGGGACACGCCATATTGCCGCGCCCACGATACCAGCGTCTGCCTTCCGTACGTCAAATACAGCGAAACGTAGGAATCGTTGTCGGATACCGTGATCGTATTCTCCAGCAATTGCGCCGTCGCCGCGTCCCCGCCGGCAACGCCCGTCGCGCCCTGCCAGACGGCGTCCAAATCCATTGCGCCGCTCGCGGCGGCCGAAAAAACATACGGGCCCTTGATCGCGGACGCGGAATATTTGCCGTCGCCGGCATACGAGGCCAGCGTGGCGCCCGTGGTCATATCGACCAGAACGAACGATACGGAGTAGCCGGAGGAATCGAACAGCGACAGCTCCCGCTCCAAGCGGTTTCGCGAATCCTCGTTCAACGCGAAACCGCTGGTCGCGATGCGCGCGGAATCATCCAAAGCATCCAGCTTCGCCAAAGCCGCTTCGATGCCGGTTTCCACGGAGTCCGGCGCTGATTGCGCGGTCTTTGAAGAAGTGTCGACCGTTGTATTTGACGCATTCGATTGAGCGTCGCCTGATCGCGCATCGGTCGCCGCAATGACGCCCCACGGCATTTCGCCGGCGCGCGACGCCCGCAGCATTATGCCGCCTACGATCAGACACACGATCACCACTGTCGAAATACAGGTGACGATAAGACGATGGCGGCGCTTCGCCAGCACTGTGCGGTATCCGCGTCCTGCCATCACATGATGGCCGTTCATCGCGCGGTGTCTGCGCGACGTATGATCGCCGGAGCCTGCAGGATGCCTGGATGCCTCGCCGTCCGCGACCTGTGCGCGATCGCGCGGCGTCGGCCGGAATGGTTCGGCCTGTCGGCCTGGCATTCGGGATTCAGGCATATCGGACATCGTGAGGTCGCCCCTTCAAAAAGGATGCAGTGCGGACAGGCCTCTTCTGTATGAAAAAGAGGCCACGGGCATTATACGGCCCGCAGGCCTCCGTTGAAATTCGAAATTCCACACGGCCCCGCGTCCCCGTCCCCGCGGCCCAGCCGAACGTCTGGTGGACGTCAGCCGGACCCGCTCGGGATACGGCAGGGCACGCGCGGTCGGCGACGAATCAGGCGTGCGCCAAGGCGCGCATCTGATCGGGCTCGATGACCTTCTTGTGCTCACGGCCTTCCTTCGCGCCCTCGGCGCGTTCGAAGGCGTCGATCTTCTTCCATCCGGCGAAGTCGATCGGCTTGACGCCGCGTTCCTTCAGCAGGCGGTCGATGGATTCCGGATCGCGGTCTTCGGCCACGCGTCCACCTTCGGCGGCCTTCGAAAGGTCTTCAAGCATGTTGGTCACGATCATCAGGGCGTCGGACTTGGTCGAACCGATCAGGCCGACCGGGCCGCGCTTCGCCCAACCGGTGGCATACAGGCGTTCGCGCACTTCGCCGCCTTCGGCTTCGGTGGTGATTCGGCCATCGCCATTGGCGTTGGCCAGATGGGCGCGCTTCACGTCATAGGCGATGCCCGGCGCTTCGGCCGGCTGGTAGCCGATCGCATGGTACACGGCCTGCACCGGGTATTCCTCGAACTCACCGGTGCGCGTCATGCGGCCGTCCGCGGAAGTCTCCGTCTTCTCCACGCGGATCGCGCGCACCTTGCCGTCCTCGCCCAGCACTTCGACCGGAGCGGCATTGAAGTGGATGTAATACTTGCGATCCGCCGGATTGCCTTCGAAGTCGACGTCGCCATCGTCCTCCATGTCTTCGGCCATCTCACGGATCGCGAACAATTCCTCGACCATCTGACGGGTCAGCTTATCCTTGCCGGCCTCCTCGATGGTGTCGTCATCCAATTCGAAATCGTCTTCGTTGATGATCAGCTGCACGCCCGGCAGCTTCTCCATTTCGCGCAGTTCCTGCACGGAGAACTTCGCCTGGGCCACGCCGCGGCGGATGAACAGATGCAGCACGCGGGCCTTGTTGGTCTTGATGCCTTCATACACGTTGTCCGGAATGTCGGTGCGGGCCTTCAGGTCGTCGGCGTTGCGCATCAGTTCGCGCGCCACGTCCATGGCCACGTTGCCGCCGCCGATGACGGCGACTTCCTCGGCATCGAGCGGCCATTCGCGGGCACCGGTCGGATAGCCGTCATACCATTCGACGAATTTCGCGGCGCCGTACACGCCGTCCAGGTCGGCGCCCGGCAGTCCAAGCGGCTTGTCTTCGACCGCGCCGGTGGCGAACAACACCGCATCGTAGCGGGCAAGCAGATCGTCAAGCGTCACGTCCTTGCCGAATTCCACGTCGCAATACAAGTGGATGTTCGGGTTGTCGAGCGTCTTCTCCAACGCGTCGGCGATGAATTTGATGGACGGGTGGTCCGGGGCGACGCCGTAGCGGACCAAGCCGAACGGCACCGGCAGCTTTTCGAACAGGTCGATGCGGGCGTTCTCGCCCAAACCCAATTCCGCGCCGGTCTTCTTCAGCTGGCGCAGGAAAATGTCGGAAGAGTAGACGCCGGCCGGGCCGGCGCCGATCACGGCAATACGAAGTTCATTATTCTCAGTCACGATGTACAGGTTATCGCAAACCGACGAATCACAACAGAGGGGGCATATGAATGAGGCGGCGGCATCAGGGCGGTGCCGATGGGGCACCGGCAGCCGCCATCGGCACATGACAGCGACCGATTATGCCACATAGCACGCAGCCATATGGCATAATCGGTCGCCAACGTCATCTTTACCGACCAATCATGGCATATGGCTTCGTGCAAAAGAGCAAGATTGGTCGCTACGGTAAGCGCACAGGGCGAACCGGGCAGCAAGGTGGCCTCGAAGCCACCGGCCGCCGTTCAAACATCAGCGAATCCGCTTAATCCTTGTCGATCAACGCAGTCAGCGCCCACAGAATCGACACGACGTCGATCGCTTCCTGCATGAACGCGCCGACTACCACCGGAATCAGATTGAACGCGGCCGCGACCATGCCGATCAAAGCCAGTCCGAGGCCGATGCAGACAGCCTGGAGCATCACCCGCTTGGTACGGCGGGAAATGGCGATGGCCTTCGGCACACAGGAAATGTCGTCATTCATGATGACGACCTGCGCCGATTCGGACGCCGCCGTGGACGTGCCGTCGGTGATGGCCATGCCGATATCGGCCGCAGCCAGCACGGGCGCGTCGTTCACGCCGTCGCCGACCATCATGGTGATGGTGCGGGTCAGCGATTCGCCGGTGAATTTCGACAGCAGACGATCCCACCACGGCACCTCGCATCGTTCCATGGACGCGTTGCGAATAGTGGCCAGCTTGCCTTCCGGCAACAGTTCGGCGTTCACGTCGGTGATGCCGACCTCGTCCGCGATGATGCGCGCCGAAGCCTCCTTGTCGCCCGTGACCATGGTCAATTCGTCGACGCCCATCGCGCGCAGCTGGTTCAGCGATTCAACGGCATTGTCACGCGGGATGTCCTTCAATACGATGCGCGCGGCAAGACGCCCGTCGACGGCTACGAACGTGCCCATCTCGTCCGGGGCGAGAGCACCGAATATCGCGCTTGGCTTCAACGAATCCGCCGGCACCGCGCTGATGACGTCTTCCATTACGTAGGCGAAACGGCCGACACGCATGCGATGCCCATTGATTTCGCCACGCACGCCTTTACCGGAGTCTTCAGCGATACCGCGCACGACAGGGGTGCCGCGCCTGTCGCCGTCGATGCGCGCTGCAGCTGCGACGCCTGCCTTGGCGATGCCTTTGGCCAGGATGTGCACGGAATACGTTTCGATGATGCCGGCCAATTTCAGGATTTCATCGGCGGAAATATCCTCTGCGACGGCGGTTGACGACGTCACCGTCACGGATGGCGTATCCACGCGCACGACCTGCGGCTGTTTGACGGTAAGGGTGCCGGTTTTGTCGAAGAAGATGTGGGTGACGCGTCCCAACAATTCCAATACTTCCTGCGTTTTGATGAGCACACCCGCCTTGGCGAGGCGGCCGGTGCCGGCGATGTAGGCGACGGGCGCCGCGATAAGCAGCGGGCATGGCGTGGCCAGGACCAGGACCTGGGCGAAGCGGGTGGAGTCGCCGGAGACGAACCATGCGGCGCCTGCGATGATGAAGGAAATGACGGTGAACGGCACTGCGAGCAGGTCGGCGGTCTTGACGACGGCCGCGCGTGAATTCTGCGCGGACGACACCAGTTCGAGGATGCGCTGATACTGGGAGTCGCGCGCCAGTTCGGTGGCGCGCATGGTCAACGTGGCCGCACCGTTGATGGCGCCCGACATGATGCGCGCGCCGGCATATACTTCACGCGGCACCGGCTCACCGTTGATATTGCTCAGGTCAAGCGTTGCGGAGATGCTCAGCAGTTCACCGTCGACGGGGACCGTCTCACCCGGCAATACGACGAGCACGTCGCCGAGTTTCACGTCTTCGACGGGGATGGTGTTGAAGTGCGACTGCGCTGCCGCATCCTGCGCGTCCGTCGTTTCCGATGATGCCGGCGCGTTTTCCGGCTTCGCCATGCGGAAGCCGTCATCGGCGACGCGACGTGACGCCGGATCGGTGATGTTGTGCGGGCCCACGCCTGGCAGTGCGGCGACGTGCGCGATTCGCGGCGCGGCCTCCAGCAGTGCGGTCAGATTGTGTTCCGCCTTGGATTGCGCGTATTCTTCGATGGCCTCGCCGGAATAGATCATCAACAGGACGGCCCAGCTTGCCCAATACTCCTGCACCGCCAAAGTGGATAGGATGGCGACGACGGCAAGGATGTCGACGCCGACGTGGCCGTGACGGATGTCGTCGACCATGCCGCGGACCGTGTCGATGACCGTGTAGACGACCAGCGCGATGACGATCCACTGGCCCAGACTTGGATTGACCTGCCAAGACAGTTCGCCCCACGGGCGATAGTCCCACCAGAACGCCAGCGGCAATGCCGCGAGAATGACGACCGGCAGCAACGGGACGAGTTTGCATACAGCGATGAGTTTTCTCATCGTCTCTCCTTACGTCGCAATCGGTATCGGCATATGAACAGGTCAAACGGTTCATATGCCAGTGCTGCATTTCACGCCTTGTTAGCCCATCGACGAAATGCTTCGCACGATACACGGCGTAAAGATCAACAACGGTATTCAGTTATGGGTTTCATCATGCCGCCTTGGCGGGACTTCACAGTATACGCAGCCTCACGGCATGACGTGCCGACCACCCTATCAGACGGCATGGAATCCTCGCGGATGGCAGACGCATGACGTTTATGGCTTGTATGGCGGCAAACGGCAGGCGGGCCTGCACCCGGGGTTCCGGATGCAGGCCCGCCTGCCGTCAGTCCATACGGGTCATCGGGTTACCACAGACCGAACGGGTCGGACAGGCCGCCGTCGTCCCAGCCCCAGCCGTTGCCGTTCTGGCCATCCTGGCCGTCCTGGCCATTGCCGTCCTGGCCGTTCTGACCGCCCTGACCGTTGCCCTCGTTGCTGTCGCCGCTGGACGAGCTGCCGTTCACGGCCGACTCCTCCTGATCCAGAGTCACGTCCACATCCATGGTCTTGCCGTCACGCACGATGGTCAGCGTCACCTTGTCTCCAAGCGCGGCCGCACGCACGAATCCGAGAAGCGAGTAGTTGTTGTTCACCGCATTGCCATTGAATGCGACGATGGTGTCGTTCACCTTCAAACCGGCCTTGTCCGCCGGACCGCCCGAAACCACAGCCGGACCGCCGGTGGACGGGGTGACGACCTGGGCGCCGCCGCGGGTGACGCCGTCCGCTTCAACGGTTGCGCTGGTGATGGTCACGCCGAGCGCTACATGCTTGACGGAGCCGTTCTCGATGATTTCATCGGCGACACGCTTGACCAGATTCGAGGGGATCGCGAAACCGATGCCGATGGAGCCGGCGGTGCTGCTGGAAGTCGCCGTCGATGCGATAGACGAGTTGATGCCGATGACCTGGCCGGCGGCGTTGAAGGTCGGGCCGCCGGAATTGCCCGGGTTGATGGCGGCGTCAAGCTGCACCGCGTTGGTGACGATTTCGTTGTTGTTGTCGTCGGTAACGGTGACAGGACGATTCAGTGCGGAGACGATGCCGACGGTTGCGGTGTCGTCGTAGCCGAGCGGGTTGCCGATGGCCATGACGGATTCGCCGACGGCCAGATTGTCGGAATCGGCGAATTCGACGGTGTTCAGATCGTCGGGCGCACCCTGCAATTGGATGACCGCCAGATCGGTGGTGACGTCGGCTCCGACCAACTGTGCGGAATAGATCGTGCCATCCGCCAGCGTCACCTGAATGACCTGCGCGCCGGAAACCACATGATTATTGGTGACGATATATCCCTTGGAATCGATGATGGCACCGGAGCCTGCGGCCGTCGCATTGCTGGTCTGCACCTGGATGGAGACGACGGCGGAAGACACCTTGCCGGCCACTGCGGACCAGTCGACTGCTTCTCCGCTTTCCGCCTTGGCGGTGCCGGAACCGGACTTATTCGATGTGACGTTCGACAGGCTGTTGCTGTTCGGAACCGTCACCCAGCCGTTGGTGATGGCGGCGTAGCCAACGCCCAGGCACAATGCGGCGCTTACCAGTGCGGCGACCACGCCGGTTGTCACAGTGGTGGCCATTTTGCTCGGGGTCTTCGGCTGACCGGGCTGGTTCGGCTGATTGGGCTTCCCCGGCTGCATCGGAGAGCCGGGCCAACCGCCTTGGCCGGGCTGCTGGCCGCCCTGACCGTTTGCGGCGCCCTGCTGCGGCGCGCCAAACGGATTACGCGGACCGTTGGCCTTGCCGTTCTGCGGCGTTCCCGCCGCCGGACCAGCGCCGAACATGCCACGATTCGGGTTGGCGAAAGGATTGCCGTTGCCCACGCCGTAAGGATTACGGTTACCCTGCTGCTGTCCGGGCTGGGGCTGCTGCGCCGGCGGCATCTGCGAAGCCGGTGCGCCATTGGCGGCGCCCTGCGGATTCTGCGCGGTCGGGGTCGGCCCATACGCGCCGTATTCCGGCGCCGGGCGATACAGCGGAATCGCGTTGCTGTCCGTATTGTTGCCTCCGGCCATGTGACCGGCATTATCGGCGCTGCCGGCGTCATTCGTCACCGGCGACGCGGAGACGACGGTCCTCTCCCCCGCCGCCGCGGAATAATCCGGCTTCGACTCATCCGTATGCAGTTCGACGGTCGGCTGCGTTTCAATCGGCTGCGTGGCGGCGGACTGCGCCTCCGCCGGGCGATCGTCCTTCGGCTGCGACTGCTGAGCGCCGTTCTCAGCGTTCAGGCCATCATGTTCTTCAGCCATAATCCTGCTCCTTAAAATCTTTCCGTCATTCGGCTCCGGCTGTCTGCCGCTTCCTCTGTACCGAACTCGCTACATACGAGTAAAAACACTCGCACTGGAAGTTTCCTGAATATTTGTTGGAAGAAATGGACAAATTTTCTTTCAGCTTGCATGACATGAAGGCATCGCAAGGACGCCGTGCGGGCAACGGCACGGCGACGGCATGCCGGCAAAGACACGGCGACAACGCCGCACAACGGCGGCGCGCCGCCACACCGCCCGGCAATGCGGCGTCTCCAATACAGCGTCTCCAATACAGTGGACGTTATGACGAGTCTTATTGAACATCCGCGCGGCGCAGAGCCCGGCAAGCCCGGCGACCGAAGCGCATTCTCCTTCGAAACCATCACAAGGCTTCCCGATTCCGCCGAGGGCAAAGGCCGCGGCGGCGCCCGTTACGGACGCACCGGCATCATCCACACGCCGCACGGCGACATCCGCACCCCCGCCTTCGTGCCTGTGGCCACGCAGGCCGCGATGAAGGCCGTACTGCCGGAAACCATGAAGGACATGGGCGCGCAATGCCTGCTGTCCAACGCCTTCCACCTGTACGAACGCCCCGGCGAGGACGTGCTCGACGCGGCCGGCGGCCTGAGCAGATTCATGAACTGGGATGGCCCGACCTTCACCGATTCCGGCGGATTCCAGGTCCTCTCATTGGGCGCCGGCTTCAAGAAGACGCTGGCCATGGACGTCACCGGCATGAAATCCGACGACGTCATCGCCGAAGGCAAGGAGCGCCTCGCCTTCGTCGACGAGGACGGCGTCACCTTCAAATCGCCGCTCAACGGATCGCTGCATCGTTTCAGCGCCGAAATCTCCATGGGAATCCAACATAAGATCGGCGCCGACATCATGTTCGCATTCGACGAGCTGACCACGCTGATGAACACGCGCCGCTATCAGGAGCAATCCGTCGAACGCACCTACCGTTGGGCGCAGCGCTGCGTCGCCGAACATCGGCGACTGACCGAAGAGCGTGTCGGCAAGCCGTATCAGGCGCTGTATGGCGTCGTGCAGGGCGCCAATTATGAGGATCTTCGTCGTCATGCGGCCGAACAGATCGCATCTCTTGACTTTGATGGCGTCGGCATCGGCGGCGCCATGGAAAAGCGCATCATCGGCGACATCTGCGCATGGATCTGCGACGCCATGCCGGAAAACCGCCCGCGCCACGTGCTCGGCATCGCCGCTGTCGACGACATTTTCGCCTGCGTCGAAAACGGCGGCGACACCTTCGACTGCGTCGCCCCGGCGCGATGCGGCCGCAACGGCGCGATCTTCACGCGCGACGGACGCTACAACATCAAGCGCGCGCAATTCAAGACGGATTTCGGCCCGCTGGAGAAAGGCTGCACCTGCTATACGTGCACGCATTACACGCGCGCCTACGTCGACCATCTGCTGCGCGCCCGCGAAATGAACGGCTTCACGCTGGCGACGATCCACAATGAGCATTTCTTCATCAAACTGCTCGACGACATCCGCGCCTCGATCGACGGCGGCTATTTCGACGAATTCCGCGACGAGACGCTGGCCCGCTTCTACGCGAACGGATCGCGCGGCTGATTTTTGGGAATGCCGCCGCACGGCCACATCTGGCTGTAGGAGGCGCCGCCGTGCGGGAGGCACCGTCATGCGGAAGCGCCGCTACGGGGACGATGTCAAACGGGAACGCCGCCACAGGGGAACGCCGCCACACAGCGACGGCGCGAAAGGAGAATCATGGATCTGCTGGAAGCGATGGAGCGCCGTCATGCGATCCGCATGTATACCGATGAACCGGTTGACGCCGCGGCATTGGCGGCGTTGCAGGATGAAATCGACGCCTGCAACGCCGCCTCCGGCCTGCATATGCAGATGGCGGCCGGATTGGACGATGCGCTGCTTGGATTGAAGACGCATTACGGGCGGTTCAAAGGCGTGCACAATGCAATCGCGTTGATCGGCCGGGCTTGCGGTGAGGCCGCCTCCGACGACGACCTCACCGCCGCTCCCGCCGCAAGCCCCGCCGCAGATGCTGCCGCCATTCCGGCTTCCGCTCCCTCCCCTGTCCCCAGCCCGACCTCCGTTCCTTCCCTCGTTTCCAGCCCGGTCTCCGCCCTCTCCCCCGAATCCAGCCCGGCCCCAAAAATGGGGCAACGGTGCGGGGAATCCGGTTTGGATGGCGACAAGGCCGCCGACTTGGAGGAAAAGGTCGGCTATTACGGCGAACGGCTGGCGTTGCGCGCCGTGCAGCTTGGCCTGGATACATCCTGGGTGGTGCTGGACGACGCCAGCGCCGCCGCTGATGCTTGGTGGACGCTGGATGACGGTGAGGCCGCGATTTGGTTCATCGTGTTCGGGCACGGCGCGCGCGGCGGCACGAAGCATCGCAGCAAGCCGATGGAGGAATTGTGCGCAATCGAAAACGCTGCGGATGACGCGACAGCCGATACTGCCGCCAATACCGACGCCGACGCACTTTCCGGCGCGGCCGCCGACGTGACCGCCGATATGGCCACCGCCGCGCCCACCGATGTGGTGGCTGACACGGCGACTGACGCGTCCGCAGCGGCTTCCGCGTCTCCCGATATGGCGTCTGCGCCGGAATGGTTCCGTGCCGGCATGCGCGCCGCGATGCTGGCGCCGACATCGTTGAGCCAGCAGCCTTTCCGCTTTACGCTGCACACGGACGGCACTGTTTCCGCGGAAGCGTTGGAAGGATTATTCGCGCACGTCGGATTGGGATGCGCGAAATACCATTTCGAAATCGGCGCAGGCGAAAACAATTTCCGCTGGCAATGACATTGCAAATGCCATCGATCACGGCCCTGACAATGGCATTTGCAATGACCATGCGATACCGCCGGCGCTGCCGGCATTGATTCCGCACCGCCATTTGCAATGTCATCGATACCAATATCGGTGATGATATTCGTGCTGATTATGCAATACTGGTGGCGCTGTCGGCGCTGACTTCCGCATCGACCACGGACATTGCTGACATCGCCTTGAAATCGGCGCAAATACCGCGATGTCGGCGGCTCTATCAGCAATTTCGGCATCATATCGGGGAGCATATTGAGAGTGCGACACGCCGAAATGCTTCCCGATTTGCATTCCTCGCCTTTCAACAGTAAATTATCCAACTGTTGCGCGAGCGTGGCGGAATGGTAGACGCGCTGTCTTCAGGTGGCAGTGAGTGTATGCTCGTGGGGGTTCAACTCCCCCCGCTCGCACCAGCAAAAAAGGCTGAAGCCCACAGGGTTTCGGCCTTTTGCTTTACCCGTTGACTTCCCCGTCGCAGTCCGGCTTACGCCCGCACTGCGACGCCGGGTAAAACCGGGATTCCGGACGCCGCCTTTAATGGTCAAAACGTTAATACCACCCCGGCATGCTTACGCCTGCAAGGGCTGAGGGGCATCTTGAACCCACATCTTGTTACTTACGCCCCCGCATTTGTTACTTATACCGTCACTTACGCCAGTTTTTGCCGCTTACGCCGCGCAAAGCCCACGGGCAGCATCCAACTGACACTTTTGACCGCAACACGCCGTAGTCGGCGATCAAAACTGTCAAACGCGGAATGACGAAGCCCGCCCGGAACCTTGCCTCCTGACAGTTTTGACCGAGACACACCGACAAGCACGGTCAAAAACGTCAAGTATGGGAAAACGCGGTCTGTTTGAAGCCTCACTTCCTGACAGTTTTGACCGACAAGGGCGGCGTGTTACGACCAAAAACGTCAGCAGAAGGAGGACAAGCCCCCTGTCGGGCAGTCCTATTGACAGTTTTGACCGAGACACGCCGTAGTCTGCGATCAAAAGCGTCAAATGCGGAAAACGCGGTCTGCTTGACGCCTTACCTCCTGACAGTTTTGACCGACAAGGGCGGCGTGTTGCGACCAAAAACGTCAAACGTGGGAAGACGAAGCCCGCCTGAGACCTTGCCTCCTGACAGTTTTGACCGCAACACGCCGCCGAGTGAGGTCAAAACTGTCAAGCACACGCAGACAGGGGCTGGCAAGACCTTATGCCTGACAGTTTTGACCGCTAAAGCCGGCGTGTTGCGGTCAAAAGTGTCAGAGGGGGAGAGAGGGGGAGCGTGGAGAGGGAAGAGGGAAGAGGGAAGAGGGAAAGGAAAGGGAGAGGGAAGGGAGAGGGAAGGGAGAGGGAAGGGAGAGGGAAGGGAGAGGACGGCAAGCCGTATGCAGATACGGAGGACGCAGCATGCCGCTGGGATAGGCACCGACGGTCGGGGCAAACTTACGCGGATGCGGGGATGCTGGACCGGCCCGGCCGGCTTAGCGGAGGATGAAGACCATGATGATGATCATGGCGAAGCCGACCAGGTCCGTGGGCAGGAATACGGCACCTGTCCACCAGACGGCGGTGACCGTGGCCATCAGCGGTTCGGTGGTGCCGACCATCGTGGCACGCATCGAGCCGATACGCATCACGCCGGCCATGAACAGCCAATATGCGCCGAATGTGCCGCCCACGACGGTGAACACCATCAGCATCACGCCGAAGACGTCCAGATCCGGCGCTGTCGCCCATGGGCGAACTATCGGCAGCAGAATCAGGCCGGAAATCATGAACATCACGCCATTGGCCACGAAATTGCCCCATTTGGCGATCAGACGGGTCGGAATGATCGACAGGGCAGCCGTAGCGAATGCGTCACCCAAGCCCCAGAGCAAACCCGGAAGCGGCAGCTTCAGCGTGGTCAGATCGCCTCCTGTGGAAATCAATACCGTTCCCACAAAGGCCAGCGCGACACCGATCAATTCGCGTTTCCCCGGCAGCCGCCGTCCGCGCAGACACACGTAGATCAGCACAAAAGCCAGGCTCAACGTCTGCAGAACGGTGGCCGTGGCGGAATTCGTCCAATCGATCGCCGACAGATACGTGACCTGCGTCATCAGCACGCATACCACCGCGCAGGCGATCATGTACGGATAGCTGCGGAAATCCTTCACCGCGCCCTGCAGCATTTTCGGCGCGATAAACGCCGCGCACACGCAGAACAGCATGCCTGCGAAGATCTGGCGCACCGACGCGATCCATAGCGGGTCGGCGGCGTAGTCTTCCAGCAGAATCTTCGAAACCGTGGCGTTGGAGCCCCATAAAATGCCGCCGGCAGCGGTCAGAAGGATGCCGATGATCAGATCGCGCGGCCGTTTTTCCATGGTTGCGGCCAACGTGGGGTCTTGCGACGAAGCCGTCATCGAATCGCCATCATCATGTTGTCCATCACGCTGCTTCTTCGCCCGTACACGCACCGATGCCACCGTCCGCCCTTCAGTCACGTCTATTGTTGTGTATTCCAGTTTGCATTCCACCGAAATACTAGCGAAAACCGTCAACGGCACGCCCGCATCGAAAAGGCGAAGACATAAGCGCGGAACACCGGCCACGCAAAGATACGGCGCGACCGCAGCACAAAACGCAGTACAGCCATAGCACAAGCGTTACGCAAAAACGCAGACGCAGCCGCCAGCACGGCCATGCCATGGTCGCGGCGCAGCCACAGACGCCCGGACGGGCGGTGTCCTCATCTCAGCGCGACCGAGGCCTCCGGCGTATCGTAAAACGCCAGAATCTCCTGCAGATACGGCTTATACGTGCCGTTCGGCATCGAGAAGATCTCATGCAGCGAATCCGGGAATCGCCTCACCTGAATGTTGCCGCCGCCGTCCTTGACACGTTCCACGAAGCGATTCTGCGGCTCGTTCAGCACCCACACGTCCTTGCCGGCCTGGAACAGCATGATCGGCGTTCCGATTGCGGCGCAGGCTTCCGGATCGAGCACGGCGCGGGACATGCGCAGCGCCTGCCGCACCCATTCGAAGGTCGGCGAAAACATCTGATTGCATTCGTCATCCAGGCGCAGCTGATGATACCAGCGCATACGCGCTTCGGAGGCATCTTCATAGCCGGCGATGCTGAATTGCGGATCGAATTCGCTCTGCCCGGTCACCTTACTGCGGCCGAAGCCCAATGCGCAGACGATTTCGGTCAATACGCGGGCCATCCCGTTGGGGATCCCCGTACTTGGCGCGATCATCGGTGCGGACAGCACGGCTTTGTCGAACAGCGTCGGATACTGTTCCAATACGATGGCGCCGATGCCGCCGCCCATCGAATGGCTGAACAGATTCAGCGGGCGGCCATCCGCATACTGATATCCGATTGTGGACGCGAATTTCGCCAGATCGGCGATATAACGCCGCCAATCGTCGACCCACACCAATCCGGACGATTTCACGTCGCGCGCGGAATGCCCGTGCCCACGATGCTCCATGATGCAGACCGAATATCCGGACAGCAGGAAGTACCAGATCAATTCGGAATATTTCGGCGCGAATTCGGTGAATCCGTGACTGATCACGATCGCCCCGCGGAACACGCCGGACGCCTGAGGCTCGCACAGTTCGTCGAATCGTGCGGCGTCGTAACACAGGTAATGCAGACGCCCGGGCTCCTCCAGCGCGGGCAGCGGGGCGCCGGACGCGTCCGTTTCGGCCGGTTCCATCCATCCTTCAACGCAGCATGCTTCCAGCGCGGGCATCACATGGCCGCGCATGCAGTCGGCATACGACGATTCGTCAATCAGTGAAAAGTCCATCGCTTCTACATTATTCCAGCAACGTTTCCGAAAACCGGCATCCCCGCGAAAACCGGCCCGCAGCGAAATCCTCTGCGGGCCGGCGGGCCGACGGATCAATGAGCCTCATGCGCCTTATGCGCCGCATTCGACGCATGGCCTCAAGCGCGGCCCAAGCATGGCGCACGCCTCCACCGACCCGCCGGCGCATCCGCCGGAGACGTTTCAGCGCATGCCCAACGCGTCGTACAGGAAGTCGCGCTGCAATGTGAGCAGGTTCTGCGCCACCGTTTCGTCGTTGGTCATATGCGTGATTCCGGTGAGCGGCAGGAAGGTGTGCGGACGGCCCGCCGCCATCAATGCCTGGCTGAGGCGCAGGCTGTGCGCGATGGTGACGTTGTCGTCGGCGAAGCCGTGGATCAGCATGAGCGGGCGGCGCAGCTTCGGCGCGTCCTCGACGATGCTGTTACGCGCGTACACGTCCGGATTCAGACCGAGGTAGCGTTCCGTGTAGTGCGTGTCGTACAGCGTCCAATCGGTGGGCGGCGCGCCGGCGCAGGCGGCGTGGAAGGTGTCGGGGGCGTCGAGCACGGCCAGTGCGGACAGGAAGCCGCCGTAGGACCATCCGATCATGGCGACGCGGTCGGTGTCGGCCTGAGGCAATGCGGCCTCGCCGCGGGCGGTTCGTTCGGCGTTCAATGCGCCGATCGCCGCAGGCAGCGCGTTGACGGCGTCCACCTGGTCGGCGAGCGTGACGTCCTTCATGGCTTCGAAGATCTCACGGTCCCACTTGGGGCCGCGTCCTGTCGTGCCACGCCCGTCCGTGGTGACGACGAGGAAGCCCTGATCGGCCCACCATTGGGCGTCCCAGTAGTAGGACTGGCCGCTCACGACTTGCTGCACGCCCGGACCGCCGTATGGCTTCATCAAAACCGGCAGTTTGGCGGCATCCGCGTAAGCGCTGCCGCCGCTCGGCGCGATGATGGCGGTGTACAGGCCGCGTTCGCCCATTCGCGTGAAGACGACGTTGGGGGTGAAACCGGGTTCGGAGGCGTGGTTATTGATGACGCAGACCGCGATGCTGGCCTTCGCGTCGGTCGGGGCGCCGTCGGACGGCGTTGCGGTTTCGCAGGAATGCGACATGATGGTGTGCGCGGATTGCATGGTGCGGCCGGTGATGACGCTGCCGCGTTCGCCGCGCGACATCGTCCAGACGCCCGGCTTGACGGTTTGCGGCGTCCACGTGCCGTCATAGTCGATGCTGACCACGTCGAAGCTGCGGGCGTCATGTTCGGATGCGGTGTCCGCCCAGATGGCGGGCACGTCGGCCATGATTTCGGGCGTGCGCTGGACGACGCACAGCACGTCGTCGTCGGTGACGTCGAGGACCTCGCGCACCTGCAGGCCGGCCGGGGTGAAGGCCTTGCCGTCGACGGTCAGACGGTTGGTGTCGGCGTCCATGTCGTTGAGCGCGCAGATCAGGCGGCCGTCCGGCGTGTGGCACGGAGTACCTGCGACAAGGTCGATCCACTGGTCGTTATGGTGCGTTTCCAACACGTTGGTCGTGCCGTCCGAGGCAACGCGCAGCACCTGGTCGTTGCGCTGCAGGCGATCCTGCACGAGGACCAGCGGGTCGTGGCCCTTGCGCCAATCCACGGCGGCCACGTATTCGTAGGCCTTGCGGTCCCATTGCACTTCGGGGGATTCGCCGGTTCCGGCATACCGGCCGTCACCGTCGAACAGCAGCGTCAGCAACGTCAGATGCACGTCGGCGTTGGCGGTCAGCGCACGCGGGTAGCGCGTGCCGTTTGCCGGATGGCCCGGGTTGGCCGGATCGCTGATGTACCAGATCGGTTCGGGGGATTCGTCGTAGGTTTCGAACAGCACCTGCGTGGAATCCGGGCTCCACCAGAAGCCGTCGTAACGGTCCATCTCCTCGCCTGCGGCGAATTCGGCAAGACCGATCTTCCACGTGTCGCCGTCTTCGCGCGCATCGTCGCCGCACACGCCGAACACCGTGGAGACGCCATCGGCATCGACGGGAGCGGCGTCGCCTTCGGCTCGATCGGCGATGTCGACCAGCACCAGATGTTCGCCGGTCGTATACATCACATGGCGTCCGTCGGGAGAGATGCGCGGATTCAGCACCGGCGCGTACGCGCCGCAAAGGGCGCCCGCGGCCAGCTCGCGGGTACGTCCGCCATCGCCGGTCTCGTTGATTTCGGTGAGGAACAGCATGCCGTTGATCGTGAACACGACGCGGTGCCCGGCGGCATCCACCGAATAGCCGACGATGCCGGAACCGCCTTCGCGGGCGCGTTCGCGGCGGGCCTTCTCTTCGGCGGGCACGTCTTCGGAATCGGCATCGGCCAGCAATTCGCGCGGATCGGCCAGCAACGTTTCACGTGAATCGGTATCACAGGACTCGGCATCCGCATCGATCACGCTCATCCACAGCGACGTCACCAAATCCTCAGGCCCATCGGAGCGCAGGAACAGGGCGCGTGAACCGTCGCCGACCACGCGGGCGGAGCGCGGAGCGCCGCACGTGAAACGCAACGTGCGGGCTTTAGTGCGGGGGAACAGGGCAATGGCGTCATCGCCGGCAGCCGTCGCAGCGGCGGCGCCTTGCGTCATTTTCATTTCACTCATGCCACACACGCTATCACCAACGAGACACACGTCAGAGGGCAGCGTCGCGCAGCCACAAGCAAAAAGCGGCATCCCGCATCCCGTGAAGCATAACCGCAACGCATAGCGCAATCGAAAACAGCGCAACACGATCACGCCGTGTGCACCGTACGCAACCATCCTCCTATTTCATTGCAAAAACAGCAAACAATCCCCACTTGAATCCCGATTACATTGAATTTTTTGCAATTATTGCCCCATCGAATTGGAACACGTACCCACCCCGCGTAGGATAGGTGAAGATAGAAAGGGACTAACATGAGCGTTCTCGACCGTTTTGAGAAGAGCGTGGAAGGCGCAGTCAACGGCGTATTCGCCAAGTTCGGATCCAAGGATCTGCAGCCTGTCGACCTCTCCAGCGCCTTGGAGCGCGAAATCGACGCCGAAGCGATGCCTGTCGGCCGCGATCGTACGGTGGCCCCGAACGAATACCGTTTCAAGCTCAGCACGCCGGATTTCGACCGTATCGAACAGTGGGGTTCCGAAACCCTCGCCAATGAGCTCGCCGACAATCTGACGCAGTATGCGAAAAGCCAGCACTACGCGTTCGTCGGCCCGGTCGTCGTGATCTTCGAGGAAGACCTCGAACTGTCCAAAGGCAATTTCAACCTCAGCTCCGAATCCGTGCAGGGCAATGCGGTTCCGGTCACCACGGATTCGCAGAACGAAGACAGCCCGATGCTTGAGGTCAACGGCAACCAGTACCTGCTGACCAAGGACAAGACCGTCATAGGCCGCGGCTCCGGCTGCGACATCGTCATCGACGATCCGGGCATCTCCCGCAAGCATCTTGAAATCGACATCACCGACAACGGCACCATCGCACGCGACCTCGGATCGACCAACGGCACCTACGTCGAAGGGCATCAGGTCCCTGCCGCCACACTGCTGGACGGCAACACCATCACGATCGGCCGTACGCGCATCCTGTACTGGGCTTCGTCTCAGGACCAGGAGTAGCCCCACCCTAACAAGGGACTTCCCTCTATGCTCACCGAACTGACCTTCGCGATCTTCAAGTATGGCTTCCTGGCACTGTTGTGGCTGTTTGTGCTGCTGTCCATGCGTTCGTTGTATCGCGATATCGAAACATTCAGCCCGCGTAAATCGCGGGCTCATCGTCGTAAGGAGAGGCATGCCAAGAAGGCCGTGTCCGCTCCTGCGCCCGTCGCGACCGGGCGTCCGGCGCCGGCCAATGAAATTTCGCGTACGGGAGCCCCGTCGCTGCTGATCATCATTGACGGCCCGCTTGCCGGCACATCCGTTCCTCTGACCGGCGACACCATCACATTGGGCCGCGCCGCATCCAATACCGTGGTGCTGGACGATGAATTCGTCTCCTCGCATCATGCCCGCGTCTACCGCGATCCGGCCACCAATCGATGGGCCATCGAGGATCTGGGCAGCACCAACGGCACCGTGGTCAATCAGCGGCGGCTGACCGAACCCACCGTGCTGGCTCCGCGCGTTGCGGTGCGCATCGGTGCGACCACCTTTGAATTGAGGTGACCCGTGTCGATTCAGTCAGATCATCCAACACAGCAACCCCAGCAAACCCAACCGCTTCAACACGATCAGCGGAATCGGCCGGCTTCGGCAGACGTTCCGACGCTGTTCATGTATTCCACGACCGTCTCGGATGTCGGTACGGTCCGCTCCAATAATCAGGATTCTTCGTTCGCGGGCGAACGTCTGATCGCGGTCTGCGATGGCATGGGCGGCCACGCCGGCGGCGACACCGCGTCGACGATCGCCATCCGTTCGCTCGCGCATATCGAGCAGGACAATCTGCAAGGCGATATCGCCGCCGTGGCGAAGATGATGGTCACCTCGGTCATGGCTGCGCACGACGCCATCGTCGGCAAGGCCAAGCGCGAACGCCGCCTTGCCGGCATGGGCACGACGGTGGTCGCGGCGACGCTTGTTTCCGGATATTGGATTTTGGCGCATATCGGGGATTCCCGCGCCTATCTGCTGCGCAACGGCAAGCTGACGCGCATGACAACCGACCACAGCTACGTGCAGCATCTGATCAATACGGGCCGCATCACGGAAAGCGAAGCGCGCAATCATCCGCAGCGCAACGTCGTCATGCGCGTGCTGGGCGACTTCGACATCGATTCGCATCCCGACATCGCCATCCGCAAGGCGCATCCCGCGGACCGCTGGCTGCTGTGTTCCGACGGCCTGTGCGGCGTTTTGGAGGACTCCACGCTGCAGGAGGCCCTGTCCACGTATTCTTCGCAGGACGAATGCGCGCAGCGTCTGGTCGCGATGGCGTTGCGTGCGGGCAGCACGGATAATGTGACCGCCGTCATCGCCGACGCGACATTGGCGCTGGATGAAAAGGCCTTCGACCTGCCGCATCAGACGCCGCTGGTGGGCGGCGCCGCCAGCTCCAGCCTGGAGCCGATCGCCGACATCATCAACGAGCCGGTCGCGTCCGCGCCCGCGTTGCGCCGCGAGGAGAAGGAATCGCCTGCGCAGCGTGCCGCTGCTTTGGTGCAGGGACGCGCCGCGCAACAGAATCCGGAGGAAGAGGCCGATCAGCATATCGCGCAGCCGTCCATCGCCCGTGAGGAAAGCGGCGCGCTGACGAATCCCGATACCGGCGAGATACCGGTGGTGCAGAAGAACGACGGACGCGTCACGTCCGATCCGAACGACCCCGAAGTGGCGTCCGCGATTCGCGACCAGCAACTCGAGCGGCGCAAGGCGAATCGCGCCAAGTCGAAACGCACCCGCGTCATTGCGCTGATCGCGATGACGCTGACTTTGGCGGCGCTTGCCGCCGGCGCGGCCGGCGCATATTACTGGTCGCAGACGAAGTATTATCTGGGCGACGACAACGGCTCGATGACGATTTTCCAGGGAATTCCAACGAATATCTTCGGTTTTGAACTATCGCATCCGATCGAGTCGACCGGCATGAGGACCGCCGATATGCCGCAGTCATGGCGCCAGCAGTTGGAGCATGGCATCACCGTCGATTCGTATGATGAAGCGTTGCAGCATGCCGATCTGATCGAACAGCAGGTGCAGCGGTTCAAGGAAGAGGAAGACGCCAAGAATTCGGATAAAACGGCTGCGGACGCCGGCACGAAGTCGGATACCGCCGACGGTGCCGGCAAAACCGACGGCACGCAGAAGAACGATGACGCGCCCGCTTCCGATGCCACGCAGGACGGTGATGCCTCATGATCGCGTCCCGTCTGAGGCAATGCACGTCGATGCTGTTCACGATGCTGATATGCGGCATCGCCTTCTTCCAGATGTTCAAACGCACGACGGGCGGCTTCCCGGCTGATTTCATGTGGATGCTGCTGACCGTCGGAGCGTTGTATCTGGTGCTCTGGGGTCTGATGATCAAATTCCAGCCGTACGCGAATCAGACGATTCTGCCGTGCGTGATGCTGCTGACCGGCATCGGCGTCACGATGATCACGCGCCTCGATCAGGACAGCGGCACCTCCACCGGCATGCGCCAGCTTGTCTGGCTGATTCTTGCGCTAGTGCTGTGCGGGCTGCTTATCGTATTCATGCACGACTACCGCATTCTGCGGCGCTTTTCGTATGTCTGCATGGTCGTGGGCCTGGTGCTGCTGCTTTCCCCGATGCTGCCGTTCATCGGCTCCACGCAATACGGCGCGCGCATCTGGGTGGAGATACCCGGGCTGGGATCTTTCCAGCCGAGCGAATTCGCCAAACTGTTCCTGTCCGTGTTCTTCGCGGCATACCTGTTCGACCATCGCGACCAGCTTGCCGTGGGCGGCAGGAAATTCCTCGGACTGCAGCTGCCGCGCATCAAGGACATGGGCCCAATCATCATCGTATGGCTCGTGTCGATGGGCGTGCTCATCGTCCAGCGCGATCTGGGCACATCGCTGATGTTCTTCGCCATGTTCGTCTCCATGCTGTATGTGGCCACAGGCCGTAAAAGCTGGATCGCCATCGGCATCATCGCCTTCGCCGCCGGCGCCGTGCTGGCGGCAAGCATCTTCAGTCATGTCGGAGCCCGCGTCGACGCCTGGCTGCATCCTTTCAGCGCCGAACAATACGGCAAGGAATTCGGCGGTTCATACCAGCTGGTCACCGGAATCTTCGGTATGGCGTCCGGCGGCATGTTGGGCACCGGCCTGGGGCAGGGGCATCCTTCGATCACGCCGCTGGCGAATTCGGACTATATCTACGCGTCCGTGGGCGAAGAGCTTGGTCTGACCGGTTTGATGGCGGTATTGATGGTCTATCTGCTGATCATCGCGGCGGGCATGCTCACCGCGATGAAAATCAAGGACGGATTCGGCAAGCTGCTCGCCTCCGGTCTGGTCTTCACGATGGCGTTCCAGGTGTTCACGGTCGTCGGAGGCATCACGTTGGTGATTCCGTTGACCGGCCTGACCATGCCATACATGGCCGCGGGCGGCTCCTCGCTTATCGCGAACTACATTCTCGCCGCGCTGCTGCTCGTCATCTCCAACGCGGCGAACAAGCCGGAGCCGGAACTGTCCAGCGAGACGTTCCAGCATGAAGCGCTGGCCGCGCTGCGCAGGCGCGAACAGAAGGCGCAGGAACAAGCGGCGCCGGCGAATCCGCGTACCGTTTCGGGAGGCGCACGATGAACAAATCCCTGCGCCAACTGTTTACGGTCGTGCTTATCCTGTTCGTCATCCTGGGCGGTTCGACCAGCATCATCATGGCGATCCGCGCGAACGAATTCAATGCCGACCCGCGCAATTCCCGCGCGTTGTATTACGAATACGGCACGCCTCGCGGCGCGATCCTGGCCAGCGACGGATCGATCATCGCCCAATCGACCGCCGTCAACGACGCGTTCTCGTACCAGCGCGAATACACTGACGGCGCGGTCTACGCGCCGATCACCGGCTATTTCTCCATCAGCCAGCGCGCAGACCGCGGTCTGGAGGCTTCGCGCGGCGAACTGCTGTCCGGCCAGGCCGACCAGCTGTTCTGGCAGCGTTTCAAATCGACGCTGACGGGGGAGACGAACGAGGGCGCCTCCATCGAAACGTCCATCGACCCGGATCTGCAGAAGACCGCCTATGACAGGCTCGGTTCGAACGACGGCGCCGCAGTCGTGATGGAGGTCGACACCGGTCGCATTCTCGCCATGGCCAGCACGCCAAGCTATGACCCGAACGCGCTTGCCGGACATGATACCGCCGCCGTCAACGATACGTACGCCAAGCTGACGTCCGATCCGACGAATCCGATGCTGAACCGTGCGACAAGCCAGCTGTATCCGCCGGGATCCACGTTCAAGACCGTCGTCGCCGCAGCGGCTTTGGAAACCGGCGAATACGACGTCGATACGCAGATTCCCGCCGGCTCGTCGTATACGCTGCCCGGCACGAACACGGCGCTGACGAACAGCGTCTCCAGCGCCGACGGGTCCAACGGCAAGATCTCCTTTGAGGACGCGCTGGCGTATTCGTCCAACACTGCATTCGCGCAGCTGGGCGTGGCGCTGGGCCAGGACAAGGTCGCCGACATGGCTCGGAAGCTGGGGTACGGCTCCGCCATCACCGTCGACGGCAACGATTCGACCGGCATGCCGATGATGGCCGTGGCTTCGCAGTTCCCGTCCGACCTGACCGACGACAGGCTGGCGCTTGCCTCGATCGGGCAGGGGGACACCCAGTCCACCGTATTGCAGAACGCGTTGGTCGCCGCCGCCATCGCCAACGACGGCGTGCTGATGACGCCGACGTTGGTCGATCGCGTCCGTGCCAGCGACCTGTCGGTGATCTCCGAAACGAAGCCTAAAGTGATGTCTGAGGCGTTCAGCGCGGACACCGCCGATAAGCTGACGCGGATGATGGAATCCGTCGTCACCAAGGAAAACCAGAATCTTGCGATCGACGGCGTACAGGTCGCCGCGAAGACCGGCACCGCGCAGATCGGCGAGAACAACGAATCCATCGACGGCTGGGTCATCGGCTTCGCGCCGGCTGACGATCCGAAGTATGCGGTGTCCGTGGTGGTGCACAACGTGGATCTGTACGGCTCGTTTGCCGCCGGTCCCATTATGAAGGCCCTGCTGGAGGAGGCGATGGCTGAATGAAACTGATTGAGGGGCAGCTGATTCATCGGCGTTACCGCTTGGACTCCCGCCTGGCGCAAGGCGGTATGGGCGAGGTATGGAAGGGCTACGACATTCAGTTGGGCCGCCCCGTCGCCATCAAAGCCTTGCGCGACGATATCGACAACCAGGAGGCGAAGCGTCGCCGTCTGCGTGCGGAAGCGCATAATTCCGCCAATTTGGCGCACCCCAATATCGCCGCGCTGTTTGAATACTACGAGCATGACGGCATCGGATTCCTGATCATGGAATATGTGCCGAGCAAATCACTGGCTGACCTGTACCGCGAGCAGCATGTGATGGATCCGACGGAATTGCTGCCGATTCTGATCCAGACGGCACGCGGCCTGTTCGTCGCGCATTCGCATGGCGTGATTCATCGCGACGTGAAGCCGGCCAATATCATGGTCTCGGACAGCGGGGAAGTGAAGATCACCGATTTCGGCGTCTCCTATTCGACGAATCAGGAACAGATCACACAGGACGGCATGGTCGTCGGAACCGCGCAATATATCTCCCCCGAGCAGGCGCAGGGCCAGCAGGCGACGCCGCAATCCGACATCTATTCGTTGGGCGTGGTCGCCTATGAAGGCCTGTGCGGACAGCGCCCGTTCACGGGCACGACGCCGGTCGACATCGCCGCGGCTCATGTGAACAATCCGGTGCCGCCGATGCCCGACACCGTGGATGTGCAGCTGCGCGAATTCGTCATGTCGATGCTGTCGAAGGATCCGCTTGACCGCCCCAAAGACGCATTGGCCGTCTCCCGTACGCTTTCTCGCATCGAGCGGCGTCTGCTCGACCAGCAGACCATGATGGCCGATACGACGACGGTGACGCCGTCCGGCCGCATGCCACGACGCGTTTCCAGCAAACCACACCTGATGCTTAACGGAAATTGAAGGGAAGAACAATGAGCAACCACCTGCCCACCTCGTTAGCGAACGGCCGCTATCAGCTTGTGCAGCTGATAGGCCGCGGCGGCATGGCTGAAGTGTACATGGCGTCGGACACGCGCCTGGGCCGTACCGTGGCCGTTAAGCTGATGCGCGCCGATTTCGCCTCCGATCAGATCTTCCTGAGCCGGTTCCGTCGCGAAGCACGTTCCGTGGCCCAGATGAACAATCCGAATATCGTCAACATCTACGATTCCGGCGAAGAGGAGATGGTCGGCGACAACGGGCAGGTGGAGCGGCTGCCGTATCTGGTGATGGAATACGTCAAGGGCCAGACGCTGCGCGATATCCTCAAGGTCAACGGCGCCCTGAGCCAGCGCGACGCCGAACAGGTGATGCTCGGCGTGCTCGGCGCCTTGGAATATTCGCACCGCATGGGCATCATCCATCGCGACATCAAGCCCGGCAACATCATGATCTCCGAGCAGGGCATCGTCAAGGTCATGGATTTCGGCATCGCCCGCGCTTTGGACGATTCCGCCACGACGATGACGCAAAGCCAGGGCGTGGTCGGCACCGCGCAATACCTGTCCCCGGAGCAGGCCCGCGGCGAAAACGTCGACATGCGCTCCGACCTGTATTCCGCCGGCTGCGTGCTGTATGAGATGCTGACGGGCCGACCGCCGTTCACCGGCGACTCCGCCGTCGCGATCGCCTACCAGCATGTTTCCGAAGTGGCGACTCCTCCGAGCACGCTGGTGCCGGGCCTGCCGAAGATGTGGGATTCCATCTGCGCCAAGGCGATGGCCAAGGATCGCCAGAACCGCTATGCCACGGCCAGCGATTTCAAGAACGATCTGCTGACGTATATGAACGGCGGCGTTCCGGTCGCCGCGGCGTTCAACCCGCTGACCGACCTGTCGAATATGAAGGCCCGCAAGCAGGCCGAGCAGGATGCCGCCACGGTTGCGTTGAATCCGATGGATGATGCGGGGGCCACGCAGGCGTTCAACCCCGTTACCGGCCAGTTCCAGCAGGTGATGCCCGACGCCGCCACCGCGACGATGACGCGCGCCGAACAACGTGCGGAAGTGACGAAGAAGAAACGACGCAAGCAGATCATCATCGGTTCGATTATCGCGGCGATCATCACGATCGCGCTGGCGTTCACCGTATTCGCGATGATGAACGGCGACCAGACGGACGATACGCCGGAGCAGATCACCGTTCCGACGCTGGCTTCGGGAGACAGCGAGGCCCGTGCCATCGAAAAGCTGATGGCGGCCGGCTTCGAGCGTGACGACATCACCATTGAGGAGGACACCGAATCCGACATGCCCGAAGGCACCTTGACCAAGCAGGATCCGGAAGGCGGCACCAAGGTCGATAAGGGAACGGAGATCACCGTATGGTTCTCCGCGGGGCCGCAGAGCATCACCGTGCCGGACGTGTCGAATATGACGCAGGATGAGGCCAGCGACGCCTTGGAGAAGGCGGGCCTGACCGTTGCCGGCGTGCAGAGCGAAAACAGCGGCGTCATCGACAAGGACAAGGTGATCCGCACGACGCCGGCCGCCAGGAGCACGGCCAAGAAGGGCGACAGCGTCACTTTGGTGATTTCCAACGGCATGGTATCCGTACCCGACGTGACCGGCCTGGATGAGAATTCCGCAGCCGACACCCTGCAGCAGCAAGGGTTCGAGAACCGTACCATCAAGTATGAGGAGTCCAGCACCGTGGAGCAGGGCAAGGTGATCCGCACGACGCCGGAGGCGAATACCACGGTGGAAAAGGGCACGCCCATCACCATCTACATATCGTCCGGCGTGGCCCAGGTCACCATTCCGAGCGTGCAGCTGGGTGTTGATACGTATGCGACGGTTGTGCAGAAGCTACAGGCCGCAGGCTTGGCAATCAACGTGTCCGGCCCGCAGGACGACAACGCCATCGTCATTTCGATGAGCCCTGCACCGGGAACCGCCGTGGATGCCGGCAGCACGGTGACGATCACCACCGCACAGGGCGCCGGCAATAACGGCGATACCGGCAACGGCGACAACGGCCAAACCGGTGACGGCGACGAGACCGTTCAGCAATAATCAACATCTCATATGATTGTGGCGGCGCTTCCGATAAGGGGCGCCGCCACAATCATATGCAATGAAATCTGCGACAGCATCCGTCAATCATTGTAACGGAATACCACTCGATCCCACCAACGAGTTGTCACCCTCTTGTTCACAGGAGACCGGCAATTCGTTTTTTGGAAACTGCGATATTCATCGCTAGCCGAAAAGAAAAATCAACATCAATGAGACCTTTCCTTATTCATCATTGACAAATCAAAAAAATTGAATATTATTAATATAAAATCAATATTCTTCAAGGAGGTGTTCGTGAAGCAGCTGCCGGATTGGCTAGCAAATCTGGCGGACGATGACATAACATTCATCAAAAATTTCATTCTGTCGTCCGGCTCCCTCAAGCAGATGGCCCATCTTTATCAAATTTCATATCCCACAATGCGCATTCGTCTTGACAGACTCATCGAGAAAATACACCTCTCGGAAGAATCCGAAGACGATTCATTCATCTACCTTGTAAAAAGTCTTGCCATCGATGAGAAATACGACGTACAAACGGCTCGGACTCTCATCGAAGCATACAGAGAGCGGAAGGAGGAAAACAAATGACCGCAGCAATGCTTTTCGCCCCTCTTTTGACCATCATATTCGTCACTGGCGTATGCGTTCTTGTCATTCTCATTGCCAGAAGCCTGATTCGGTATTCGACTTCATTGCGCGATAAGAATCATCAACAGAAAAAGAATAAGGAAATCGACAAACTCATCGTGCACGATCTGTAAACATATCAGCAGGATTCATCTTCCGTCACATATCGCCGAAACGGCAAGACCATCCACACTGCAGGACAGAGCGGCTGCGCCCACAGCCTCTCCGTCCTGCGAATCAGCCGACTGCATAATTCGACATCTGCTGCAGTGCCGGAATATTGGAGGCCGCCCAGGGGAAGCCCCATTCGAACAGGGCGGCGGCAACGGCGAACGCCAGAATCAGCATCAGCACGATACGAATCGGCAGCACGCCCGGCTGCAATCGCGACAGGGCGCCGTACAGGCTGAAATCAGGCTTGCGGCGCAGGCCTTCTCGAATCGCGCGGCGCGCAGGCCAGCGCCAGGCCAGCGCCGCGGCGGCGAACAGCACCACGTATACGGCCAGCGCGCCGAGAATCAGCGGCCGCAGGGAATCGATCTGCGCGACAGGCGAGGTTTCGCCGTTATTGACGAAGCTCACCTTTCCGGATTCGTCGACGGACGCCAATTCCTGGGGTATGCCGTCGGACACCTTCGCCCAGTACTGCAATTCGCCATAGCTGATCCAGCGATGCGTCGGCGTCGAATACTTCGGCTCGCATGTCGTCATCGTGATCATGCGCTTGGTCGGCGCCGCCCCCGGGGTCTCCGGATTCGCCGAAATCACGTCGATATCTTCCGGCAGCACGATTTCATAGCTGGTGTACCGGTAGACATACCAGTAATCCTGCGTACGGACGATGATCGCGTCCCCGGGCTGCAGCTTGTCCACATCGCCCAACGGCTGGCCATAGCCGTTGCGATGGCCGGCGAATGCGAAATTGCCCAGTTCGCCGGGCATCTGCGAGGAGGAGTAGTGGCCGAGTCCGTGCTCGTTCAATTCGACCAGCGACGTGCCTTCCACCAGATTACGGCTCCACTGTTCGCCGAAACGGGGAATATACACCTGGGCGATGAGCTCGCCTTCGGAGACGTTTGTCGGCGGGATAGGCGGATCGCCCTCCTGCGGCTGGGCGATCGTCGTTTCGCCTCCGTCCCCGCCCGGCGATTGCCATGATGCGGATTGCCTCGTCTGCTCCTGCACATGCTCGGACTGCACGCCGGTCCACCACATCTGCCATGCGATATACAGCGCGCAGACCGCCGCCATCGTCAGCAGCAATTCCGCGACGACGCCCAGCATGACCCATACCCTGCCATGCGAGGAAGCGCTCGACGGATTCGCGCTGCGGTGACGGCCCTTCTGTATGTTGCGTTCCATCCGAATTCCTATTCTCCTGTATGTGTGGTTGTCGTATCGGATGCGTCGGCGTCTCCGGCCGTCGCATCTTCATCATCACCGTTTTGCACCGACGCATACCGCAACGGCTGCAGCACGGCATCGGTTTCCTCAAAACGCAGATTGTCCTTCGTCTGAACGTCCCAGCCCAGGCCGAACGCCGACACGTACTGTTTGTAGATCTCGATCGCCTTGGAATCGTCCAGCGCCTCCAGCATGCCGTCAGTCGGGCCGATGGCGGAGACCGTGAACGGCGGCGAATACTTCTTGCCTTGCAGAAGCAGCACGTTGCCGACACATCGCACGGCCGAATTCGACAGCACGCGTTGATCCATGATCATCATCGACTCCGCGCCGCCGGCCCATAATGCGTTGACCACCGCTTCGATATCCTGCTGGTGGATCACATAGGCGTCGATATCCGCGCTGGATCCCGAACCGTCGACCGCGTTCTGCCAGAGCGGGGAATCATCCAATGTGACCGTGACGCCCGGCCCCTCAACGGCTTTCAGCAGTGTGCCGGAGCCGGCGTCTTCACCGTCGCTTTGGCTGGCGCCGTCGCCAAGTGTCTCGCTTAACGTGTCGATCTGCGAGCTCAGGTCGTTGATCTCATTTTGCAGATCGTTGGCGTATTCCATGCGCTGCTCGACCAGGTCGGCCGTGTCGGAAGACACGGTCACCGACCGGTTCACGCGCAGATTCGTGGTCAGCAGCAGACCGGTCAAAGCAAGAACGATGACCATTCCCACGCTGCCGAACCGCGTATACCGGGCGTGCCTGCCCGCGGCATGTCTTCCCATCGCCCCTCCAATCGACGATCCGACGCCTGATGCGGATGCGATCAACGCGTTTTCGCAAAAACCAACGATTTTCCTCGAATATCGAGCGATTTACTCGCAATTGTAAGCATCGCAGTCGCCGCTTTCGAGTCTAACCACTATTATGACTTTTAGCCTATTGAATGGAGACTATGCTGATGGCTAACGAAGAGCTACACGAAATCGACTCGGATGCGCAGAAGGATTGGCAGGCCGAGGCTTCCGGCGACACCGACGAAATGACCCAGGCACAGGCCGAGGCCACCGCCGACGATGAGGATAAGGCCACGTCCGAAGACGACGAGCTGGGCATTCCGATGGACAAGGTCGAGGCCGTGCTGAACGCGACCATCGATAAGGACGACGTATCCCCGCAGATGCGCCGCATGATGCAGCGTCAGGTCGAGAACACCCGCCGCGTCGAGGAATCCATCAAGGGCACCAAGTCGAATCCGCGCTGGTTCGTGCCGCTGTTCTGCACGCTGATGGTTCTCGGCCTGATCTGGGCCGTGGTGTACTACCTGTCCGGCAACTATCCGATCCCGAACATCGGCGCATGGAATCTGGCCATCGCCTTCGCGCTGATCATTCTCGGCTTCCTCATGACGATGTGGTGGCGCTGAACTTCACGATTTTCGAATCAGCATGATCGCTTCCGCGCGGGCATGCGCCGACCGCCACCGCAGGCAACGTGTCCATCCGTGATGCGTCGCCGCACGGCGACGGTAGGCGTGCGCCCGCGTTTTGCACTGTCCACTCGCAGTCACGGCGCGGTCAGGATACGGCCATCACGCCATTTGCACGTCGGCCGTTTACGCACTGGCATATACCGGTACTCGTCGCGGCATCGCATAATGCTTTGCATCGCACGGCGTCACGCTCGCATGGCGTCACGCATGGTTTGGGTGGCGCTGCCGGTCTTATGCGTTCTGATCAGCACGCGGCGGCCGCCCTGCATCGTCGTCGCGAACAAGTAGACGTCGCCGCCGTCTTTCAGCTTCAGCTTTTTGCGCAGGTCGGCCGCGCTCATCGGCACGTTGCGTACGGCGATATTGGCGTGCGTCACGCCGTCAAGCAGCGTTTTCACGTCTTTTTTGCCCATGCCGCCGATCGCATCGATGATGAATCCTCGCCCGGGGAAAGTCGGGCTCGGCTCGGCCGCGACCATCAGATGACTGCCCGGCCCGATCTGTTTCACGCCGTAGAGCCGCTCCACCAGATCGAAGCATCCGGCTTTCATAATCGACGCATTCGGCTCGTACAGATATTCCATATTCGGCAGGGCCGCATTGCCGACGCTCATGCCGCGCGTCGATTCGCCGGCGCGATAGCGCAGCCGCTGGTCGTCGTTGACGCAGGTGATTGTGGGGCCGCCGGCAACGTCGCCGCTGGCGCCGGTCGTGCCATCTGCGCCGTCCGCATCGCGTTGCAGGACGAGCAGCAGCTCCTTGCATTCATTATTCGTCGATACGATATGGACTTCGCTCACATGCCCCTTGAAATCGGCGACGGTTTTACGCCAGTCCAGCATCGGAGACAGTTTGATGACGACATGCGCCGCCTTTTCGAGCAGTTCGTCGCGCAGGGCCAGTACGTTCGGCGTGCAGTCTTCGATCGCATAGGTGCGGCCGCCGTGCGCGTCACGGCGCGCGGGGTCGACGACGATCAGGTCGACGGGCTGCATGGCATGCAGATATTCGACGGCGTCGGCATTGACGATATGCGCCTGGTCCAGGCCAAGCGCGCGCATGTTGTGTTCGGCGAGCTCACACAGATGCGGCTGGCGTTCCACGTAGACGGCGCGGTCGAATCCGGCGCCCATATAGGAAAAATCGACGCCGAAGCCGCCGGTGAGGTCGACCATGGTGGCGGCCGCCTTTCCGGCAACGCCGGTTTGGGATTGAGGCGGATCGCACAGGCGCCGCGCGATTTCGGCCTTATAGCGCGCCGTGAATTCGGAGGAGCATTGTTCCATGGAAATATGCGCAGGATAGACGATATCGTCGCAGGCGGCCCACTGCGGAAGCTTGGACTCCGCGATGCGGCGTCCTGCGATTTGGTCCAGGGCGAAGGGGATATCCAGGCCTTCCGCAGGTTTCGCGCTGAGCGCCAGCGTACGGACGTCATCGTCACGATGCGCTGCGATGAATGCTGTGGTCTGTGCGGTAATCTCCATACGCGGCATTGTACCCAGCGGCGTCCCGGTTTTGGCCCGGTGCGCATCGATGTTCAATCCCATGTTCGGATCAGCAGCGTTACGAAAGCGCTCATGCGGCGTTCCGACGAACTTATAGGAGTCTCAAACCCATTCCGAAGTCAGACGATCGATATCGTGACGGACTATTCCACTTATCCACAATTCACTGTGGATTGCGTGTGGATACAATTTCCCCACCCCTATATATAGGGAACGCCCACCTGCTGAAACCTATTTACAGGGCCGCTTTTCCAAGGTTTTCCACTATGTGCATAACCTCTTTTCCACATTTTTCCTCTTCCGAAAAGGGCGGAAAATGTGCATTTGTGGATATATCTGTGGATAACTCAGCCGGTTTTCCCCGACTTATGCGCAAGTTATTCCCATGTTATCCACATGTTTTTCCACACTTGTGCATAAGTCGGATACGATGGCTTCCTCCGTCTTGAATCGAAGCGCACAATCACAGGAAAACCGACCGCCCACCGGCTGTGACACCGGACCATCCGCCGTCACAGCCATGCGATCGTCAGAGGATTGGCGAGATTGCACAGCACTGAAATCGCGACCGCCAACACCAGCATCACCGACCCGTAGGCAACGGTTCGGTATGCAAGGCTTTTGCCGCGCAATGCGTGCAATCCGGAGACCAGCAGCCAGGTGAAGACGCCGCCGCATACGAATCCGCCCAAATGCGCCTGCCAGGCGATGCCGCCGATCATGAACGGCATCAAAAAGTTGATACCCATCCAGATCAACATCGAACGAATGTCATACCCCACACGTCGATACACCACAAGGATCGCGGCGAACAGGCCGAACAGCGCGCCGGAGGCGCCATACGCGCTGGTGAGCCAGCCTTCGCCGTCCGGGCCGATCAAGGCCCACAGCATCATGCCGGCGTCGCCGCCAAGCCCCGACAGCATATAGAGCGCAAGGAACGGCAGATGGCCCATCATCCGTTCAAGGATCGGCGCCACGCTCCACAATGCCAGCATATTGAACAGAATGTGCACGATGGAACCCGGATCATGCATGAACATCGACGTGACGAACGTCCATGGATGCGACAGCGCCGTCACCGGCGCGAACGCCCCGTAGGCGACCATCATGCGCAGTCCCGTGGGCCATACAAGCGACAGCACCAATTCGACAAGCCATACGATCACGCACACCGCCAGGATCGCGGTCGCGATGACGGGATCGTTATTGCGCCAGTGATACCGCAGGGCGCGTTTGGAGAACATGTCTTTAAGCGAAGGGGAGCCCGGGAACAGGCTGAATCGTTGATATGCCATGTTCTTACTGTAGCGGGCGGCATACCGGACTTGCGGGCGGCAAATCACCCAATCGTCACAAACGACGACTTATGATGGGAAGCAGATTGGTCTGAACGTGCAGGCCAACGCCTAGGGAAAGGAGCCGTAATGGAGAACAAGTCTTCTAACGGTTGGAAGTTCTTCGCACTGCTCTTCGGCGCATTGCTCGCCGCAGTCGTCGGACTGTACATCTACAAGCAGCAGAATCCGGATTATGATCCGTGGGAGGAGCCGTGGGAGAACAGCTCTTCTCCGGTCGATCTGGGTCTGGCCAAGGATGCGACCGCCGACGAAGAAGCCGAGGCCGCCGAAGTGGAAGCCTGATCCACGCAACGACGGGCTTTGGACGGGTTCCAAGGCCCGTTTTTTCATGCCCGGATTCCATGGGATTCGAGCTTATAGGAATGAGCGGATGAACCAACAAAGCAGTGGAATGGCCGTATGGCCATTCCACTGCTTTGCGACCATCGGATACGGGGCGGCCGGCCCGATGTCCAACGGTCGGCCGCCGATTGCCGTATCAGGCCATCGGGCCGGTGTGCCAGATGCGCTCCAGATAGTCTTCGATGGAGCGGTCGGAGCTGAAGTAGCCGGAGTTCGCCACGTTGAGCAGGGCCTTGCGGTTCCACTCGAGCGGCTCGCGGTACAGGGCCTCGATGTCGGACTGGATCTCCGTGTAGGCGTGGAAGTCGGCCAGGGTCATGAACCAGTCCTTGGTCAGCCAATCGGCGACCAGCGGGGCGAAGGCGTTGCGGTCACCGTTGGAGAAGGTGCCGCCGGCCACCATGTCGATGGCGTTCTTCAGGCGTGGGTCGGCCTCGTAGTAGGCGGCCGGGCTGTAGCCTTCGGCGTACAGCTTGTCCACTTCCTCGACGGTCATGCCGAACAGGAAGAAGTTCTCCGGGCGCACCAGCTCACGGATCTCCACGTTGGCGCCGTCGAGGGTGCCGACGGTCATCGCGCCGTTGAGGGCGAACTTCATGTTGCCGGTGCCGGAGGCTTCCTTGCCGGCCTGGGAGATCTGCTCGTCCAGGTCGGTGGCCGGAATCAGGTGTTGGGCCAGGCGGATGTTGTAGTTGTTCGGGAAGAACACGTTCAGCTTGCCCTTGACGTCCGGATCGTTGTTGACCACGCGGGCGACGTTGTTGATCAGCTGGATCGTCATCTTGGCCAGATAGTAGCCCGGAGCGGCCTTGGCGCCGAAGATCACCGTGCGCGGCAGCACGTCGTCGGCGTCGACGGTGCCGTTCTTGATGTCGGCGTAGCGGGCGATGACGGCGAGGATCTTCAGGGCCTGACGCTTGTACTCGTGCAGACGCTTGACCATCGTGTTGAACATCGTGTTCGGGTCGAGTTCGACGCCGTACTCGCGCATGGCGTAGTCGGCGAAGTCGACCTTGTTGGCCTGCTTGACTTCGGCGAAGCGACGGACGAATTCGTCATCCTGCGCCAGCGGCTCCAGGCCCTTGAGCAGTTCCAGATCGTTGAGCCATCGGTCGGTGCCCAGGCCTTCGGTGATCAGGTCGGACAGGCGCGGGTTGGCGAGCTTGATGAAGCGACGCGGGGTGACGCCGTTGGTCACGTTGGTGAACTTGTCCGGATACACGTCGGAGAAGTTCTTCAGCGTGACGTCCTTGAGCAGCTGGGAGTGCAGCTCGGCGACGCCGTTCACATAGGAGCCGCCGTAGGTGGCGAGGTAGGCCATGCGCACCGAGTCGCCGGTATAGATGACCATGTCCTTGATCTTGTCTTCGTCGACGCCCTTGGTTTCGAGTTCGGCGACGAACTGGTCGTTGATCTTGCGGATGATCTCCAGGTGGCGCGGCAGCAGGCGGCCGATCAGATCGGCGGACCACACTTCCAGGGCTTCCGGAAGCAGCGTATGGCACGTGTAGTTGAAGGTCTTGGTGGTGATGGACCAGGCGGTATCCCAGTCGTAGTCGTATTCGTCCATCAGGACGCGCATCAGTTCCGGAATGCCGATCACCGGGTGGGTGTCGTTGAGCTGGAAGCAGATCTTCTTCGGGAAGGTGGTCAGGTCCGGCTTGTCTTCGCCCGGATAGAACACGCGGATCGCGTCATGGATGGAGGCGGAGACGAAGAAGTACTGCTGTTCCAGACGCAGTTCCTTGCCGACCTGGGTGGAATCTTCCGGATACAGGATCTTGGAGATGTTTTCGGCGGCGACCTGCGGCTTGACGGCGTCGAGGTATTCGCTGCGGTTGAAGGCCAGAAGATCGAATTCGTCGTAGCTCTTGGCGCTCCACAGGCGCAGCGTGTTCACACGGCCGGAGGCGTAGCCCGGAACCATGTAGTCGACCGGCACCGCGCGCACGGACCAGGCCGGCTTCCAGACCTTCTTGCCGTTCTCTTCGACGACTTCGCCGCCGAAGTTCACGCGCTGGGAACGGTTGTAGTCGATGTGGCCCCACGGCTCCTCATTGGCCAGCCAGTAGTCCGGACGCTCGACCTGCTTGCCGTCGGCGTCGAATTCCTGCTTGAAGATGCCGTACTTGTACTGGATGCCGTAGCCGAAGGCCGGAACGCCCAGGGAGGCGAGCGAATCGATGAAGCAGGCGGCCAGACGGCCCAAGCCGCCATTGCCCAGACCCGGCTCGTATTCGGCGTCGACGACATCCTGCACGTCGAAGCCCAGTTCCTTGACGGCGCCGTTGAACTGTTCGGTCAGGCCGGCGTTGAGCAGCGCGTTGCACAGCTGCTTGCCCATCAGGAATTCGGCGCTCAGATAGCCGACGGCCTTGGTGTTGCCGTTGACCATGTCATGCTGCGTGGTCATCCAGGAATCCATCAGATGACGACGGACGGCCGTCGCCGCAGCCACGTACACATCGGCGGCGGTTGCATTCTCGACGGTGACGCCCTGCGTGTACTTCAGCTGTTCGCGGATTTCATCGGCGAATTCGGCCGCGGTGACAGGGGACTGAGGTGCGGTGATTTCAGTCATATATCTGACTCCCTTTAACGAATATCGTTCTGAGTGAACCATTATGCCGCGCGCCGATCGTCTTTTGCGTGAACGCAATCCGAACGGTACGCGACAAAATGCAAACGTTCTCAAAATATAGAATAACGCTTTCTAGAAAAAAGCGAAAATCCTAGATTTTACGACTGCACTCGTTTGCATAAACCGATTCTCTTATCTCACGGCAATCATTACATTGCCTTGACAGCCCATTGTAGTCGATGCCCATCCGTCCGACCACCCGAGCGAACAATGCACCGACATGCGCCACGTCCGGATTCCCCTCGACTCCTTCCTTCCAAAGTCAGCGTAACGTTCATGAATTCGTTGCCCACCCGCGGCCCTGCCTAACTATGATGAGAATCACTGCCACCTTGATCATGTACCGGACAACGGGGGGAAAGTATGGAGGAGACGGCGGAGCCCATTACCGTAGGCATCGTGGATAACGACATGCTGGTACTGGAAGCGTTGTCGCATCTCATCGCCCAATGCCAATCCAGAATCCAAGTGATATGGACCGCAACGACCGCGGAACAGGCGTTCGGTCTCTGCATCCGGTCATCGTCTCGCCCTCAAGTCGTATTGACGGATATCCAGATGCCCGGCATGTCCGGCGTCGAACTGGCACAGCGATTAGCCCAACATACTCCGCAGATCACCGTCATCGGCCTGACTGCGTTTGCGACAGATTCCGACAGCGAACAGACAACGCACATGCGCATCCTGCCGAAAGACATACCGGTCACCGTTCTGCTCCGATATATCGGCATCGCAACAAAAAAAGACATAGCATTGCAAAAGCCATCGCAGACCCCTCGCAAATGTCCGCTGTCTCACACTGAAACAGCGATCCTCAGCCAGTATGCCCGAGGACGAACCACCAGTACCATCGCGCATTCGATGCAGATAAGCGAGACCACCATCAAAACACATATGCGACGCGCATTCGCCAAATTGGAAGCCCACAGCCGAACCGAAGCCGTAGCCATCTGCAAGGGGCAAGGCTGGATATGACCATGGCCAGATTCCCCATCCCTCCCAAATCTCAGATCATTGCGCCAGCGGTCTGCATGCTGATATTCATCGCAGAAGCGTTGGCCACCGAACGGCAACTCACGAATTTGGAATTTACCTGCGCTGTCCTATACGCATCCCTGCTGGCGGGAATGACGATATCCCGCATCGCGGCACCGTGCGTACTGCTGTTGTTGGCTCTGGCCATCACACTGATGCCCCAGATGGTATACGGGCCCTCTGTCCTGTGGGGTACCTGGGTCGCAATCGTCCGTCTCTCAATGCAAGCGCCGCCAACGCTTCCTGTCACGCTGACAGGCGCTCTGACCATTGCGACGTACGCATATCAAGTCCTACAGCATTTACCCATCACCGTGGGAGTGGTCTGCATGTCTGCGACATACCCTTTCGCCCTGTTAATGGGACTGCTCATCCGCAAACAGCGGGAGATAGATGCGCTCAAAACAGCGGCCGCCCTCGCACAGCAAGAAGCGAGAATACGACAGCGGGACAACACGGTGATAAGGCTGCTGCACGATTCCGTGGCCGCATCCATGACGTACGCGTTGATGCTTTGCAGGCAGGAACAACAATGTCTGAAATCATGTGATGAGCCCGAAGAGTCGACGATACTGCTGCAACGACTCGACCAGACGCTGCTGCGTGCGCTGCGCGAAATACGGACAGGCGTCATCCGCCCCTTGATGAACACCTCGCCGCAAACAGAAATGCGCAATGCCGACAGTTCCAATACCGAACCGCGAGACGACCGGCGCAGCTATTTGTTCGACACCATCAACGAGACTCAGCAACGACTGGAATCCCTGGGCTTCACCGGATCCTTCACAGTCGACGACATACACCTGTTGCCGGCAGAATACATCCCCTCTGTACACGACATCATCCAGGAAGTGACAAACAACATAATGAAGCATGGTGCGCCTGGCCCGTTTTTGTTTCACGTATCACTTCGGAATGGTGAGTTGTGCATCATTTCATCCAACATCACCGACAACGCCGCCGAACATGAACGACAGAATGACGTTAATCACACAACGGGAAACGTTCGGTACGGTTGCTCATTCATCAAGCAGACCGTAGAGGCGCTGTCCGGCACAATCGCCATCAACGATGAGGATGGCGAATGGACCATTTCGATTTCCGTTCCTGTGCCGGACAACGCTTCATCGATCGCCGCATAGCCATTGCAGGGGCACCGGACACGGTATACCTCTGCCAACCGTATCCGGACCAGAGCCATAGCCGACCTTCGGCTCATCCGCCAGTATCGGTGTGATGCTCATTAGCGCCAATGCGACGACCGCAATACCGGATAGTAATTTCATGTCTTATCAGCTATGCGCCAGCCAGGGCTCATTTGTCGGCACCTTAGCGTGCACAGACACACGGTTGACGATATCGCAAGGTGCCACGACATCATATCGGGTGTAATCGAACTCGTATCCACGAGACCCCAATTGCACCCATTGAGTCGTATTGGTGGTATTGGTCCACGACCAACCCTGCATTTCAGAAATGGAAACAGACCGACTGATGTTCGAACTGATACTGGCTTGCGCAAAACTCACGACTTCAACAGCAAAGCCCGCGCTGACGGCTGCCTCCACCGTAGTGGTCTTCGCCACTTCCACTTTGTAGGTGGCACCTGGGTCAAGCCAACTTTTAGGCAGACTGCCCGGCATGAAAACCCTGGTTACGTTACTTGAATACTGGTGCCGCCCCATCTCCGGACACGCCCGGGTCTCGACACCCTGCGCACATACCGGCAACGACATCAACATGGCAGCCGCCGCCACGGCACCGGCCACCACTTGTCTCCATCTTTTCATGATCGATCCTTTCCTTCATAAACCGTTACAATCATTGACGTCTGCCCACCGGTTTCAATCGATACGGCATCCGCCTCGGGAAAAAGCCCGACAGGCAACGAGACGACTTCCAATCCCTCCGGCGTGCAAGCCTCCGACTTGATCAGCCGTCTGCTCTCGTCGCCCCTGCGCAAAGAGATGGACATCGATTGGTCAGCGGATTGCCGGCACATATAACCGATGTAGTACGTATGACCATCATCGGTTCCCGCGGAAAACGGTATGAGACCGGAACCGGATAAAGCCCCGGAACCGAGTTGTTGAACCAACGCAGGTCCGTTGGCTTCGCCGAAGAAATCATCACGCATATAGGCATCCAATGATTCAACGGTAAATGACTTCACCGGGTCAGTTTCCTCATCAGTCTCCCGATGTTGGCATGATCCGACCACCAGCACCGATGACATCACCATCACCGCTGCCAGTACCCGATCCCTGATAACTGCGCGCATGGCCACTGCCCTCCAATTTGGAACCTCATTGTCCTCGTTCCTGGGATACGTTCACATCCCATGTCTACAGTGTTACGCTTCACACAGCGGTTCGCCACCGTCTGATGTACTACAAACGGTCAGGACGTCCGTCACCCATGTAGGTAACAATGAATGACATGCCAGCCATACGAGAACAGGACATCGAAAAAGGACGCGCCGCCTGGCAGCAGTGGCGCGACGCCGCCAATCACATGCTCGCCGCGCAGGACGTCCCCATTCCGCGGATTCCGTCGGATCGGATCGCATCAGACATCGACGACGCAGCGGGCGACGCCGACAATGGCGACGCCGCCTTCCGACTGGCGTTATCGCCGACGCTGCCGCGCCCGACATGGGCGATGGCGGTGCGATACACGCTGTCTCTGCTGGAACGCAAAGCCCCCGGCGAAGGCGTCGAAGTGCGCGTCGCCCCATGGGGCGCCATCAAGATACTGGAAGGCCCCGCCTCCGATCCGCATAACCTCACGCCGCCCGACGTCATCGAATTGGATCCCGCCGTATGGCTGCGCCTCGCCGCCGGCGTCACCACATGGGATGAGGAAAAGGAGGCGGGCCGCATCAGCGCGGTCGGCGAACGCGATAATCTAAGCAATCTGCTGCCGCTGCGATGACGACGCCCCGCAATGACGATATTCGCGGAACGACGCCGCCCGCACAATGATCGCGCCCGCGGCGCGGCGCCGTCATCGCAACGGGCGTATCGCAGGCAGCGATGCCATTGAATCATCAATCAAACAATCAATACGATAAGGGCCGCCTGCTGAATCCCATCGCATCCAACAGGCGGCCCGAATAAATCGCAAAATCACTGCTTCGGCTTCAACGCGCTCGGCATCGGCATCGGAATGGGCTTGTGAGGCTTGGCTGCAGGCGATGCCGCAGGGAATTCCCCGCTCGTCGCCTTCGCCGCAGCTTCGGCCGCCCACTTGGCGTACTCATCAAGATCGTCATCCACAGAGGAAGCATCAGCATCGGCCGAAACGTTTTCGCCAGCATCGCTGACATCCGCATCATGGGAATACTGATCTTCGATATCCGCAAAAGGATCGAACGAGCCGGTTCCCGGCTCCTGCGCACCCAGCTCCTTGGCGAGCTCGTCGTAATCCGTATCAGTGGTCAAGTACTTGAGCTTTCGAGCAATCTTCTGCTGCTTGGCTTTTTGACGTCCGCGGCCCATCAGACCCCCTGGGAAATTACTGTGCTATCAAATTCATCAACATACGAGAGTACCACTAGTTTTGTTTTCTTTCGTTGTCGGCTCAGACTTTTACGATAAAAACCAATTCTTTTACAAGATTTCAACATATGTAAGGGGCGTACACGATGGCGGACGAGACCCAGGGCCAGCAGATCACCGCAGCCGGAAACGAAATGAGTGCAAGCTTCCTCGCCGCAAAGAAACGCTCCGACGCCACCATGGCCAAGCTGGAGGAAAACCCCGGCAAATTCACCATGCTCACCGGCGACCGCCCGACCGGACGCCTGCACCTGGGCCATTATTTCGGCTCCATCCGCGAACGCGTCGCCATGCAGAACCGCGGCGTCAACACCAACATCATCATCGCCGACTATCAGGTCATCACCGACCGCGACACCACCGAACACATCGAAGACAACGTGCTCAATCTGGTGCTCGACTACATGGCCGCCGGCATCGACCCCGCCAAGACGATGATCTTCACTCATTCCGCGGTTCCGGCGGAAAACCAGCTGATGCTGCCGTTCCTCTCGCTCGTCACCGAAGCGGAACTGCACCGCAACCCCACCGTCAAATCCGAAATGGAAGCCTCCGGCCACGCGCTGACCGGCCTGCTGCTCACCTATCCGGTGCATCAGGCCTGCGACATCCTCTTCTGCAAGGCCAACGTCGTTCCGATCGGCAAGGACAATCTGCCGCATGTGGAAATCACCCGCACCATCGCGCGCCGCTTCAACGAACGCTACGCCAAAAAGAACCCCGTATTCCCGGAGCCGTCCGCGATCCTGTCGGAAGCGCCGGAAATCCCCGGTCTTGACGGCCGCAAGATGAGCAAGTCGTACGGCAACTCCATCATGCTGGGCGCCACCGCCGAAGAGACCGCGAAGATCATCAAGAAGAGCCCGACCGATTCCGAACGCCGCATCACCTTCGACCCGATCGCCCGCCCGCAGGTCTCCGCCCTGCTGACCACCGCGGGACTGGTCACCGGCCGCGACCCGAAGGACATCGCCGAGGAGATCGGCGACTCCGGCGCAGGCGCATTGAAGGCCTACGTCATCGAATCCGTGAACGGCTTCCTCGCGCCGCATCGCGAACGCCGCGCCGAGCTCGCCAAGGACATGGACACCGTTCGCGACATCCTCAACGACGGCAACAAGCGCGCCAACGCCATCGCCGAAGAGACGCTGGAGCAGGTCCGCGAAGCCATGGGCATGAAGTACTGATTCTTACGCGCGGGCGTGCCGGCGGCGGGCGTGCGGATGACGGGCGCCCGCCGCCGGCCTGTCTGTATGCCTGCCCACCGGTATGCCTGCCCACCGGTATACCGGCCCACCTGCATGCCGGCCTGTCTGTATACCGGCCTGTTTGTATGCCGGCCCTATCCGTCTGCGCGCCGGCACATCTGCAGTCTGTCCTTCTACACGTCTGTCCTGCTGGTATCTGTCCTATCGGCGCCCGGCCTGCTGACGCCCGCCCGCCTGTCCTGTTGGCACTGTCCGCCTGCCCTCCTGACACTTTTGACCGCAACACGCCGCAACCTACGATCAAAAACGTCAATTGAGGTCCTCTGGTTTGGCTCCCCCAATCCAGAGGACTCCTTCTTCTGACGTTTTTGACCGCAACACACCGTAGTCCGCGGTCAAAAACGTCAAAACCGAGGCCCTCCAATGCAGCGTTCCCACCCCACTGGCCCTTCCGCTGACACTTTTGACCGCAACACGCCGTGACTCGCGATCAAAAGTGTCAGGGGGACGGGCAGAACGGGCGCCGTGTGCGTCTGAAAGCCCCATCGCGGCGCCCATCTTTGACGCTTTTGACCGCAGTCCTCGGCGTGTTGCGGTCAAAAGCGTCAAAGATGGGCGCCGCCGGACGGAAACCCCATGCCCGGCCATCCTCACAGCGTCCGCACAACAGCACAACAGGCCGCCCGCACAGCAAGCCGCCTTATGGCAGGGGCCACTATGCCCCTAGACAGGCCGTCAGATGTCGTAGCGCCAGGATTTGTCGGTGATCACGCGGGCCATCGCAAGGCCGATCGGCAGGCAGATGATCACCATGAACGCGCGGAAGGCCCAGTCCAGCGCGCCCTGCGTATCGAAACCGCCCAAATGGTACATCGCCTGATACATGTACAGGCCGGGCACCATGATCACGATGGACGGCACGGTCAGGCAGATGCGCGGATATCCCAGATAGGTCGGCAGCCATCCGCGACGCACCGATTTACGCCACGCCGCCGCCAGCAGGCCGGCCAGCAGCGCGCCGACGAACGCGCCGGCTTCGGCGGGCATGCCGAAATCCACCAACGTCAGGCGCAGCGTATTCGTGATCGCGCCGATCAGCGCCGCCACCAGGCACATGCGCTGCGGCGAATTGAACATCACCGAGAAGCCCCACACGCCAAGGAACGAGAACAGTGCACGCAGCAAGGCGTTCAATGCCGGATCCAGGCCAAGCGATTCGAAGCCGGTCGGATGCAGATGCACCAGTGAAGCGACCATCCAGCCGGCCAACGTGCCGATCAGCACGATGCACAGCACGTAGGAGATGCGCTGGATGCCCGAGGGGAAGTCGATTTTCGCCATATCCAGACCTCCCGTGATGAGCGGGAATCCGGGGATGACGAACAGCATCGCCCCGATGTACGCCGTGTCGTGTTCCAATGCGACCGGATCGAACAGTCCGATCATTCGCAGCATGCCGGTGCAGGCCAGCGCGGCGACGGCCACGCAGATGAACGTCACGAAGAATTGGTTGAGATGATGCGCGAACAGACGGCGACGCAGCCAATGGCCGAGGCCGGCTCCGACGAAAGCGCCGATCATGTCGTACGGGCCGCCGCCGAGCAGGAAAACGAAGGACGCGCAAGCCAACGCCGATGCAAAACCTGCGAAAGCGGGGGAGTAGAGCGGTTTGCGCCGCTCGATCAGATCGAGCCGCTCATGCGCCTGACGCACGGTGATGCCGCAGGGACGAGCGTCATCGCCATGCTGCGCATTCATATGATCGAAGTGCTGCGCATACTGGCCTTTCGGCAGCCTGTGCGGTTTCGCCGTTTTCCTCTGTGATCGGGACGCGGCAGCGGACTTCGCCGTATTGCCGGCATCATTCGCATTGCCGGCATCATGGGCGCCGTCGGCATCGTTGATGACAACATTATTGATGACAACATTATTGATGACTTCATTATTGATGACGTCATCATTGGCAGTGCCATCATCGACGATGTCCGCATTGGCGGCATCATTGCCGACTGCATCATCCACAGCCTGCGTCTCCTGCTGTTCGCGTCCCAATTTGACGGCTCGCATCATGGAATGCCGCGCGTTGGGGTCGTCCAGATGCTCGACGAGTTCTTCGGAAACGTCGGAATGCAGGTGATACATGCTGCTATTGCCGAGATTCACATTGAACCAGTCGGCGAAATGCTCCAGCAGCCAGATCCGTTCGGTGTTGACGCCGGTGGTCGGCAGATCGACGACTTCGGTGATGCGGTTCCTGCCATCCGTGCAGGACGCTTCGATATCGGTCAGATTGACGTCGGCGCGCACATGCACGCCCAACGGATAGGCGAGACGATGCATCATCTCACGAACGCGGAAACTGCCCGTGCCGGCACCCAGATCAAGCATGCCGACACGAACGATGACGCTGGCCTTCGCCGCGATGCCCGCTTCGGTGATGGGCTTGTCCCAATCCCTTTCGATATCCTCCATATCAAGCGGAATGGAATGCGTATGGTATTTGGTCACCGCGGCGGCGCCGCTTCCTTCGTTTTCGCTATGCGCATGCTCTGAACTCACGTATATACATATGTACTCCAACCCCACCCACAATCGGCCGGAGACGACGTCGTCCCGGGCCCGGCCGGCGAATTTTGGTCAAAACACCGTTTCTGTCGCTCGGTCGGGCATACAATATTCACCAACTTGCCGAACAACGGCTGTGGGCTCGCAACGACTGGCCAAAACAACCGCGGAGGAGCCGCGGATGACCAGTAGACCGAGCAACCGAATGTTTGGAAGAAGGAGGTCTGATGACAGATAATGATCAACAGATCACGCCCGCGGACGCGATTATCACCACGTCCGGCACCGGGACCAAGGGCCCCGAAGAGCGCGATCTTCCCGTATCCCTTAAAGCCGACATGGACCTGTGCCTGCAGATTCTGCGCGAGGTCCTCGGCGAATTCGATGAGCAGCTGCTCGCCACGTTCGACACCGTCCGCCAGTATGCGGTGGATGCCAGTGCGGAACGTTTCGCCGGCGCGCTCACCGACACCCACCCGGAGCAGGACGATTTGATGATGGCCGTCAAGACCATCGACTCAATGAATCTGCACGATGCGCAGCTTCTGGCCCGTGCATTCGCCACCTACTTCCACCTCGCGAACCTGTGCGAGGAAAACTACCGCGTCTCCGTGCTGCAGGAGCATGAGGCCCAGGTCGACGAGAACCAGGCGGTCGATCCGGTGAACGAAATGACCTGCGCCTACCACAAGCTCATCGGCGAAATGGGTCCGGCCAAGGCCAAGGAGCTGCTGGAACGTCTGGAATTCCATCCGGTGTTCACCGCCCACCCGACCGAGGCGCGACGCAAGGCTGTCGAAGGAAAGATCCGCCGCATTTCCGAACTGCTGGTCAGGCATAAGCTTCTCGGCGGCTCCGACAAGAAGGAAAACTACCGTCGCCTGTTCAACGAGGTGGACGCGCTGTTCCGCACGTCGCCGATCGCGTTGAAGAAGCCGACCCCCGTCGAAGAGGCCGACACGATTCTCGACATTTTCGACAACACGCTGTTCCAGACCATTCCGCTGGTATACCGTCGTTTCGACGATTGGCTGCTCGGCGACAAGGCCGGCATGGTGCCTCCGGAATGCCCCGCGTTCTTCCATCCGGGCAGCTGGATCGGCTCCGACCGCGACGGCAACCCGAACGTCACCGCGAAGGTCAGCCGTCAGGTGGCCCGCAAGTTCAGCGACCATGTGCTCGCCGCGCTGGAAGAGGCCACGCGTACCGTCGGCAAGAACATGACGATGGAAAACGACACGACTCCGCCGAGCGATGAGCTCAAGAGCCTGTGGAATCATCAGAAGGAAATGAGCGAGCGTCTGACCGACAAGGCCGCGCTGATCTCCACCAAGGAAATGCATCGCGCCGTCATGCTGGTCATGGCCGATCGTCTGCATTACACGATCGAACGCGACGCCGACCTGATGTATCAGAGCTGCGACGATTTCATCGCCGACCTGAAGACCGTGCAGCGTTCGCTGGCCGACGCCAACGCCAAGCGCGCCGCGTACGGGCCGTTGCAGGATCTGATCTGGCAGGCCGAGACCTTCGGCTTCCACATGGTGGAGATGGAATTCCGCCAGCATTCCGTCGTGCACTCCCGCGCCTTGGAGGACATCCGCGAGCACGGTCTGCACGGCGAACGCGGACCGCTGCAGCCGATGACGCATGAGGTGCTGGACACGTTCCGCGCACTCGGCGCCATTCAGAAGCGCAACGGCATGAAGGCCGCCCGCCGCTATATCATCTCGTTCACGAAGAGCGCCCAGAACGTCAAGGACGTGTATGAGCTGAATCGTCTGTCGTTCTCCCATCCGGAAGATATGCCGACCATCGATGTGATCCCGCTGTTCGAACAGCTTGAGGATCTGCAGAATTCGGTGGACGTGCTTGAGGACATCATCAAGATCCCCGAGGTGCAGGCTCGTCTGAAGGCCACCGGCGGCAAGATGGAAGTCATGCTCGGCTACTCCGATTCCTCGAAGGATGCCGGCCCGACCTCCGCGACGCTGGCGCTGCATTCCGCGCAGGAACGCATCGCGAAGTGGGCGGAGTCGCATGACATCGATCTGACGCTGTTCCATGGCCGCGGCGGCGCCGTCGGCCGCGGCGGCGGCCCGGCCAACCGTGCCGTGCTGGCGCAGCCGGTCGGTTCGGTCAAGTGCCGTTTCAAGCTCACCGAACAGGGCGAGGTCATTTTCGCCCGCTACGGCAATCCGGCCTTGGCCATCCGCCATGTCGAGTCCGTCGCCGGCGCGACGCTGCTGCAATCCGCTCCAAGCGTCGAAAAGATCAACACGGATATGACGGACAAGTATGCGGACATGGCCCGCACGCTGGATGAAGCCGCGCATGCCCGCTATCTGGATCTGCTGAACACGGATGATTTCGCGCCGTGGTTCTCCACGGTCACGCCGCTGACCGAAGTCGGCCTGCTGCCGATCGGCTCCCGCCCGGCGAAGCGCGGTCTGGGTGCCAAGTCCTTGGACGATCTGCGCACGATTCCGTGGATCTTCTCCTGGGCCCAGGCCCGCATCAATCTGGCCGCATGGTATGGTCTCGGTTCCGCATGCGAACAGTTCGGCGATCTGAACATGCTGCGCAAGGCGTATCAGGAATGGCCGCTGTTCTCGACGTTCATCGACAACATCGAAATGTCGCTGGCGAAGACCGACGAGCGCATCGCCAAGATGTATCTGGCGCTCGGCGACCGTGACGACCTGCGCGACAAGGTCCTCGACGAAATGGAACTCACCCGCAGCTGGGTCCTGAAGATCGTCGGCGACGAATGGCCGCTGCAGCACCGCCATGTGCTCGGCCAGGCCATCCGCATCCGCTCCCCGTATGTGGACGCGCTGTCCGTCACCCAGGTGCTGACGCTGCGTTCGCTGCGCAAGCGCGTGGATAAGGAAGAGCTGAGCCAGAGCCAGCAGGCGGGCTTCATCTACCTGATCCTGTGCACCGTTTCGGGCGTCGCAGCCGGCCTGCAGAACACCGGCTGATTCCAGGCGTAACCGCGTATGGCAGTGTGGGCGCGACCGGAAACCCCGGTCACGCCCACACTGTTTTTGGCGCGGTTTTGGATTTAATCCCAGAATACGTCCAAAACCGTCATGCCGGACGTTTCCGATCGAAAGCCCCAATCTAATCAGAGACATCACGACCAGAATCATCAGACCATCACATAATGGGAGTCCGGCCCGTTCCCTTCATGTTTCGGTTTGCCCGACTGCTCCAATTTTTTCAGCAACCGATATGCGCTGATATACGACAATCCGAATAATTCCATGACGTCAGCGGTCTTTATGCTGCCCCCGTTCTTTTCGGCCAATTCCATCACCATGGCATTACGCCGCGCCGATTCCGTTCCGCGTTGCTTCGCATACGACGTCATCGAATCATGCTCTTTGCGATAGCGGGAACTTAACATCACAATCCTGGAGGGACCGCTGCCAGCATCTTCAATCAGACCGGTTTCAATCAAGTCGGCGACCGCACTGGTAATGCGACGATTCTCCACTTGGGAAAACGCGCATAACTGATTCATCGTCAAACGACGATGCTCTCTGAGCACAGACAGCACAATCATCGACCATACCGACAGGGGCGCGCCGCGCCGCCGTTCTTCCTCGGCCATCATCATCGATCAGGAAACGAACGGATCCCATCTTCGCATAGTCACGATGGCAGAACGCGTTAACCATGGCTTCACGAAAGGCCTGATGATCGAAATTCGCGACGTTGATATGGAGCAGGCCGCTCATGATTTCATGATCCGTATTCCAAGGCCGCATCAGATCATCGATATGATCGAACATACTGACCACAGGCATGGCGAAGGGATCCGTATTGATCCTCGGCGAAGTTCCCTGCATGACCTGAAACACCGCAGTGGCCGTCGGCACAGAACGCCGCAAAGCAGCCGTTTTGCCTATAGTCAGTAATCCGGCGACAGATGGCTGCATGCCATTGGGACCGTCTACGACCAATTCCAAGGCCCTGTCGAATTCCTCGTCATCGAATGCCAGCAGCGAACTGCGCGCATTGGATAGACGGATATGCTCGCGCAACGTATTGCGGGCATTCGGATCCAAATCATCCATAGTGGATTCCGGCGCCGGTTGAATGCTGTGACTCCGCTGCTGCGAAAGCCTGCCCACGAATTGCGAAACAAACAACGGCACCACTTCATTGCGTCCTTTCATTTATCCTTTCAATAATTCCAACATGAAAGAATAGGGTGCTAACATGTTGGAATCATTGAAAGGATAAGCGAAGGATAAAGTCGAAAAACGGCTTAATATCAACGCTTTTGACCTTGCAGGAATACTTTCGGCACATCTTCTGACAGCTTGAAAGAAAAAAAAAAATGGGTGAAAGCCGGCAATGACACACAAATAAGTGATGACAAGCAGTGAAGATCGGACTGCTTCTCCGGCTTTCGATTACTTTTACATCCAAAACCGCGGCCTTGGACGAAGCCACTGCGCAAAAAGTGACGTTTGCACCATCATTTTCGTCACTTTTTGCGCACTGCCCTCGTCGAATACAGCAGTTTTGGACGCTGCCAAGCCAAAAAGCCGGCGCGCAGCCTGGACACGGACAGGCAAGTGGCCGGCTCAAGGATGGAAAAGAACGGAAAACGGGAAACGGGACGAGCGGCTATGCGCCCAGCAGATCGAGCATCTGCGGGATGTTCTTCTTGCCGAATTCCACCCGCTGGCCGCCGTCGGCGCCGTCGATGACGATGCAGGGCACGCTCATCGCGCCATACCGGTCCTTCATTTCGGGGAAGCGCGACACGTCGTACGCCTCGGCCCGCACGTTCGGGTTCAGCGACGCGATGCGCTGCGCGGACAGCACGGTTTCCGGGCACATCGTGCAGGTCAGCGACACAAGGACGGTCACGTTCGTGGGCTGCGTGATCGACATGGCGCGTTCCGCCAGTTCCTCGCCGAGCGGCTGTCCGGGGCCGGCCGCGTTGTAGAGGCCCAGCACGAAGGAATTGAATTCGTGGCCGCCGGGCACGCCGTGGAAGGCGAGGCCTGTGTAGACCAGTTCGTCGGATTCTTCGCCGTTCACGCAGACTCGCACGCATGGCCGCGCGCAAGGCATCACATCGGAGGCGTCGAAGACCGCACGGCCCGCGTCATCCGTTTCGATGGCGCAGCCGATTGCGGCGCCATCCGCGCATGTGATCGCAGGAGCCGCATCGCCGCCGATGACGCTGCCGGCGGCGTCGAAGGAGACACTGCGCAGCTTGCCGTCGGACAGGGCGACCATATCGTCGATGAACCGCTGCAATTCCGCCGATGCTGCGGTGTCGTCCAATTCGAGGACCAGTGTGGCCGGTTTCGCCATCCGACCGAATACCATTGCCAGCTGCGCGCGCACGGCTTCGGAGAAGATTTCGCCGGATTTGCGTGCTGCGGAGGAGGATGCGGAAGAGGACGCGGCGGGGGAGGATGCGGCTTTCGCGGATTGCGCGGTTTCCGATTTCGCGGCCTCCGCCTTGGAAGCGGATGAGGTATTGTCGGGGCGCGGCGGCACAAGCCCGGTCTTTTCGCTCATCTGCTTGGCGTAACGCTCCAATTCCACGGCGGCGATGGCGCCGTCCGCGGTGGCGGTGACGACCTGGCGCAGATTCTTGACGCGCAGATCGCCCGCCGCGTATACGCCCGGCACGGAGGTTTCCAAATAGCCGTGTGTGACGACGTAGCCTTGCTCGTCCAGTTCCACGACGCCTTTGACCAGGTCGGTGGCCGGCACGTATCCAGCGAATACGAACACGCCGAAGCTGCCGTCGCCGGCGGGCTTCCACACGGATTCCTCGTCGGTGCGCACGTCGCGGATCATGGCTTCCTTCAAGCCGCCGACACCGCCGATCACGCCGTCAAGCACGGTGTGGTAGCGCACTTCGATCTTCTCGTTGTTCTTTGCTTCCGCCGCGACGGAAGCGTCGCAGGTGAAGTCGTCTTCGCGTACCAAAATGGTGACTTTGCTGGCGTATTTGGTCAGGAACACCGCTTCCTCCGCAGCCGCGAAGCCGCCGCCGATGACCAGAACCTCCTTGCCTGCGAAGAATTCGCCGTCGCAGGTCGCACAGTAGGCGACGCCGCGGCCGGCGTATTCGCTTTCGCCGGAGAAGCCGATTTTGCGGGGGGCGGCACCGGTGGCGATCAGGATGCCGAATGCCTTGAGGTCGCCGCGAGTGGTGTGCACGGTTTTGATGTCGCCGTCGACGTCGAGGCCGGTCGCTTCGGCGGACATGAATTCCGCGCCGAAATCCTGCGCCTGCTGACGCATCGTCGCGGTCAGCGCCTGCCCGGAAGTGCGGCGTACGCCCGGATAGTTCACCACTTCGTCGGTGATGGTGATCTGGCCGCCGAAATCGCCTTTTTCAAGGATCAGCACGCGGTAGCGCGCACGGGCCAGGTACAGGCCTGCGGTCAGACCGGCGGGGCCGCCGCCGACGACGATGACGTCGTAAAGATTGTCTTGCATGAATCGCCTTTCATGGAAAAAGCCCCTCCGCCGCCTGCTGGATACGGCAGTCGCGCGAAGGGGAGATATTTGTTTACCAGTGATTCAGAGCAGATCAGAGCTGTCCGACGAGATCCAGGCTCGGTTCGATGGTTTCCTCGCCCGGCTGCCACTTGGCGGGGCAGACCTGGTCGCCGTGCTCGTAGACGAACTGGGAGGCCTGCACGCGGCGCAGCAGCTCGTCGGCGTTGCGCCCGACGTTCGAGGAGATGACTTCGTAGGCCACGACCTTGCCTTCGGGGTTGAGGATGAAGGTGCCGCGTTCGGCCAGGCCGTCGGCTTCGTTGTAGGTGTCGAGATCGCGGGCAAGCGTCGCCGTCGGATCGGCGACCATCGGGTATTCGATCTTGGCGATCTTTTCGTTGGCGTCATGCCATGCCTTGTGCACGAAATGCGTGTCGCAGGATACGGAATAGATTTCGCAACCGGCCTTCTTGAAGTCCTCGTACTTTTCGGCGAGGTCCTCCAACTCGGTCGGGCAGACGAAGGTGAAGTCGGCCGGGTAGAAGAAGAACACGGACCAGTGGCCGAGCACATCCTGCTTGGTCAGGGTCTTGAATTCGTCGTTCTGGAATACGTTTGCGGTGAAGTCGGTGATTTCGTGCTGCAGCATCGTCATGGTTGTCCTCCAGTCATTCGGCGCCGGCATCCGGGAAGACGGACACTTCGGCGTGCGGAACTGCCTTTCCATCGTATGGCAGCAGCGGTTTGCCGCACACGGCCTTCCGCCGTCGGCATGATGTGAGGATGCTCACCTTGACTCGGAACCGACACGACCCTGTCCGTGAAAAACGGCGCGATGTTTCATGTGAAACATCGCGCCGTTTTTCACGGACAGGGAGCGGCTATGCCATCACTGGACCTTGCTCACCTTGATGAAGGCGGAGCTGATATCATCCATGGCGATGCCGTCGAAGGCGATGGAGCCACCGGCGTCCACCGTCGCGGTCACGGACTGCACGGTCCGCGCATGGTCGGTGTTGTCGTTGACCATGGCTTCGACGGTGTAGGTTCCGGCTTCACGGACCGTCACGGTGACGGGCCGGGACGCCACCTGCCCCGCACCGTTGTGGTAGTCCCACCACAGCAGCCCCATGGCCGTGTTTTCGTCCGCCGTCTCCAGCGTGGTCAACGTCATGTTCGGATCCGCCGTGGTCATATGGATGTTGTTCGTGCTGTCGGCGCTCACCGGCTGAGCCGACCACAACTCATGCTCGTAGGCCGTGGAGATTTCCATCAGGCTGCGGACCGTCTTCTTCATCTGGACGGCCGTGGACTGCATCTCGCCGAACGAATACAGACCGAAGCCGATGCCGCCTCGCGCGAAGGTGTCGAGTATGTCGCTCTGGGTGTCCGGCCCACGGTCCCAGCCGATGCCGATTTCGGACGGGAACAGGCCCGGCAGCTCCTGCGCCACGGAGGACAGGTCGGAATCGGAGGAACCGTAGAAGTCGTCGACGTTATGCCGCACGTTCTCAGTGCCGCCGTAGTACATCGGCGCGATGAGGTCCAGGCCGGCATCGCGGTAGAAGTCCAGATCCTGGCCGCCGGAATTGCGGGGATTGGTCGGATCCTTGTCCACGTCGGAGGACTGGAAGTTCGTCGTCAGCACCTTATACGGATCCTCGGCACGCATCGCGCCGACCATCGACTGCCACACGCCCAAGCCGAGCTCCTTGCGGAAAAGGACCTTGTCGGAGCTGCCGGTCCGATCCTGCCACAGCTGGAACATGGCCTGGTAGTACGGATTGGCGCTGTTCGGATTATCGTAATAGTTGTAGTCGTCGCCGCCGCACAGGCCCTCCTCGTTGCCGACCTGGTAGCCGATGACGGTGTCGCTGTCGCGATAATGCTTGGCGAGGGTATGCAGGGCGGTCATCAACTGCTTATGGATGACCGGATGCCAGTATTCCGGGTACATTTCCGGAACCGCGGCGTCTCCATTATGCAAAGCGGTGTAGCTGTCGACCGTCCTGTTGCCGCCACCCCACTGGACGCCGTAGCTGTAGCCTCCCTCATCGGCAAGGTTATACACGGACGTCTTCGTTCGGCTGGCCTCGTCCTCCTCATATCCCGCAGGGCGGACGCCGTCCTCATATGCCGGCATATTGCGCTGGATGTGGAAGAACAGCACCCAGAACACCTTCAGCCCCGCTTCGTCCGCCCACTGGACGAGATCGTCCATCACGGCGAAGTCGAACTGCGGATTGTCGGGGTCGACGGTGCGATCCCATTCCGCCCAGTTGACGGTGATCTGCACGGTGTTGAACCCGTAGTCCTCCTTCATCTGGCGGAACGCCTCCCGCATGCCCGCCTCATAGTCGCCGTCCTGATAGAACGGGCTTTGCTGAGAGGTCACGCAGGAAAACAGTTTGTCTTGGCGAACGGCGTACACGCCTTCGCATGAGCGGGAGTCCCAGAAGCCGGTTTCCGTGGCCATCGGCAGGAATTCACGCACTTCGCCGTTCTCGTCCTTGACCATGAACGTGATCTTGTTGTTGTCAAGACGAACCAGGGCGGTGTTCGTATCGGTTGCGGCCAGCTCATCCGGGGTGAGCACGGTCGCCTGCTGCGGCGTCTGCAGATCAAGCACACCGGTGTCGAGCAATGCCTGTCCGTCGCGTTCCAGAACCTGCTGGACGCTCAATGGGGAGGACTGTGCGTCGACCGCCTCTGCGGACGCCATCGGGCAGACAGCCATGGCCGCCGCCGCGATACCGGCAACCGCCATTGTCAGGCGGCGGGCCAGGGAACGCCTGGCCCCAACATGATTATGTGTAGTCATTGTTGATGATTCTCCTTACGGAATCCGATTCATTGACGGCGCTTGGCACGGATTTGGGTGATGATGAGGGCGGCGGCCGCTGCGACGATGGCGACGATGCCGACGCCCATGACTGCGGAGCCGGTGTCACCGATGCCTTCGTTCGGATTCGCCGAATCACCCGGCTTGGCGGGGGTCTCCGGATTGCCGGGCTGGCTTGGATCGGTCGGCTTGTCGGGATCGACCGGCTCATCGGACTTCTCCCACTGCGCGTACAGGGTCAATCCGCCCGCGGGGATCGTACGGGAGCTGCCGACCTGATATTCCTCGCCGGTGCCGTCAGCGGAGGTGTTCCATCCGGAGAACGAATAACCGGAGCGCTTCAGCCCGCTGCCGTCCGACACGGTGAAGGTCTCTTCGGTATGGCCGTCGACGGCCGTGACCGTACCTTCTCCCGCATTGGCGTCATACGTGACGGACGCGTCGTTGGCCTGCCACTGCGCGTAGAGCACGATGTCATCGCCCGGAGCGACGGACAGGCGGCCACCGGCCTGATACGCCTCGCCGGAGCCGTCCGACGCGGCGTTCCAGCCGGAGAACGTGTAGCCTTCTCGCATCGGCGTTTCCGACGGAATGGTCTGCTCATATCGATCTGCGACGGGAACGAGTCCCATGTCGCCCGGAATCGCGGTCGCGCGATATGCGGAACCGCTGTCATTGGCCTCGAAACGAACGGACCGCGCCTGGGCCACGGTTCCCGGGGCCAGTGCGTATTCGCCGAACAGTCCGGGCATCACGTCATCCAGACGTTCCGGATCGCCCTCCCACTGCGCGATCACGTTCAGATCGCCTTCGTGCAGCGGCGAACCGTAATGGAACGGCTGCTTGCCGATGACGATGGTCTTCGGCGCGCCGGCCTCATCGAATCCGAAATACACGGATTTCAGCGCGATGCCGGCCTGGTAGCTCGGATTCGCGGAGAACGCACGGTATCCGATCTCAAGACGGTCCATGCCCGAAGCCGGGAAGTTGACGGATTCCAGGGCGCCGGATTCGCCGTACTTCTGACGGAAGGCCTGATCGCCGATGACGAGCTCATGGTTGTTCTGCGGGAAGGTGACGGTGCGAAGCGCGGCGGAGGCGTGCACGTCCTGACGGAAGGCGTTGTCGCCGATGGTCAGCGTCCACACGTCGGAGGGGAAGCGCACGGAGGCCAGCGCGGCGGAGCCTGTGGACGTGTACTGGAAGAACGCGCTGTCACCGATGCACAGGGTGTCCAAACCGTCCGGGAACCGAACGGAGGCCAATGTCGGGACGCCGTTCTGCTGGGCCATCGCCCAATCCTCGATGACGAGATCCATCACATCGCCGGAGGCGTCCGTGAAGTTCAGCGCGGTGATGCCCTGCGGCATGGCGCCGCGCTTCACCGTCACCGTGCCGTTGCCGGCGGGCACCTTATCCAGGTTGACGGTCGCGACGCCGTCAGCATAGGAGACCACGCCGTCCTCGCTGTCGGAGCCGAGCGTTGTGATCTCATACGTGCCTGCAGCGGCCTCGACCACATTCACGGTGAAGCCGACGGAGAGTTCCGGACGCCCTGCGACCGCCACGGTGATGGTCTGTTCACCGACCGTCTGGGCGTCGAATCCGGAAACCGTATACTCATTGGCCTCCAGAATGCGTTCGGTGCCGTCTTCGGCATATCCGGCCACCACCATGCCGGTCAGATCAAGGGAACGGCCCTTCCTATACGTGGTGTGGTTCGGGGCGGACAGCAGCTTCAGGCTCTTCAGTGCCGCAAGGTCTTCCGGAACCCCGACGGTGACCTTGAACGTCGTGGTCTTGTCCGGGTCGGCCGTCATGGCGATCGTCACTTCCTGCTCGCCCGTCCTATTCGGATCGTAGGAGACGATATCCCAGGCATCACTGCCCAACGGGATGCTGGTGCCGTCGCTCATGGTCATGCGCACATTGACGGTGGACTTGTCGATCGCCTCTCCGATGTTGTATTCGGTCCTACCGACGGATTCGACGACGATGCCGGTGATCTCGTCGGCCGGCGCCTCACGGACCAGGCTGAAATCATCAAACGCCATCCATCCGCCGGCCTTGGCCATCTTGACCGAGAAGCCCGCTTCCACCGTGCCGCCGTCCCAGTGGAACGTCGTGGAACGGGTGTCCCAGTTGCCGCCGCCGGCGAGGGTCAGGTTCTCATTCCATCCCTGGAACGTTCCATCGGCTTCGACGGGACGCACGAACACAGTGGCGTCGCCGGATCCTGCATCGCCGACGCCGGACCCCGTGAAGGTATACCATCCCTTGGGCAGTTCAAGGCTCTGCGACAATTCCGCCTCGGTCAGATTGACGCGGTCCCAGAAATTGTATCCGTACTGGCCTTCATGATGGTTGCCGGTATCGACGCCGTTGGTGTTCTGACCGTCCACACGATCGTCGCTGCCGACCTTGTAGTTCACGGTCCAACCAGCATCGTCGCCGTTTTCGAAGCTGCCGTTGTTCATCAGGTTCCGGCCCAGAGCGACCTCGTCACCGCCATCGGCGGCCTTCTCGCCCTGAGCGTCACCGACTTCGAGGACGGAGACGTGATCCGCGGCCGCGGGATGCGCCCCGTCGGCCTCCTGCGAACACGCGCCCAGACTTGTCAGCAGCATCGTCGCAAGAAAGCCGCCGACAATGCGTCGGGTAGTGATTTTCATTCCTTGTTTCCTTTCCTTGCCGGCGAAACGACACGAACGTCATATCGCCGATTGGTGTAAGGACGGTGCCACATCGTCACTCGCCCCCCACCAAAACCCTTTTCCTCATTTGCCCCCGTGGCAGCTGCCGACGCCGATGATGGCGACAGCCTCTTAATGCCGGTGTAAGACGACATGACGCGCCCATCCGACGGAAGGACGCGCCTGCATATTCAGACTTCCGGGAACCCTTCTGCATCCATCAATCGCAGCCAGATCGCCAGATGCCAGTACTGGTCGTTCGACAGGGCGTCCGCACGATGCGCCGGCTGCCCGCCGATGCTGGACGGATACATGAACGCGCAGGTGCCCGAACCGTCGGGGTTGTAGTTCGCCATATTGGCCCGCATGATGCGCAAGGCCAGCGCATCGGTATCGGCGGTGCGCAGTTCCATGGGAAGACGAGCCAGCACGGTCGCGGTCAGGGACGTCCAATAGTGGGGGAACACGTCGCCGAACTGACGGCAGATGCCGAACCAGTATCCGTCCCAGTGCCGCAGTCCGATGCCGTTGAGACGCACGGAGGGCTGGGGGCCGCCGAAGGCCAGCAGCCAGCGCAGCGTCTCTTCGATGGCGGCAAGGTAACGGGCGTCGCCGGTGATGCGGTGCGCTTCGATGTACAGGTTCACCAACGGTGCGGTGATGGACTGCTCGTAGGCGACTTCGTGGTCGGGCAGGTCCTTGCCGATGCCCAGGAAGTAGTCGGCGCTGGCGACGACGTGGCCTTCCACCGAGTCGGCCTGGTCGGCCCGACCGGCGTCGCGCAGGTAGCGGGCCGTGCGGGAGCTGACTTCGCCGAAGCTGATCGCCAGGAAATGCTCGCCGCCCAGCGCGGCCATGCTCGTCAGCAGGTTGAACGCCATGTCCAGATCCGCGGCATCGCCGGTGGCTTCGTAATGGTCGCAGAAGAACTCAACGATCCACGGCATGTCGTAGATGCGTTCGCCGAAGGTGTCCTCGCTTTGCGAGGACCCGCGACGGGTGCGGTAGGAATCGTCGATCAGGTATGTCATGAGGAATTCCCGCCACGAGTCCACAACGGACTGCGCCTGCGGCAGCACGTCCTCCGTGCCGATCCAGCCGCGGTTGATGGCTTTTTGCAGCAGGACGGCCATGCTGATGCGCTCGGAGCCATCCGTCCAGTCGGACCATCCGCCGTCGTCGACGCGCATGCCGGTGCGCGTGTCCACCGGCACGATGCCGGCCGCGAGCAGCCCCGGCCGGTCGACCGCGACATGATGGGCCATCACATAGCCGCATACCGCCTGCACCGTTTCCTTGACGGTGTTGTGGAACAGCACGTCGACACGTCCGACGTGGCCCTCCTCCCCGATGCCAAGGGTATAGATGCCCGGTCGGTCAGCAGTCACACGATAGCCGTGTTCGGTGGCCTCGATGCGCATGTCCGCGCAGGTGGGCTCCTCCAGTATCCCGCCCGCGCAGGTGCGGCCCGGAGCGTATGCCGGCAGGGCGGCCTTGATGCAATGCAGCGGCACGCCGGTCGTGATGTCGATCGAGCCGCCCATTGTGGAGGCGTATTCGGAAAGGGTCGCCATGGGTCGGGTGTCATCGAGGAAGGCCTCGCGATCGGTGTACCAGCCCAGTTCCCAGCGCAGCACGTAGGATTCGCCCGGCTGCAGCGTGATCACGGGCTGTCCGCCGAAGGCGTCGGGATTCAGCGCATGGTCGGTGACGCACAGCACGATATGCCCGCGGGTGTTGGAGCTGGTCACCTGTGTGCGGGATTCGATGGAGTAGGCGCACAGGGATCCTTCGCGCACGATCAGGCCAAGGGCCGGGTCGTCGGGGCCGATGCCCGACATCGGTTCAGCCAGCACCCAGGACCATGCGTCACCGGTGAAGATGTGGGTGTTGACGCACTCGGTCAAAGCGCGCATGCCGCCCGGATACCAGTCGTTGAACGGCGTCTGGATGCCCAGTCCTTCGATGCGCACCGGGCAATCGCCGGTATTGCGCCATTCGAACCGCTCGCTCAGGCGCTCCCCGCCGCCGCGCGTGATCTCCAAAGACAGTCCGGCGACAGCCAGGTCGTAGGAGAGCCGCTCCGTGGACTCGTCGAGCGGTGTTCTGGAGGAAGGCATGTTCCAGCAGGCGGCGCCACGGTCGGTCACCACGGAGCCCACGCCCCAATGATGCTCGCAGGTCTGCCACATCAGCGAATCGTCGAGCAGATATCGACGCCGTGCGGCGTTCTGATGGGTGAAGGAGAGCGGCGCACCCGTGACATCGTCGAGCAGTGCGGCGCCTTTGCCGAAATTGATGGTGGTCATAACGGAAGCGTTCCTTTATGCGAATGATGGTTGAAGACCGAAGATGCTTTCCTTTGTTGTAAAAACCGGCATCCGAACGGAAAGCTCGAAGTTTCGGATGCCGGTCGTTTCGTTGCCGTCAGCCCTTGACCGATCCGGCGACCAGTCCGGCCACGATCCACTTCTGGCAGAAGCAGAAGAAGATGAACACCGGAAGCAGCGCCAGCACGGTGATGGTCATGAACAGCGGCCAGTTCGTGGTGAACTGCTGGACCGCGTTGTATACCTGCAGCACGACGGTCTGCTTGTCGGTGGACGAGAGGAACACGCTCGGCAGCAGGAAGTCGTTCCACGTGCTCATGGTCTGGAAGACGACCACGGTGGTCAGAATCGGCTTGATCAGAGGCAGCACGATCCGGCGATAGATGCGGAACGGGCCGGCGCCGTCGATCTTGGCGGCTTCGAAAAGCTCCTGCGGCAGGGACTTCATGTAGCCGACGATCAGGAAGTAGCAGAACACGCTGCTTCCCATGTACAGCGTGATCAGGCCGAACAGGGTGTTGACCATATGCAGAGAGGATTCCATCTTGTACAGCGGCAGCAGTGTGGCCTGGGCCGGGATGGCGAAGGTGATCATCAGGATGGAGCCGACGATGACGGTGAACTTCGACTTCTTCTGGATGACGCCGTAGGCGGCCATGGAGCCGACGAGCACCTGCAGGAACACGGCGACGACGGTGACGATGATGGTGTTGGCGAAGGCGCGGATGATCTTTCCGTCCGCGAACGCATCGACGTAGTTGGTGAAGGTCCATTCCTTCGGCAGACCCAACGGATTGGTGATCATGTCGACCGAGGTCTTGAAGGAGCTGATGATCACGTAGTACAACGGGACTGCGCACACCAGGGCCAGGGCGAGCACCACGACGGTGCGGATGATCTTGCGAATGAGATCTTTCTGGGACTGTGTCATTGGAATCTCCTCTGAACCGCATTGGAAATGCCCATCTGAATGGCGATGACGCCGATGCAGGCGATGGTGAACAGCGTGGAGAGCGCCGAGCCGAGACCGTATTCGGACTGTCCGATGCCCCTCAGGATGATGGACTGGGTGATCGTGTTGGTCGCATATCCCGGACCGCCGCCGGTAAGCGTGTATGGCAGATCGTAGATCTTCAGCGCGCTGGTCATCAGCAGGAACAGCGAGGTGACGATGCCCGGCGTGAGCTGGGGCAGGGTGATGTGGATGAACTGCTGCCACGAATTCGCGCCGTCGACCTTTGCGGACTCGTAGAGGTCGGAGGGGATGGTCTGCAGGAATGCGAGGTACAGGGTCGCATGCCAGCCGACCTGCATCCAGATGGCCACGAAGATCACGCAGAACCGCGCCCAGTTGTCGTCGGACAGCCACTGCACGGATTCCAATCCGATGGCGTTGAGGACCTTGTTCATCACACCGGAGTCAAGCGGGGAGAAGATGTACTGCCAGATGAGGCCGATGATGGCCTGTGCCGGGACTCCCAGGAAGAAGAACAGGGAGCGGGCGAAGCTGCGGCCCCACATGGCCTTGTTCAGCGTCACCGCCAGCGGGATGGCCAGCAGGGTCACGATGATCGTGACGGAGAACGAGTACAGCAGCGTGAAGCCCAATGCGGTGAGCAGCTTGGGGTCCTGGAAGATGGTGATGTAGTTCTGGATTCCCACGAACTTGAAGGTCGTGGAGTAGCCGTCGTAGTCGGTCAGGGAATAGAAGAACGACTGGGCGAGCGGCACGGCCGTCAATACGACGAAGATCAGCATGATCGGCAGCAGGAACCAGAACGAGGCCATGTTCTCGTAGAACGAGGCCGTGAAGCGTCCCGGACGCCTGTTGCGCCGGAGGGTTGTGTTTGCGGAAGTCATGGTATTCGGAGCTTTCCTATCGTAAACCATTGCTTATTGGAAGAGCGCGCATGAAAAAGGGACCCGCGCCGACGCGACCTTTGACGGCGGCATACCGGCGCGAATCCCGTTATGCGGAGAAGAAGGTGAGGAAAACGAGGTTATATGAGTCGGATCACTTGCTCGCTTCGGCCCACTTGGCGTCCATGGCCTTGGCGAAGTCTTCCGGAGTGGTCTTGCCCTGGACCAGCATCTGCTGCTGGGCGGCCATCTCGGCGGACATGGCGCTCGGTCCCTTGGCGAAGTTGACCCAGTAGTACTTGCTTTCGTTGAAGTACTGTTCGAACACGTCCTTCAGCTCTTCCGGAGGCTCGTTGCGGTACTGGTCGGAGATGGAGGTGGTGCCGGCGTCCTCGGTGAAGATCTTCAGGCCTTCTGCACTGTTGAGGAAGGACAGGAACTTCTTGGCAGCGGCCTGCTGGTCCTCGCTGGCCTTGGAGGAGATCGCGAAGCCCTGATCCGGGCCGCCGTTGATCCACTGTTCGCCGTCCTTGTACGACGGCATCGCCGCGACGCCGAAATCAACGCCGGCGGCACGCAGATCCTCGAGATCCCACGGACCGGAGCGCATGACGGCGAGGTTGCCGGTGAGGAACTCCTGCTTGACCTGATCGGCGCTCAGACCAACGCTCTTCTGCGGGATGACGCCGGCCTTCACCGCGTCGGTCCATGCGGTCAGAGGCTCGACCCATTCATCGGCGAAGGTGGATTCGCCGTTGAAGATCACCTCGTCCTGGACCGCGTTGCCTTCGGCTGCGTAGTAGCTGGCGAGCAGGCCTTCGAAGGTGCCGGACGGCTGGGTGTTGAAGTCCTCCAGGAATGCGGTCTTGCCGCTGTCGTTGATCTTCTTGCCCATTTCGATGAACTCGTCCCAGGTCGCCGGCAGGGTATCGTATCCGGCTTCCTTCAGGATGTCCTTGTTGTAGAACATCACGCCGACCCATGCGGACACCGGCATGGCGTAGGTCTTGCCGTCCTGGGAGAACAGGGTGAACTGGGATTCGTCGATGCCTTCGAGGAAGTCCTCGCCGCTGATGTCGAGGGCCTGGCCGGCCTCCATGACGTCGGTGCGGTTATCCATGGTCAGGTTGAAGATGGTCGGCGGTTCGCCGCCGGCCAGACGGGTCTGCAGGGTCTGGACGTACTGGGCGGGATCCTGGCCGTACTGGACGTCGATCTTGATGTCCGGGTTCTTCTCTTCGAAGGCCTTGACCACGCCGCCGATCTGGTTCTCCTTGAAGTAGGAGTACATGGAAATCGAAGTGGCGGAGGAATCAGCGCTTTCACCACCGCATGCCGCCAGCGGCATGACCATGGCGAGAGCCGCAGTGGCACCAATGACGATGCGCTTCGTATTCTTTTGAATCTTCATCGAATCTCCTTTGTATCAATGCTCATCGTTGAAGCGTATAAACAATATAACCAAGGGAATCCAATAAAGCAACCAAGCCCCCCCCCACGGCGTGTTGCCATACAGGACAAAGGAAAAGCATTATCCCCAAATGGCCGAAAGCCAAAGAATCCGCAAAAAACGAGCGATTTTCCAAACGGTTGAATTCATCATCCTCCATTTAACGTTCACCGGTATATTATTTATACGCTTCACCAAACCGTTCACACAGATATACAATTGGAATAACCGCTCGTACAACGCGGAAAGGGGGACGAGCATCATGGCCACAGCCAAGGACGTCGCAAAACTGGCCGGAGTCTCGCAGGCCACCGTCTCATATGTGATGAGCGGGCGTCGCACGATCTCCGAAAAGACCAAGCAGCGGGTTCTTCAAGCGATGCAGGAACTCAACTATTACCCCAACGCCAATGCGCGCGCGCTGGCCGCGAACCGCACAGGCGTCATCGGAGTCGTCGTCAGACTCGACCAATACACGCAGATGGCCGAACTCATGCCGTACCTCTCCGAAATCCTCAAAGAGCTCAGCAAACACGACTACACCGTCACGCTCATCCCTTCCGAAGGCGACATCGACATCGTCCAGCGCGCCGCCGGACAATCGCAGATCGACGGCCTGCTCGTCTTCGACATCGAATGGCACGACCAGCGCATCCCCGCACTGACGCGGCTCAACCGACCGACCGTGCTCATCGGCACGGCGGAAGACACCGGCATGCTCAGCTCCGTCGACGTGGACTATGCGCGCATCGCGCAGCTCGCCGTCAACGAGCTTGTCGACGCCGGCGCCCAGCACATCATCTGCATCGGCGACGCCGACCAGCAGTCACAGCGGTATTCCTTCTCCCGGCAGTTCATCACCGAAGGGCGCAGCACGGCCCAGGTGCTCGGCGCCGAATTCGAGATCTACACGCCCACCCGCGCCGGATGGCAAGGCATCTGGGACATCCAGGACCTGCTCATGGAGCACCGGGACGAACATTGCGGCATCGCCGTACGAACGCCGCAGAACATGGACTGGATCCTGCAGCTCATGAACGAGCTTGACATCACCCCATGCTCCGATGATGTGCCGCTTGTCGCCGTCTGCACGGATTCCTACGCGGAACAGGCACGATTCACCGTATCCAACGTCGACCCGATGGCGGGGGAGATCTCCCGCGTCGCGATCCAGCAGCTCATCAAACTCATCGAGCATCCCGACCTGCCGCCGACGCGCACGCTGGTCATCCCGCACGTCACCAAACGCTCCACCACCTGAGCGTCCCACGCCGTGGGCATACATCCAACGTTGTGACGCAGCATCGTCAATAATAGGGGAGGAATGCCAACACCACCACGGAAAGGCAACGCGCATATGTCGAATGCCGAGAAAACGCACGAATCAACAGCCAATTCCACCTGGAGCCGCATGCTCGCCGGAAACCGCCGCTTCGCCGAAGGCAAGGCGGAACACCCCTGGCAGGACCAGCAGACACGCGAATCGCTGATCGAAAGGCAGAGCCCGGACGCCGCGGTCCTATGCTGTTCCGATTCACGCGTCGCCCCTGAGATCATCTTCGACGCGGGACTCGGCGACATGTTCACCGTCCGCACCGCAGGTCAGATCATCGACGACGGCGTCATCGCATCATTGGAATACGCCGTATCCCGACTGCATGTCAGCCTGCTGGTCGTCATGGGCCATCAGGGATGCGCCGCCATCGACCTGGGCACCGGCGAATTGCAGGCCCTGCTCGATCAGGTCACCGAAGAAAGCGCCGACGCCAACGAAACGGCCGCGATCATCGAAAACCTCGATGAACGAATCCTCGAATCATCATCGGTGATGCTGCGCACCGTCGGCATGTCGATATGGCAGGCCCGCGAAGCCGAAATCCAGGATCACGACGACATCGAACGCGTACACATCGCGCACACCATCGAAGACCTCGTCACCCGATCCGAAATCATCCGGCATGCACTGGCGACGGAGCAGCTGATGATCGTCGGCGCACGATACCAGCTTGATTCCGGCAAGGTGGAAGTGCTCAGCTTCTGAACGACCACGGATCGCATGTGCGCCGCACGTCGTTCCTGCGGCGTGCACAGCCCGCACATTGCATACAGCACACACCGCCTGCGGCGCACGCGACCATGCCGCATATGCCGCATCATTCCTTCCGCAAAAGCCCCGAGTAATTGACAGGACATTCCTCTAATGTGGAATCCATGTCACTTGGCCTGAACATTCTGCTGATCTTCGTCTTCCTTCTTCTCGGATCCGTTTTCGCAGGCACAGAACTGGCATTGGTCTCCCTGCGCGGATCCCAGATCGATCAGATGGAGCAGGAGGATGCCCGCGGCGCACGCGTCGCGAAAATCGCACGCGACCCGAACACGTTCCTTTCCACCGTGCAGATCGGCGTCACGCTTTCCGGCTTCCTTTCCGCATCGTTCGGCGAATCCTCGATCTCACCGTTCATCGTGCCGATCGTGGAAGGCTGGGGCGTACCCTCGCAAATCGCGGCGCCACTGACCACAATCACGCTGACGCTCATCATTTCGTACTGTTCCATCGTCATTTCCGAAATGGTGCCCAAGCGCATCGCCATGCAGCGCAACGAACAGATCGCGAAGGCCGTCGTGCCGGCCATCGACGGATTCGCCACGGTCTGCCGCCCGATCATCTGGCTGATCGGCAAGAACACGAACGGCATCGTCCGCCTGCTCGGCTTCGACCCGAACGAGACCGAAAGCGAAGTCTCCGACGAGGAGCTGCGCGTGCTCGTCAACTCCAATTCCAACCTGAGCAAGGACGAACGCACCATCCTCGACGATGTGTTCGACGCCTCCGAAACCATCGTCGCCGAAGTCATGAGGCCCCGCGCCGACGTCGTGTTCCTCAGCGGCGACCAGAGCATCGAGGAAGCGGTCGAATTCGTGCGCGAAATGCCGTATTCCCGATATCCGGTCACCGGCAGGGATTTCGACGACGTGCTCGGCTTCGTGCATGTGCGCGACCTGTTGGACGTGCAGGATCCGAATGCGAAAACCGTGGCCGACGTCACCCGCGAAGGCATTTCGCTGCCCGGCACTTCACGGCTGCTTCCAAGCCTGTCGCTGCTGCGCAAGCGCGGCATCCATCTCGCCGTCGTCATCGACGAATACGGCGGAACCGACGGCATCGTCACATTGGAGGACATGACCGAGGAACTGGTCGGCGACATCCGCGACGAATACGATCTGCCCGAAAACGGCAACGGCAAAACCGCCGGCGGCAACGTTTTCGCCAATGGCGTCGCCACCATCGAAGGCGGAACCACCATCGAGGATTTCGCCGATCTGACCGGCATCGAATTGGAGGACGGCCCGTATGAGACGATCGCCGGATATTTCCTCGCCAATACCGGCAAAATGGGAGCCGTCGGCGACACGCTGACCTCCGACGACGGCTACGACATGGTCATCACCAAGGTCGACGGCCGTCGCATCGAAACCATTGAAGTGCGCAAGCACAAGGAGACGGCGGAGGGCGACGGCACAGACGACGCCTCCGACAGGTAAGGCGGATCGCGGGCGATGCGTGTCCGACGGGCATCCGTTGCGTGTCCGCCGCGCAGCCGACGCGCATACAGCATGCGGACGGCAAAGCATCCCGATGACGCGCTCCGCCGAATATCCGGATATGCCGCCCTGCAAAACGTAAACTGAAGATACGTATTCCTTGACGTATTTCTTCGACGTATTTCCACGAAGGAAAGGAGCCAGCCATGACGCTTGCATTCACGGTCCCGGGATTGGACGAGGCCACCAGCGAAAAGGCGATCGCCATTCTGCAGAATCGGCTGAGCCATGAGCAGGAGACCGCGCTGATCCTCAAGCATGCGCATTGGAACGTCACCGGTCCGAATTTCATCGCCGTGCATGAGATGCTCGACCCGCAGGTCGAAGTGCTGCTGGCGCAGGCCGACGAGACGGCGGAACGCATCGCCACTTTGGGCGGCGCTCCGGACGGCCGCGCCGATGCGATCACCCGCTACCGCACCTGGACGAAGTTCCCGATGGAGGGACGCAACAGCACCGAGGACTATCTCAAGGCGCTGATCGACCACTACACGGAACTGATCGAAGAGGACCGCCGCGCCATCGCCGAGCTGGACGAGCTGGATCTGGTCAGCTCGAACGTCATGCAGGATCACCTGCAGGAGCTTGAGAAGTTCCAGTGGTTCATGCGCAGCCATTTGGCATAGACGGTGAGATGATCGGATTCGAAGCGATTACGTCTGATGCGATGTGATTCGATCCGATTCGATCTGATTCGACCGGCAGGCGCCGTCGCATATGATGGCGCCCGCCAAATTGTTGATGCCGCCGTTTCGCCGCCTCCAATCAGATATCAGCCATCAATAAATACATCATCATTATTCCATCCTTTCCGCCAATATCTCATCGCCGATATATTGCATTTCCACAGAACGCCCATCATTAAATACAATCATCAAACAATATCGTTCCGGCGTGGCACAATGTCATTCGGAAAGGACGATGATGAACGAAGATGCGCGGAAACTGATTCACAACGCCATGGGCACCGCGGTCGAGCGCGGCGAAATCGCAGGCGCGAACCTCCTGGTGGTACGCCGCGGCGAAGAGCTCCTCTACGACGAGGCCGGCCTGCGTTCCATCGAACGCGACGAGCCCATGACACGCGACACGATCTTCCGCCTCTACTCGCAGACCAAGCCGGTCACCGGCACCGCCGCCATGATCCTGCTGGAACGCGGCCTGATCGATCTGGCGGAACCCGTCAGCGATTTCCTGCCGGGCTTCGCCGAACCTCGCGTCATCGCACAGTCCCTTGACCGGCTCGACAACGACATCCCCACGGAAATGGCCGGGCAGGGCACCGGCACGACCGAAATGGCGACGACCGTTCCCGCGCAGCGCGGCCTGGTGTTCCGCGACCTGCTGACCATGTCCTCCGGCCTGACCTACCCGGACTCCAACCATGCTCCAGGCCGTTACGCGGCAACCGTATTCGATGAGATCGACCGTCGCCTGCACTCCGACGACCCGATGGGCACCGTTGAAATCGCCGATCGCCTCGGCGGCAGCCCGCTGCTGTTCCAGCCGGGATCGCACTGGATGTACGGCACTTCGGCCGATATCGTCGGCGCCATCATCGAAGTGGTCACCGGCAAACGTTTCGGCGACTTCGTGCGTGAGGAGATCCTCGAGCCGCTCGGCATGCACGATACCGATTTCTACGTTCCCACGGAAAAGCAATACCGTCTCGCGGCCGTATACGACAATCCGAACAACCCGGTACGCCCCGAAAACGCGGGAAAGCCGCTGCGCGAAGTCGAGACCGACCATCTCGGCATCGAATATCTGGGCAGCGCCGACCCGGCATTCCAGTCGGGCGGAGCCGGCCTTAAATCCACCGTCGACGACTATGCGCGGTTCGGACAGATGCTGATCAACGGCGGCGAACTGGACGGCGTACGCATCCTGCAGCCCGAAACCGTGCAATACATGACGTCGTCCGCATTGACGCCCGAACAGCAGGCCGATTTCGAAAACTGGCAGAACGGCTACGGATACAACGCTTTCATGCGCACCGCGCAACGCCCCGGACGATCCGAATCCATCTGCAATCCGGGTGAATTCGGCTGGGACGGCTGGCTGGGCACATATTTCTGCGACGATCCGACCACCGGCACGACGATGCTGCTGATGTATCAGCTCACCAACGCCGGCACGACGCCGTTCACGCGCAAGGTGAAGAACATCGTCTTCACGCATTTGGATGAGCTCACGCACGGCAGGGCCGCGTAAGGCGGCGCCAATCAGGCACAGGCAGCGGCGCGGCGGGCGGATGATGTTCCGCCAATCACTGCGTCGGTTGCGCGGCCGGCAGCACCACATACCGGTTCAGCGCATGCCTCGTCGCGCGCCAATCGGGCAGGAACAGGTCCATACGTCGCTGGAAAGCCGCGCCGTGTCCCTTCTCCCACAGATGCGTCATTTCATGGACCAGCACATATTCCAGGAATTTCGGCTCCATGATGCCCAATTGCAGGTTCAGCCGAATCCGCCCGGTGGCGGGCGTGCATGAGCCCCATCGTGTTTTCATGATGCGCAAGGTGATGCGCGTAGGACGTTTGCCGATAACGGGCTCCCATTTCGCGAGCAGTGCAGGCAGCTGCCGATCGATGGCGTTCCGCGCGCGACGCATGCGTTCAGGCGTCCACACGATGTCGTCATCAATGCCGTCATTGATGACGTCGCCGCCCGCATCGCCGTCGCGTTGTTCGCCGCCATTGCGGACGTCGCCGTTCCGCCGGCCTTCAGCGATACGCCGCCGCGCCTGCAGCATTTCATCACGATGCCGGTCGATCCAGGAGCGACGCCGACGTACGAACTCAATGATGCTCGATTGCGGCAGTCGCGGCGGCGCCGATATGACGACGTCGGCGTTCGGCGGCTTCAAACGCAGATACACGTTTCGTATCGGCTTGCGGACGATCGCTATATGCAGGCCGTCAACATCGATGTCAGCCCTGCTCAACACCTGATTGCTGGCTGATGGTGAAGTGCGGCGATATGGCATATCGTCATTGTAACGAGCATGCGGCAAGGATTCGGGGATAGACAGACCTGCGACCGATCATGCGGCAGCAAGCGCGACACGCCGAAGACTCTTCGATTTTGACATATTTGTTTTCACCAGTAGTATATCTACTCGTTGCGCCGTTAAGGTGCATGAGATTGGGCCCGTAGCTCAGGTGGTTAGAGCGCATCCCTGATAAGGATGAGGTCGGAGGTTCAAGTCCTCCCGGGCCCACCGAATAAAAAATACGGCGGCATCCAAGGCCGCTTATTTTTTACAGACGGGGCTATAGCGCAGCTGGTAGCGCATCTGCTTTGCAAGCAGAGGGTCGCCGGTTCGAACCCGGCTAGCTCCACTTGGTTCGATGATTATCATCGGGTCTTTTTTGGGGCTATAGCGCAGCTGGTAGCGCACCTCCATGGCATGGAGGGGGTCAGGGGTTCGAATCCCCTTAGCTCCACGGATTCAAGCCGGTCCTTGTGACCGGCTTTTCATATTTCCCCTTCGATGCCGGTCTCGTTTCCATGATGGAGGGACGTCGGCAGGGGCAGCCGCGGGCTTCCGCGGAAATGCCTACAGACATGGATCAGCCGCCATGGGCATTTCGCAGGCATTGCATGCCGGGCATCCTGCGAGATTCCTGCGGATTTGTTACACTGACCGCCCGATCCCAGAACGGCCTGCGGTATGCATCACGAAAAACCCGCCGAAGCGGAACCGTCATTGCGATTCCGCCACGGCGGGACGGCACATCGCACAGGATTCCCGTACGACGCCTCATGTTTGGTCGTTTATTCCACGTTCGCGTGGTTCGCGTTCGCGTCCGCGTCGGAAACGTCGTCACGACGGGAGATCTTCAGGCACAATGCGTCCAATGCGATATGCACGGACTGGTCGAACAGGGAGCTGAGCAGCTGGATGGAGCCGCCGGCTTCGCCTTTCACGCGCCCCGGCACGACGATCACCGCGTCCGCGGCCGCGGCCAGCGGGGATTCCGGCTTGGAGGTGACGGCGATGACCTTCACACCGTGCTTCTTGGCGGCCTCCGCGTCTTCGACGGTGCGACGCGTGGTGCCGGAACCGGAGATGGCGAGCAGCACATCGCCTTCATGCATGGACGGGCAGATGGTTTCACCCATCATGTAGCTGGTGTAGCCGATGTGCATCATGCGCATCGCGAAGCCGCGCGCCTGGAATCCGGAACGGCCTTCGCCGGCGGCGTAGACACGGGAATCCTTGGAGATCAGCCGCATCGCGCCGTCGAGGTCGGATTCGTCCATTTTCGCGACGACGCCTTGGATCTCTTCGACGATCTGGTCGAGGATACGCTGTTCTGCGGTCATTTCATTTCCTCCTTGCATGCCGCGCATGCCGCGGCGATATCGTCGGCCTTGGTGATGGCCGAACCCATGATGACGATGTCGACGCCCTCCGCGGAGAGCCCGGCAAGCTGATGGCGTTTGATGCCGCCCGCGATGGCGATATGCCGGATCTGCGGGTGGCGTTGTTTGAAGGCGCGCACTTGGGCGACCGGGTCGGCGGTGGCGCCGGAATCGACGGATGTGTGCAGGCAGTATACGGCGTCGGGAAACGCGGAGATCCGTTCGATGCGCGCATCGTCGCATTCCAGCAGGTCGATCATCATGACCCTGTCATGCGCCGCCGCGGATGCCGCGCACGCTTCCAGCGTTCCCATTGACGACGATCCCATGACGGTCAGATAGTCGAATCCGCATTCGTATCCGAGGTCGAATTCGTATTTGCCTTCGTCGCAGGTTTTGATGTCCCCCAATACGGCGGTGCCGTCGGCGGCTTCGATGATGGGATGCAATGCACGGACGCCGAATTCCTTGGTCAGGGATGTGCCGACTTCGATGATGTCGGCGATCGGCGCGGCCTGTGCGACGATGTCGACGGCACGTTCGACGGGGACACGGTCGATGGCGACTTGCAGCTTCACAGCGATGCCTCCTTACGCGGCGTGTTGGCGATGAACGAGGCCAGCTCTTCGGTGGTGGGCAGGCCTTCGGAATCGGAGACGCTGGTGACCTGGATGGCGCCGACGGCGTTGGCACGCTCCAGGAGATGTTCGTCGTCAAGGCCTTCCAGCAGCGCGGTGATGACGCCTGCCGCGAATCCGTCGCCGGCGCCGACTGTGTCGACGACTTCCACGACGAAGCTGGGAACGACGGTTTCGATGCGGTTGCCGTCGGCGTCACGCTCGAACAATGCGGATCCGGTGTCGCCGAGTTTGATGATGACGCGTCCGACGCCCATGTCCAGATAATAGTCGGCGATGTCCCGCGCGTCGGTTCTGCCCGAGAACAGGCGGCCTTCGGAAAGGCCCGGCATGAAGACGTCGCACATGGAGGCCAATGTGTTGGTGGCGTCGATCATGTGCCGTTCGCTGTCCCACAGCGTCGGACGCGGATTGGGGTCGAAGGTGACCAGCACGTTGTGCGCTTTGGCTTCCTTGACCAGTCGTACGACGGTTTCGTATGTGTTGTCGGCGAGGGCCGTGAACACGCCTGTGACATGCAGGATCTTCAGCCCGTCGAAGTCGATGCCGTCCACGATGTCCGGCGTGGTTTTGGAGGCCGCGGAACCGGCGCGGAAGTAGATGACCTTCGGTTCGCCGTCGCTGGAACGCACTTTCAGCTGATATCCGGTGGCGGCGCCGTCCATGCGACGGATATTGGCGGTGTCGATGCCGATGCCGTTCATATAGTCGACGATCAGGCAGCCCTGCCAATCGTTGCCGAGTGTGGTGACATAGCCCATGGAATGGCCTTGCCTTCTGACGCCGATGGCGACGTTGAATTCGGCGCCGGCCATTTGACGGGGCAGCGTGCGGGCTTCCATATAGGTTTCGGGGGAGTCGGCGATCAGGTTCACCATTGGTTCGCCGATGGTCATGACTTCGGTCATTGATGGTCCTTCCTGTGGTTGTGTGTGCTCGTGTTGCGTCTGGTGGATGGTGCCGGATATGTCCGATTCCACGCAATGCCGATGTCGGAAAGAATGCAATGTGACGGCTTTGCGTGGAATGCGGCTCATGGTTCAGTCGACGACCGCGCGGACTGCGGCGACCTGTTCCGCGACGTCGTCGGCCGCGATCGGGAATTCCAGGAAGACCGGTACGGATTCCGGCAGCTGCGGAAGCATGTTCCGCCAGTCGATGACGCCGTCGGCCAGCATCGTCGTGGAGAGCTGCGCACGGTCGGCGGCGCCGTTCACGTTTTTCAGATGGAAGACGGTGATCGACGGCAGCAGTTGGGCGAAGGCGGCGTCGGCGTTTTCGCCGCGCCAGAACCAGTTGCCCAGGTCGAAGGTGTAGCCGATGCGGCCGCCGTTGTCCTTGATGTTGCGCAGCGACGCGGTCGTGCATTCGAGGGTGCCGTTTTCCGGGGTCTGGTCGTTTTCGATGGACAGCGTCACGCCGTGGGCCGCCGCCGCTGCGTCGATCGCCGCGATGACGTTCCCGTCGACGTCTTTGATGTCGCCTTGGTTGAATTTGACGTTTGCGACGCCCATGCGTCGGGCTTCGTCCAGAAACCCTTCGAAACCGGGATTGACGTCGCCGTTGATGGTGATCGATTCCGGCACGGAATAGAACAGGTCGAGGCCGTTGGCGCGGGCGGCTTCGGCGATGGCGTCGAATTCCTCGTCGGTTTTGATGTATTCACGGCGGACTTCGGCCAGGGTGATGCCGTGGCCCGCGATGACGGGAAGGATTTCGGACTGCAGCGCGCCGTCGTTGAGTTCCTGCATGTAGACCAGTGTGTTGATGCCGATGGTGGTCATGGTGTTGCTCCTTTGTTGATATGAATTGCGCTGTGGATTCGTTGGTGATGCGTTGTCCGGATGGCCCGTGGCGGAGGCTGGGTCAGAAGAGCATCAGCGAGGCCAGGCCCATCAGGGCGAAGGAGACGATCCAGTAGACCGGAACGCCGGTCTTGAGGAAGGTCTTGGCGTCCAGTCCGGTGTATTCGACCGACCACATGTTCCACGATTGGGTGAAGCAGGCGGAGACGCCGAGCATGGACGGGATGACGAGCAGCGCGTACAGGAACCAGACGTTGAACATGCCCGTGCCGAGCAGGATGGTGACGACCGCGGCGCCGGCGCCGTACAGTTCCAGCGGGCCGCGGAACAGTGCGAGCGGTGCGAGTACGCATACCGCGATGGCGAGCACGAGTTCGTTGTTCGGGATGAACTGGCCCAGCACCGGGGCGAAGCTGCTCAACGCCTTGATCGCCGCAGCCTGGAACATCGTCAGGCAGAACAGCATGATGAGCAGTCCGCCGATGTCGCCGATGGCGATCCTGGCGGTGGAGTTCAGTTTTTCGACGAAGCTTTTCAGGCTCTTCATGTTGCCGGTGAACAGGAAGGTCGCCAGTGTCGCGACCAGCAGCGAGGGGACCGCGTCCCATTTGAAGAAGATGCTCAGCGCGACCGGGACGACGGGCATGACGTAGGTCCAGACCGGCACTTCCGGGGTGTTGACGGCGTCGCTCGGATCGCCGACTTCGTACGGCTGTCCGTTGCGGATGCGCTTTGCGTTGAGCAGGATGAAGACGACGACGGCGAGCATCTGCACGATCATCGCGACGATGCCGAAGTTCAGGTAGTGGTCGCCCCATTCGACGACCTGCCCGTCGGGGGACTCGTATCCTTCGTAGAAGGTGGCGAACTGCACGAAAAGCACGCTGTTGACCCACATCGCGGCGCCGATGGACAGGGTGAACACGGTGACGGCGATATGCTTCGGAACGCCGATGCGGCCCATGATGGGGAAGAGGATGACGCCGACCGCGATGGCCGATCCGACGCCGTATGCGCTGGTGAAGATGAGGCATACGACGAGTGCGATGAGGATGGTCGCCAGGACGGGCTTGCGTTCGCCCACCGCCGCCGTGCGACGGGAGATGGATGCGGCGATGCCGGTGTCGACCAGTACGCGGCCGAACCATGCGCCGAATATGATCTGCACGGCGGTGGAACCGTAGTTCAGCGCCGGTTTCGAGAAGGTCTCATTGATGAAATCGAAAGGTTCGCTGATGCCGAATGGCACGCCGATGAAGTAGACGACGGTCCATAGCACGGCCATGCAGAAGAATCCTACTGTCAGGTTTCCGCCCTTCATCGCATAGACGATGAAGCCGACGAACGAGACGATAAGCAGGATGCCCATAATCCAGGTGCCGATCATCGATCCGCTCCTCCTTGAGCTCTGTGGGTTGTCAACTGATACATGATTTTGAGTAACCGTTTTCGTTAACCGTTTACGATTACCGGTTAACAACAAGGATACATTGCTTTGTGTATCGGTTAACTACGGCGTGTCGTCACTTTCCATATGGCATGGGCGCACAATCGGGAGCCCGGAAACGCGCGGCCGCGACGTATCCACCGTCACGGCCGCATATCGCTGCGACAGCTACGCGGACAACATGCGTAAAGAATCGTGCGACGAATCAGCGACGTATGGAGGTCGACGCGAACGTGCACAGCCGCGCCGGCATCTCCTCCAGACGGTACGGACCGTCATAACCGTCATATGTGCGCGCGATGAGCATCTCCGCGGCGCGGCGCCCCATCTCGACCGGCCCCTGATCAAGGCACGTGATGCCGACGCCGCTGTACTTCGCCCAATGCTCGTCGGCGAACGCGCACACTCCGACCGAACCGCGCGCCGACGAAGGAAGCGCCTCGATCACATCGCGCATGCTCTCGTCATTGTTCGCGAACAGGCACACATGATCGCCCGAATGCGCGCGCAGCACCGCGTCGAGACCGTCCGACAGATCCCGTCCGCCATCGCGATACACCAGCGTCTCGCCACGCATCGCACGATCCAGAAAATACTGGGACACCGCCTCACGGCGCATCTCACGCGTCGTAATGCCATCGCTGGGGCGCGTCACATACACGACGTAGTCAAAGCCCCGTTCCATCAGATGGTCCATCATGTCGAACACCGCGCCATGATTGTCGGTCGACACCGCATCGCACATGATCGGCTGCACGACGCGATCCAACATCACCATCGGCTTGTGCCCGCGCGTCGAACAGTAGCGGGACAGCCACTCATCATTGCTGCCGACCGTATTGACGATCAGGCCATCGACCTGCGCATCCAACAGCGACTCGATGTTCGCGCGTTCCATCATCGTCTGGTTGTCGGAATCGCTGACCAGCAGTTGGATGTCACGCGCACGGCACACCTGCTGAACGCCCTTCAGCAGCAGGGAGCTGAACGGATTGCCGATGTCGGCGATGACCACGCCCACCATGTTGCTGCGCGACGCCTTCAGCCCCTGGGCCATCTTGTTCGGACGATAGTCCAATTCGGCGATGACTTCTTCGATGCGCGCCTTCGTCTGCGGCGACATATACGCGAATTCGCCATGCAGATACCTCGAAATGGTGGTCTTCGACACCCCGACGGCCGCCGCTACATCCCCCATGCTGGCCTTGCGGTTCGTCTTCTGCCTGCCTGCCATACGCCCTCTTCCCGTATACGTCAAAGACTCATCCAACTGTACAACAACGGCATCGGCGGACCGCAACGAAGGCAGTCATATGATGAACGCCATCTTGTTTTCTCCGATACGCCCCACATACAATGAACGCGGCGTTTACATCAACCATTCGAACAGGGGAGCACATGTTCACTAACGAATACGTCAAGCGCGTCTACGCTCAGGTCGAGCAGCGCGACGGCGATCAGCCGGAATTCCTGCAGGCGGTGAAGGAAGTCTTCGAAAGCCTCGAGCCGGTCATGGACAAGCATCCGGAATATGAGGCCAACGGCGTGCTCGAGCGTCTCGTCGAACCGGAGCGCGTGGTCAAGTTCCGCGTCGCATGGACCGACGACGAAGGCAAGGTGCAGGTCAACCGCGGCTACCGTGTGCAGTTCAACTCCGCCATCGGCCCGTACAAGGGCGGCCTGCGCTTCCATCCGACCGTCAATGAAAGCGTCATCAAGTTCCTCGGCTTCGAGCAGATCCTGAAGAACAGCCTGACCACGCTGCCGATGGGCGGCGGCAAGGGCGGCTCCGACTTCAACCCGAAGGGCAGGTCCGACGCCGAAGTCATGCGCTTCTGCCAGGCCTTCATGACCGAACTGTGCCGCCACATCGGACAGTTCACCGACGTTCCGGCTGGCGACATCAACGTCGGCGGCCGTGAGATCGGCTACCTGTTCGGCCAGTACAAGCGCATCCGCGACGAATACTCCGGCGTGCTCACCGGCAAGGGTCTGGAATTCGGCGGCTCCCTCGCCCGCACCGAAGCCACCGGCTACGGGGTGTGCTACTACACGCAGGAAGCCATGCGCGTGCTGCGCAATGATTCCTTCGAAGGCAAGACCGTCGTCATCTCCGGCTCCGGCAACGTCGCCATCTACGCGGCGCAGAAGGCCGAGGAGCTGGGCGGCAAGGTCGTGACCATGTCCGATTCCAACGGCTACGTGTACGACCCGAACGGCATCCAGGTCGACATCGTCAAGGACATCAAGGAAGTCAAGCGCGGCCGCATCAAGGAATACGCCGACCGCGTCGAAGGCGCCGAATACCACGAAGGCTGCAAGGGCGTGTGGACCGTCAAGTGCGACATCGCCCTGCCGTGCGCCACGCAGAACGAGATCGACGGGGAATCCGCCAAGGCCCTCGTCGCCGGCGGCTGCACCGTGGTGTGCGAAGGCGCGAACATGCCGTCCACTCCGGAGGCCATCGAAGTCTACAAGTCCAACGGCCTGCTGTACGGCCCGGCCAAGGCCGCGAACGCCGGCGGCGTCGCCGTCTCCGGCCTGGAAATGAGCCAGAACAGCTACCGTCTGAGCTGGACCTTCGAAGAGGTGGACGCCAAGCTCAAGGGCATCATGGAATCCATCGTCGCCAACTCCCTGGCCGCCGCCAAGGAATACGGCGAGGAAGGCGATCTGATGGCTGGCGCCAACATCGCCGGCTTCGTCAAGGTCGCCAACGCCATGGTCGCGCAGGGCGTGCTGTAAATCGCGATTGCCGATCGCGCCCGACTGTCGCCTCGATGCCGCAGAAACCGCAGCGTCGAGGCGATTTTCATATCAATCGAATGGTCGAACGGGCAAGCGATGTGGCCGCTCGCATACGGGAATCCGGTACAACGGCAACATCGGCCGGCAAAGCCAGAGGAATCGGCCGACCTTGATCGGCCGACCTTTCGGGATTGCCGCGTTCCGCCATCACCAATGATCCGCGTCGGCCCATCGGCCAGGGTCTTGTGGAGCCGAAGGACCCCGGCCGCAGCCCTGAACGGCGTTATCGTCTGAAACGATGGGAGAAAAAACGCCGTGATACGAAGTAAGGCTCCCGATGGGGAGCCTTACTTCATGTTTTGAACAGCATCCGACTGGTCTCGATCAGTCGTCGCCGAGGGTGACGTGCAGACCGCCGACCAGCGTGCTTGCCACGTTGTACAGCAGCGCGCCGATGGTGGCCAGAATGGTGATCAGCACCACTTCGGCGATGGACAGGATGGTGACCGCGCTCAGCACGGTCGGCAGCGTGAAGATGGATTCCAGATCCAATCCGTCGGCGTCAAGACCGGTGGAGGAGACCAGTTGGGTCACGCTGTCGAAAACGCCGACCAGATTCAGCATCATCCATATCAGGCCAGCGGCAATGACCTGGATGATGCCGCCCGCAACGGACAACATGAAGCTGACTTTGGCGGCAGACCACGCGTCGATGCGGGTGACGGACAGGCTCATGCGACGGGCGCGCGGAACATTGCGGCGGCTTTTACGAGCATTCCCGCCGCCACGAGTGGCGGTGCCGCTGGTGCCCGAAGCGGAACGCGCAGTGCGCGGCATGTGAACCCCACCGTTTTCGGATGCGCCGGCAATCGGCTCATCGACTTTCATCGCATCGATTTGAGATTCATTGTTCTCGGAGTTCTCGCTCATCATTGCTCCTTAGCGACCAATACACCCGGCCCAAAACAGCTAACGTCTTGGGCCGAGAATATCAGCTTTCACCGACGTTATTCAGCCTGCTGTTCGGGTTGGGACTCCGTTGGAGCCTCCGCAACGGTCGGTTCAGAGGTCACGGCGGCGGCCATGGCATCCTGCCCGACGCCGCCATCGCCGGTCTCGGAATCCTCCTCGTCCTTTTCCGCATTGCGCGCGATGGAGATGATCTCATCATCCTTATCCGGCTTGGCGAAGGTCACGCCCTGCGTATTGCGGCCGGTGCGATTGACCTCGGCCACGTCGGAACGGATCACCTTGCCGGATTTCATGATGGCCATGATCTGATCGTCTTCCGCCACGACGACGGCGCCGACCAGCGTGCCGCGGCCTTCGACCAGCTGCACGGCCTTCACGCCCAAGCCGTTGCGGCCCTGCAGACGGTATTCGCTGATGGCTGTGCGCTTCGCATAGCCTTCGTTCGTGACCACGAACAGGTCCTTGTCGCTGTCGCCCCACACCACGTCCATGGCAAGCAGCTCGTCGCCTTCGCGGAACTTCATGCCCTGCACGCCGGCGGTCTGGCGTCCCATAGGACGCAGCTGATCGTCGTCGGCGCGGAACTTCAGGCTCATGCCCAGCTTGGACACGAGAATGATGTCGTCTTCGGCGTTGCACAATGCGGTGCCGATCAGCTCGTCATTCGTTTCGCCGTTTTCGTCGGTCATCAGACGCACCGCGATCAGACCGCCCTGACGCGGTGAATCGTATTCCGACAGCGCGGTCTTCTTGACCTTGCCGCTGCGGGTGGCGAGCACCAGGTACTTGGCGACTTCGTAGTTCGGGATCGACAGCACGGTCTGGATCGCTTCATCCGGACCGAACTGCAGCAGGTTCGCCACATGCTGCCCCTTGGAATCACGGGAGCCTTCCGGCAGCTCGTAAGCCTTCAGACGGTATACGCGGCCCTTGTTGGTGAAGAACAGCAGCCAGTTGTGCGTGGAGGTCAGGAAGAAATGGTCGACCACGTCGTCCTCGCGCAGCTTCGCGCCCTTGATGCCCTTGCCGCCGCGATGCTGGGCGCGGTATTCGTCGGCCTTGGTGCGCTTGATGAAGCCGGAATGAGTGACGGTGACGACCACGTTCTCCTCGGCGATCAGGTCTTCGACGTTCATTTCGCCGGAGTACGGCAGGATGCGGGTGCGGCGCTCGTCGCCGTACTTGGCGACGATCTCGTCCAATTCGTCGCCGATGATCTGACGCTGGCGCTCCGGCTTGGCCAGAATGTCGGCATAGTCGGAGATCCTGCGCATCAGTTCCTCATGCTCGTCGAGGATCTTCTGGCGTTCCAATGCGGCCAGTCGACGCAGCTGCATCGACAGGATGGCGTCCGCCTGCACCTGATCGACGTCAAGCAGCTCCATCAAGCCGGTACGCGCCGATTCTGTGTCGGGGGAGCGACGGATCAGCGCCACGACCTCGTCGATCATGTCAAGGGCCTTCAGATAGCCCTGCAGGATATGATCGCGCTCTTCGGCCTCGCGCTTCAGATATGCGGTGCGACGTGCGACCACGTCGATCTGGTGGTTCACCCAATGACGGATGAACGCGTCGAGGCTCAGCGTACGCGGCACGCCGTCGACCAGCGCCAGCATGTTGGCGCCGAAGGTCTGCTGCAGCTGGGAATGCTTGTACAGGTTGTTGAGCACGACCTTCGGCACCGCGTCGCGCTTGAGCACGAGCACCAGACGCTGGCCTGTACGGCCGGAGGTTTCGTCGCGCATGTCGGCGATGCCCTGGATCTTGCCGTCACGCACCGCTTCGCGGATGGAAACGACGAGACGATCCGGATTGACCTGGTACGGCAGTTCGGTGACGACCAGGCACATACGGCCCTTGATTTCCTCGGTGTTGACGACGGCACGCATCGTGATCAGGCCACGGCCGGTACGGTATGCCTGTTCGATGCCCTTGTGGCCCAGAATCGTCGCGCCGGTCGGGAAATCCGGTCCCTTGATGCGTGCGATCAGCGCTTCGAGCAGCTCTTCGCGGCTGGCGTCAGGGTGGTCGAGCGCCCAATGCACGCCGTCGGCGACTTCACGCATGTTATGCGGCGGGATGTTGGTGGCCATGCCGACCGCGATGCCGGATGAGCCGTTGACGAGCAGGTTCGGGAAGCGGGCGGGCAGCACGGTCGGCTCCTGCGTCTTGCCGTCGTAGTTCGGCACGAAGTCGACGGTGTCCTTGTCGATGTCGCGCACCATTTCCATGGCCAGCGGGGCCATACGGCATTCGGTGTAACGCATCGCCGCAGCCGGATCGTCGCCGGGGGAGCCGAAGTTGCCCTGGCCGTCGACCAGCAGGTTGCGCATGGACCATGGCTGGGCCATACGCACCAACGTGTCGTAGATGGCGGAATCGCCGTGCGGATGGTACTTGCCCATGACGTCGCCGACGACGCGCGAGCACTTGTTGTAGCCGCGGTCGGGGCGGTAGCCGCCGTCGTACATCGCGTAGATCACGCGACGATGCACCGGCTTCATGCCGTCGCGCACGTCGGGCAATGCGCGTTCGACGATGACGGAAAGCGCGTACGCCAGATAGGAGTCGCGCATTTCCTGCTGCAGATCGGTCGGCTGGATGCGTTCGCCGCTCATCAGACCGTAATCGGTGTCGTCGGCCTCCTGCGGGCTCAACGGTTCCATAGAACCGTCGGGCAGGTTCTGTTCTTCGTTATTGATGTCGTCTGCCACTGTTGTTCCTTGAATCTACTGGTCAAGCGTCTGGAAAGATTGCGGATGCCCGAAGGCGGTCACGCGTCGATGAAGCGCGCGTCGTGCGCGTTGCGCTGAATGAACAGGCGGCGCGGTTCGACCTCATCGCCCATCAGCATCGAGAAGGTCTCATCGGCCTGCGCGGCGTCTTCGATGTGAATCTGCTTCAGAATTCGGTGTTCGGGATCCATGGTGGTCTCCCACAGTTCCTGATAGCTCATTTCACCCAGACCCTTATAGCGCTGGATGCCTTCGCCCTTCGGCAGCTGGCGGCCCGCGGCCTTGCCTTCGGCGAGCACGCGGTCACGTTCCTTATCGGTGTACACGAAGTCGTGCGGGCCCTTGGTCCACTTGAGGCGGTACAGCGGCGGCATGGCCACATACACGTATCCGGCGGTGATCATCGGGCGCATGTAGCGGAAGAACAGCGTCAGGTTCAGCGTTGCGATATGCGCGCCGTCCACATCGGCGTCGGCCATGATGATGACCTTGTGGTAGCGCACCTTCGAAATGTCGAAGTCTTCGCCGTAGCCGCCGCCGACCGCGGTGATCAGCGATTCGATGGTGTCGGACTTCATCATGCGGTCGAGGCTGGCGCGTTCGGTGTTCAGGATCTTGCCTCGCAGCGGCAGGATGGCCTGGGTGATCGGATTGCGGCCCTGGATGGCGGAGCCGCCTGCGGAATCGCCCTCGACGATGAACAGTTCGCATTCCTCGGGATTGCTGGACTGGCAGTCCTTGAGCTTGTCGGGCATGCCGGCCGATTCGAAGATCGACTTGCGACGCGTGTTCTCGCGGGCCTTCTTGGCTGCGATGCGCGCGCGGGAGGCTTCGATGGCCTTCTGGATGATGTTCTTCGCCTCGCTCGGATGCGCGTCGAACCAGTCGCCGAGACGTTCGGTCATCACGCGCTGCACGAAGGTCTTCGCTTCGGAATTGCCCAGCTTCGTCTTGGTCTGGCCTTCGAACTGCGGGGTCGTGAGCTTCACGGACACGACCGCGGTCAGGCCTTCGCGCACGTCGTCGCCGGACAGGTTCTCGTCCTTGTCCTTCAGGATGTTCTTCTCGCGCGCGTAGCGATTGATCAGCGACGTCAGCGCGGCACGGAAGCCTTCCTCATGCGTGCCGCCTTCGGTGGTGGAGATCGTGTTCGCGAACGTGTGCACGGCCTCGGAATAGGCGGTGGTCCACTGCATGGCCACTTCGGCGGAGATGCCGATCTTCAGGTCCTCGGCTTCGAAATCGATGACTTCGTCTTCGACCGGCGTTGCCTTACGGCTTTTGACCAGATAGTCGACGTAGTCCTTGATGCCGTGCATGTACTGGTAGGTCACGCTTTGATGCAGCTCTTCGATGACGTTGTCGCCATCGCCTGCGACCTCGTCGCCGGCCTGATCGACCTGACGCATGTCGGTCAGGGAGATCTTGAGGCCCTTGTTCAGGAAGGCCATCTGCTGGAAGCGGTTGCGCAGCGTTTCGAAATCATAGGTGGTCGTTTCGAAGATCGCCGGATCGGCCCAGAAGGTCACGGAAGTGCCGGTGGATTCGTCTTCGGCCATCGGCTCGCCCTTGTCCAGACGCGCGGTCGGCTTCTGATTGATATAGGTCTGGGTCCAATGGAATCCCTGACGGCGCACTTCGATGTCGACGCGGGTCGACAGCGCGTTCACCACGGAGATGCCCACGCCGTGCAGACCGCCGGAAACCGCGTATCCGCCGCCGCCGAACTTGCCGCCGGCATGCAGCTTCGTCATCACCGTTTCGACGCCGGAAACGCCTTCGCCCGGCACTTCGTCGACCGGGATGCCGCGGCCGTCGTCGACGACGCGGATGCCATTGTCCGGCAGGATCGTCACCTCGATATGGGATGCGTATCCGGCCAAGGCCTCGTCGACGGAATTGTCGACGATCTCATACACCAGATGATGCAGGCCGCGCGGGCCGGTGGAGCCGATATACATACCAGGCCTGATGCGTACCGCTTCAAGGCCTTCGAGCACCTTCAGATCGGAGGCGTCATAATGTTCGGGAGACAGGGATTCGTCCAGCTGCGCGTCCTCCAGCCGTTCGGCGTCCTGCTGTGTGCCCTGCATGTCTTCAGATGAATCCTTCAGCGAATCCGCTTCAAGTTCTGCCACAGAGATTTCCTCCTGCATTTTCGTACGGCAGAAGGCTTTACCACGAGCGATATCCGTCTAGAACGCACGTAAAGGGGCCTTCTAGCCGCTTATATAGTCTGTATGTGATTTTACTAGTCTCCGGGGACACGTAAGGATACGGCGAATTTTCCGGGAACGGCTTCCGGCAAGGCCCTTCGGCGGGATGCTCAGGCCGTCAACGCGAATCGCCTCGATCGCACGATCATCGCCGATACCGGGCACCGCCGCCGCGACGCAGCCGGCCGTTCTGCGGGCCAGTCACACGGATCTCACGCACGTCCAGGCCGGCCAGCCGCTCACGAATCGTTTCGGTCAGCTGCGGGATCAGATAGGTCAGATTCGCGGCCCAAACCGGCGAATCCGTTTGGATGACGAGGATGCCGTCGCGAAAGGAGGCCGCATACGAATGCTGCGCGACGGCGGGGCCCACCACCTGATCCCAATGATTGCGCATCTGCGCGACCTTCAGATACGGCGTCCACTGCCTGTCGGCGGCGAAAACGCCCAGCACGCCGCCCAGCCGATCGGGGTCGCGCCCCGGCTTGCCGAAGCTCTCCCAGGCGAGCTCATTGCGTTCGGCGCGTTTGCGCAGCAATCCCGCACGCGCGCTGACATGCTCGAACACTTCGGCCGGCAGCTTACGCGCATCCAGATGCAAGGTCCTATATACGGGAGGTTCCGCCATCATCCGGCTCCCTGCATATCGGGCGCGGCGTCCATGTCGGAGGAAGTCAGCAAGGAGGCGACGTCAATGATATTGACGGATGCCGTGGCGTCGTTTTGGGCGGCGTCGCCGACCGCGGCGGCGTCACCGGCGGCGCCTCCGGCTGCGGCGGCTGCGAATGCCGGCACATCGCCGGCTGCGGCGACCGTGATCAGCACCTGGTCCTGCTCGGCGGCGAATCGCAGGATCTGCTCGCGACGATGGTCGTCCAACTGGGCGAACACATCATCGAGAATCACGATCGACTTGACGCCGCGCGTTTCCTCCAAAACGCCGTACAACGCCATTTTCAGGGCCAGTGCCATCGTCCACATCTCACCGTTCGACGCGAATTCGCGGGCCGGCATACCGTTGAGCAGCATCGTCATATCGTCGCGATGCGGGCCGATAAGATTCTGCCCGCGCGCGATTTCGCCCGGATAGATGCGCTGAAAATGGCGGCTGATCTCCGCCGCGGGATCGTCGAATATCAGCACCTCATCAAAGGAAGGCTCATATTGCAGCACGGCCCGCTGGTCGTCGCCCGTCAGCGACCGGTAGATGCGGTCGAAAGGCCCGGACAGGCGCTGCAATATGTCCGCTCGCATACGCGTCAACGCGATGCCGGCCTCGATGAATTGCCCCGTCCAGATTTCAAGGCCGTTCAACGCGGAATCGGCGCAATACCGCGGGTCCCCATGATCGGCGTCGGACAGGGCTTTCAGCAGTGCGGCACGCTGTTTCGCGATATGCGTGCACTGCTGGACCAGCTGCGCGTAGCGGGAGTCCAGCAGGGAGCCGGCCTGGTTGATGAAATTTCGTCTGGTCGCGGGATCGCCGGAAACCAGTCGCTGGTCGTCCGGTGTAAACGTCACGCAGGGAATACGGCCGACGATATCGCGCATGTACAGGGAGGCCCCGCCGTTGATGCGCGCCCGGTTGGCGCCGCGCGCGCTGATGGTCGCCTCGTATGTCGTCGGCTGGGATAGGGCGTCGCCGGCATGCACGTTGGCACGGATCACCGCGGATGTCTCGCCGCGGCGCACCAGCGGCAGCGAGGACGACGTGCGATGGCTGGAGCCGGTGGAAAGCACTTCGATGGCTTCGACGATATTGGTTTTTCCCAGACCGTTCGCGCCCTGCAGGATGTTGATCCCGTCCGTCAGGTCAAGCAGGCAATGGTTCCAGGAGCGGAAACGGTCCAGTGCAAGGCGCGAAATGTACATGGTATCGGTCCGGTTGAGGAGCGTGGATTCGAAGGGGACTTCAGCTGTTGAAGCGCATCGGCACCAGCAGGTAGCGGTAGCTCATCGACTCGTTGGAGTCCATATCCTTCTGGCCGTTGAATTCGACCGGCTTGACCGGCGTGGTCATCTTCATATGGACGTACGGCTCGCTGATCGCGCTCAGGCCTTCGATCAGATAGGACGGGTTGAACGCGACGGTGATGTCGTCGCCGTCCATATCGACTTCCAAGGTTTCGCTCGCGTGCGCCTCGTCAATGGTGCCGGCTGCAAGCGTCAGCTCCTGGCCCGAAAACATCATGCGGATCGGCGCATTGCGTTCCGCGACCAGGGAGACACGTTTGATGGCGCTGAGCAGAGCCTGCTTGTCGGTGACGGCATGAATCGGGTAGGAATCGGCGTAAAGACGATCGACCGCCGGGAATTCGCCGTCGATCAGCTGCATCGTCGAAACGCGGCCCGCGTTTTCGACGCCGAGCAGCGAGGAGGATTCCGGATTCAGATTGAGCGTGACGTCATGATGTTCGTCCAAGGAGCGGGCGACGTCGCGCAGCAGGGACCCCTTGACCAAGGCGGTGGTGCTGACGTCCGGATCCTGAGGCGTCCATGGGATGCTGGAACGGGAAAGACGGAAGCGGTCGGTGGAGCTCATGATGATGCTGTCGCCTTGGAACTGAACGCGGATCGCGGTGAGAACAGGACGGTTCTCTTCGCGGGAGACCGCGACGGAAGCCTGGCTGACGGCCTGCATGAAATCCTGGGATTTGATCTGGCCCAGGCTTTGGGGAACGGTCGGCAGATCCGGATATTCGGTTTCCGGCATCAGTTGCATGGTGAACGTCGACTTGCCTGAAGTGATGGTCAGCGTCGAATCGTCAGTGGAAAGATAGGTCTTCTCGTAAGGCAACGTCTTAGTGATGTCTGCGAGCAGCTTGCCCAGGACCAGTACGGAACCGGCTTCGTCCACGCCGGCGTCGATATGGTGGCGGGCGGAAGTCTCGAAATTGAATGCGGAAAGATGCAGCGTTCCGTCGGCGGCTTCCAGACGGATGCCGGCAAGAATGGGATTCGATGGGCGGGAGTCGATGATACGGGTGGTCCATGCGACTGCGTCGGCGAAGCTTTGGGAATTGATTTCGACTTTCATGACAATCCTCGTTTCATCAGGGTTACTGAAGGCCATTCTATCGGCAAATCGGGTGCAGGGTTTTCCGTAGCGGAGTCCGGAGATGGTGGCTATGACGGTGAGGTTATAAAGCTGTAATTCATAGGCATAATAAAGCCGGTGGATATGTGGATAAGCGTAAAAAGAGTTAGTAACAGCGCGAAAAATGTGCATAACTCGAATGTGGATAACTTTTGAGCTGCATGTGGAAAAACCAGCGACTTTTCCACCGGCTGGAGAAGCCGTAAAAATTATCCACAGACCAGCGTGGGCGCTCCACCGCTTATCAACAAAAATTGTGGAGTATTCAACGCGTTGTCCAAAGGGTTTTCCCACAGCTGTGCAAAACTCGGTGGATAACTTTTTTGAAAATACTCCACAATTCCGGTGTGTCGTTCTTTTCGCCGACCTATTTTTTAGTGTTGCGCTGCTTGAGACGGACCGTCAATTCCATGACGTAGTTGTAGATCTCCTGCTTCTCCTGCATCTCATCGCTGATGCGCGTATATGCATGAAGCACGGTCGTATGATCCTTGCCGCCGAACACCCGCCCGATGTCGACAAGGCTCATGCTGGTCATCTCGCGAGACAGGTACATGGCGACCTGGCGGGCCAGCGCGATGTTCTTCGTACGGCGGGACCCGACGATATCGTCGAACGAAACGTGGAAATACTTGGCCACCTGTCCGATGATGTCGGTGGGCTTGATCTCCACGTCGGTGGTGAAGAAATCCTGCAGCGTCTGCTCGGCCAAAGCCCGGGTGACCGGCTGGCTGCTGAGCGAAGCCACCGCCGTGACGCGGGTCAAAGCGCCTTCAAGCTCGCGGATGTTCTCGGTGAACCGTTCCGCGATCAGGTCGAGCACGTCGTTGGGGATGCTGGTGCCGTTCATCGACGACATCATGCGAAGGATGGCGATGCGCGTCTCCAGATCCGGCGGCTTGACGTCGACGGTCAGGCCTGATTCGAACCGTGAGATCAGGCGCGCCTCGAAGCCCTTCAGGTTCTTCGGCGCCACGTCGGAGGCGATGACGATGCGCTTGTTGGCCTGATGCAGGCTGTTGAACGTATGGAAGAACTGCTCGAGCGTCGCTTCCTTGCCGCCAAGGAACTGGATGTCGTCGATCAGCAGCACATCCACTTCGCGATATCGACGGTTGAATTCCGCGATCTGGCCCTGGCTCTGGTTCGGGGTCTGCAGCGCTTCGATGAATTCGTTGGTGAATTCCTCGCTGGTCACATAGCGGACCTTGAGCTTGGGATCCTTGAGCAACGCGTAGTTGCCGATGGCGTTCAGCAGATGGGTCTTGCCCAGTCCCGAACCGCCGTAGATGCAAAGCGGGTTGAAATCACGGCCGGAGCCTTCCGCCACGGCCAGAGCGACGGTACGGGCGAAACGGTTGGAGTCCCCGGGAACGAAGGTGTCGAATGTGGCGTTCTTGTTCAGATGCGTCTGGGCGTCGAGCAGCGGCTTGTTCCTGCCGCCGGGGAACTGGGTCTTCGTCGGGAACGCCTGCTCGGGCATCGAGCTGGGGATGGGCAGCTGCCCCTGTGCCGAGGAATCGCCGTTGCCGCCTTTTTTCGACGATTTCGAAGACTTGGAAGATTTATGGGAAGGGAAAGGCGTCTGCGGTTCCGGCTCCGCGGCCGGTTCCTCCACAGGGACGATCTTGAAGGCCGGGAACATGTTCTGGCCTGTGGCGATCTGCAGGGATTCGAGCAGCGGCTTGTTCAGCTCCGTCTGCAGGGCTTCCTGGGTCGCCCAATCCGGCAGGCTCAATACGATGGTGTTGCCGACCATCGTCTCCGGAGTGACCCGCTCGAACCAGGATTTGTCGCGCGCGGTCAACGATGAATTGACTTTGAGCAGTGCCAGTGTGTCGGACCATACGCCGCGGGCTTGCGCCGACGGATCATGTGCTGTGTTTTCCATGGTCCTCCTCCCCGATAACATGCACTGATATTGGTACAAATTACCTTTCTACTCCGATTCCTAGAAGTTATCCACCGCCTCGCGTGTTGAAAATGATGCGTTTGTGAATAAAACATGGCTGGAAAGGGGATAAGCGCGGACGGAACATCGGCGGAATATCAACATTTTCTGTGGATATCCGTCGGAAAGGTTATCGACAAAAAATGTGAAAAACCTCAGTCTGTTTTGACTTGGTTTAGGGGTCAGAGTAATTTAGTAGAGCTTGACTCATGAGGAGCCATGCTCGAGCATGGCAAAAAACCGGGAGCATTACATATGAAGAGGACATTCCAGCCGAACAACCGCCGTCGCCACATGAAGCACGGCTTCCGCCTGCGCATGCGCACCCGTTCCGGCCGCGCCGTGATCAACCGCCGCCGCGCCAAGGGCCGCAAGTCCCTCTCTGCCTGAGTTTAACGGCATAGCAGTGGAACGGCTGAAAAGTCACCGCGATTTCGTCGCGGTGCTCAAACGCCGTCGTAGGGTATCTCGTGAAGACATCGTTGTGCACTATCTGGTGCATGACGATGTCTGCGATATTGCCTCCGCGGATGCATCGGCCAAACGTGTCGGTCTGGCCGTTTCAAAAGCCGTCGGCAATGCGGTGACCCGCAATGCCGTCAAACGGCGTTTTCGTGTGCTGGCTAAGAAATACGAGGCCGATCTTCCCGAATCCTGCGACATCGTCCTTCGAGCGAAGCCCAGCGCGGCTCATGCGGATTTTCAATCGCTTGACAGGCAGATGTCGGAACTGTTCGCAGCCGTTCGGCGGAAAGCCGGATGCTGATGAAAGCCGATTCCCGCCGCAATGCGCTGATTCGTGGCATCCGCTGGTATCAGAAGCATATCTCCGCGAACACCGCGCCATGCTGCAGGTATTATCCCAGCTGCTCGAACTATGCGTTGCAGGCGATAACGCGATACGGGTCATTGCGCGGGGGCTGCCTGGCGGTACTGCGATTGTTGCGTTGCCGGCCGTGGAGCCGTGGGGGAATTGATGACGTTCCGCAGCGCTATTCCATTTTCTATCGATTTTCATGGTCCAAGGCTCATGAAGAGCCTCGTTTGACCCCTTTGGCCTCAGACGATAAGGAGACGGCCTGACGATGAACCAAGATCAATTCCTGCTCGATAGCGGATTCTGGGGATGGCTGTACAAGCTGCTGACCCCGGTCGAATGGCTGATGACCCAGATCATGGCCATTTTCCATGATTTTCTGACTTTATTGGGAATGCCGTCAGTCGGCTTCTCCTGGGTGTTCTCGATCATCTTCCTCGTGCTCGTGGTGCAGGCCTGCGTCTTCCCGCTGTACTACAAGACGATGAAGTCGATGCGCAAGATGCAGGCGATCCAGCCGAAGATGCAGCACATCCAGAACAAGTACAAGGGCAAGAACGACCAGGCCAGCAAAGAGGCGATGCAGCGTGAGATGATGAAGCTGTATCAGGACAACGACGCGAATCCGATGGGATCGTGCCTGCCGAGCCTGATCCAGGGCCCCGTCTTCATGTGCATGTTCTACACGCTGTCCGCGATCCCCTACATCGCCAACGGAAAGCGTGCGCCGCTCGGCGCCTTCGATGTGGAGACCGCGAAGGAATTCACCAAGACCACCGTGTTCGGCACGAACGTGACCGACACCTTCGTCACCGCGGACACCGGCGGCAAGATCGTCATCGGCTGCTTCGTCGCATTGATGTGCGGCTGCCTGTGGTACATGCAGTTCAACAACATGAAGCGCAACATGCCGGCCGGCTCCGCGAACAAGCAGTCCGAAATGATGCAGAAGATGATGCTGTGGATCTTCCCGATCATGTACATCTTCTCCGGCGTGGCCATGCCGTTCGCGGTGCTGGTGTACTGGCTGACCAACAACATCTGCAATCTCGGCCGTTCGCTGTGGCAGGTGTACGCCTTCCCGACGCCGGGCTCGCCGGCTGCGGAATCCAAGAAGATCCGCGACCATAAGAACGAGAACGCCCGTCGTGAGCGTGCCGGCCTGCCTTCCCTGGAGGAGGAGGCTTTGGAAAAGGCCCGCGCCGAGGCCGTCGATCGCGAGAAGAACGGCTACCAGCGTCAGCAGCCTCATCGCAAGAAGCGCAAGAAATAGCGCGTGAACGACTATTGTCCCGCATTTCGGAGCGAAGTGCGGGACACGCCCTTTCTATGGTCGCGCTGTCGGGACCTTTCAGGGCGGTAGACTTGACCATTAACTCATGAATAAGGAGCAATCACCATGGCTCAGGATGACGACAAGACCATCGACCAGCTCAATGAGGAAGCTGACATTGCCGCCGATTACCTGGAAGGGCTTCTCGACATCGTCGATTACGAAGGCGATATCGAACTGGGTATTCGCAATAATCGTCCGATGATTCAGATCGTCGCCGACGATGACACCGACATCAAGCATCTGATCGGACGTAACGGCGAAGTCGTCGATGCGCTGCAGCAGCTGACCAGGCTGGCCGTCCAGCAGAAGACCGGCGACCGTTCCCGTCTGATCGTGGACGTCGACGGATTCCTGAAGCGCAAGCGTCAGCATCTGCACGACATCGCATTGGACGCCGTCGACGAGGTCCGCGAGACGGGCGAGCCGGTGAATCTGAAGCCGATGAACTCCTTCGAACGCAAGGTGATCCATGACGTCGTACGGGAAGAGGGACTGAAGTCCCGCTCCCATGGCGAGGAGCCGCGTCGTTACGTGACCGTGTATATGCGCGCCGCGGTCGAGGACGACGATGAGGGGTTCGAGGACCTCGTGGACGCCTGATTCGCGGGTTTCACGTGAAACACGCGTAGCGCCGCCGTTGTGCGGCGCTTTTTTATAGGATGGCATACATGACTGATGTGTTTGATGGACCGAAGTCGGATGAGGAAATCGAGGATTCCGGAATCCTGGGGCAGGTGCTGGGCGACGCCTTGCCGAAGCTGCGCATATTCCATAGGAAATTGGCCGAGGAGGGAGAGCCTCGCGGGCTGATCGGCCCCCGTGACGTGCCGATCATCTGGGAGCGTCATATTCTGAATTCCGCTGCGATCGTGCCGTTCGTGAGGAAGGCGACGGAGCATCGCCGTTTCAGGACGGTCGCCGACGTCGGCAGCGGCGGCGGCTTCCCCGGCGTGGTCGCCGCCGCCTGCCTGCCGGATCATGAATTCGTTCTGATCGAGCCGATGGAACGTCGCGTCGAATGGCTGCGCGAATGCGCCGCCGAAATGGAATTGGCCAATGTGTCGGTGGTGCGTGCGCGTGCCGACGACATGATCGCCGCGGTCGGGCGAGGCGGCAAGGGCGCCTCGCGCAAGCCGGCCTGCGATCTGGACGGTGCGCCGATCGCGCAGCGGCATCCGTTCAGCGTGGTGACCTGCCGTGCGGTGGCGCCGATGACGAAACTGTCCGGTTGGACGCTGCCGCTGCTGGCTCCCGGCGGTCGCTTGATCGCCCTGAAGGGGCGGTCCGCGCAGGTCGAGATCGATAAGGCGGCCAAGGAGATCGGCAAATGGGGCGGTTCGGATCCGCGTGTGGTCGAAGCTCCGGTCGGCGAAGGCCTCGAAGCGACGCACGTGGCCATTGTGGATAGGAAGTAAGCAAGTTATCCACAAAACTGCATAACTGGAAAATTTATCCACATTCATCTATGCGGTGTGGATTCGTATGGGAAACCGTTGGAAACACTGTGATCGACGGAGTGGATAACTTCGGGCCTGCGTAAGGTTGTCCACCACTTATCCACACTTATCCACATTTTTGGGCAGTCGGCGGACACGTCCGGCACTGTCCATGCGACTGAAGAAACTGATACATGTTCAACGACTTCCAAGGGGGTACAGGTTCATGAGCGACTCCGAGCGCATTGATGATGGCGCGGCGGTCGAGTCCGCGGCGGACACCATCAAACGTATTTTTGGGGACCACAATTCTCCGCTCGGCATCCAGATCGCCGACGAAGCCACCCGCTATGCGGCGCTGCAGGAGCAGACCTTCCCGCTGCCCGAAAAGACCCGTCGCATCGCGGTCGCCAACCAGAAAGGCGGCGTCGGCAAAACAACGACGGCGGTGAACATCTCCGCGGCCCTGGCGCAGGGCGGGGCCCGCGTGCTGATGCTCGACATGGACCCCCAGGGCAATGCTTCGACGGCTTTGGGCGTAACCCACGCATCGGGCGAGCCCTCGATCTATGACGTGATCGAAGGACGCATGGGCATCGCCGACGTCATGCAGACCTGTCCCGATTTCGAAACCCTGGACGTCGTCCCCGCATCGATCGATCTGAGCGGCGCCGAACTGGAGATCTCCGACCTGCCCGACCGCAACGTGCTGCTCAAGCGCGCGGTCGACGGATTCCTTGAAACCAGCGAACGGCATTACGATTATGTGATCGTCGACTGCCCGCCGAGCCTGGGCCTGCTGGTCATCAACGCGATGTGCGCGGTCACCGAAATGCTGATCCCGATCCAGGCCGAATACTATGCGCTGGAAGGCCTGGGACAGCTCATCAACACCATCGGCCTCGTCCAGACGCATTTCAATCCGACACTGCTCGTTTCCACGATGCTGATCACCATGTTCGACCGACGCACGATCCTGAGCCGTGAAGTGTACGAGGAAGTCAAAAACCACTATCCGACCATCGTGCTTGATACGACCATTCCCCGAACGGTGAAGATCTCCGAGGCCCCGAGCTTCGGCAAAACCGTCGTGGCCTATGATCCGCGCGGCATGGGAGCCATTTCGTATTGCGAGGCCGCGTTGGAGCTCGCCCGTAAATCCCCGTTGGTGTTGCAGGCAATCGAAGCAAGAAGGAATGAGAACTGATTATGTCCACGAAAACACGTTTGGGCAAAGGATTGGGCGCGCTGTTTCCGGTACTGCCCGGCACTCAGGACGAAGCGTCCAAACGGCATGAAGAGGTCTCATCCGATCCGGTGACGCCGGCGGAACCGAAGCCTTCGACAACACCGGTGACGACGAAGGCCTCGAAGCCCGATCCCAAGGCGACGCCGGAACATAAGCCGGCGCAATCATCCGGAAAGGCGTCCGCCGACGCCAAGCCCAAGACCGAGGACAGGCAGGCTTCGTCAGCGCAGAAGCCCGCCAAGCCCTTCAAATCGTCTTCGCGTCGCGCGCAGATGCCGGGAATCAACGACATCGCCCATCCGGCCGACATGTTCTTCAGCCCGGGCGTCGTCGCGCTTGACGCAACGCCTCAGGCCGCTGCGGCACCGGCCGCCGAAGCCAAGACGGGCAAGCAGGACGGCGCCGACCAGGAACCGGAACTGGCTCCGATCCAGGGCGGATACCTGGTCGAACTGAAACTGACCGACGTCGGACCGAACACGCATCAGCCGCGCACCATCTTCGACGAAGACGATCTGCACGAGCTCGCCGAATCCATCAAGGAAGTCGGCATACTGCAGCCCATCGTCGTGCGGAAACGCCCTCTGGAGCAGATCGAAGCCGCACGTGCGGCCAGGAACGTCGAACGGAGCGAAAAGGGCGCGGAAGGCGCCGGAGAGCATGCCGGCGAGGATCATGGACTGAACTTCGACGACCGCATGGACAGCATGTATGAGCTGATCATGGGCGAACGTCGCTGGCGCGCATCCCAGATCGCGGGACTCACCACGATCCCGGCGATCGTGAAAACCACCGCCGACACCGATATGCTGCGTGACGCATTGCTGGAAAACCTGCATCGCGTCGCCTTGAATCCGTTGGAAGAGGCCGCCGCCTACCAGCAGATGATCGACGAATTCGGCCTGACCCAGGCGCAGCTGTCGAAGACGGTGTCGAAGTCCCGCCCGCAGATCGCCAATACGCTGCGTCTGCTGAACCTTCCTGCAGGCGTGCAGAAGAAGGTCGCCGCCGGCGTGCTGTCGGCCGGCCATGCGCGCGCGTTGCTGGGCCTGCGCAACGATGCCGACATCGAGGCGCTTGCCGACCGCATCATCGCGGAAGGCCTGTCGGTGCGCAGCACCGAGGAGATCGTCGCGATGAAGGTCGCCGAAAGCGACCAGCCGAAGAAGCAGAAGACCAATCGCCTCAACCCATGGCTGGGCTCCGCGGTGCAGCAGGGACTGGAAAACCATTTCGACACGAAGGTGTCCATCAAGGGCACCAAGCAGCACGGTCGCATCGAAATCGTATTCTCCTCGCCCGAAGACATGGACCGCATCCTGGGCATGCTGATGCCGCAGACCGGCGACACTGCCGCAGGCGAGACGGACGGTTGGGTCTGAGCGACGATCCGATCCGAACTGATCCGATCGGACAATAGGCGAGGCCGCTTACGAGGATTCCCCGTAAGCGGCCTCGCCTATGCGTCTTTGCGGCATGACCGCGGCCTGGGGCCCGCCGTCAGGGCCGGTCAGCGCTCCTGCGTCAGATACGCCTGCGCGTCGAGTGCGGCGCGGCAGCCCATGCCGGCGGCGGAAATCGCCTGACGGTACACGCTGTCGACGCAGTCGCCTGCCGCGAAGACTCCGTCGGCGCTGGTGCGCGTGCCGGCGCCGTCCACCAGCACATAGCCCTGTTCATCGCGTTCGACGACATCCTTGGCGAAATCGGTGGCCGGCGTGTGCCCGATCGCGACGAAAACGCCGTTGGCCGGCACCTCGCTGACTTCGCCGGTGACGACGTTGCGCACGGTGACGGACTGAGCCCCCGTATCGTCGCCGTTGACGCGTTCCACGACGGAATCGGTCAGGAATTCGATCTTCCCGTTCGCCTTCGCACGCTCGACCATGATGCGGGAGGCGCGGAATTCGCCGCGACGATGGATCAGCGTCACCGACGAGCCGAAGCGGGACAGGAAATCCGCCTCTTCGAACGCGCTGTCGCCGCCGCCGACCACGACGATCGGCTTGTTACGGAAGAAGAAGCCGTCGCAGGTGGCGCAATAGGAGACGCCCTTGCCGGAGTATTCCGCCTCGCCTTCGACGCCGAGCTTGCGGTAGCGCGAACCGGTGGCGATGATGACGGCGCGCGTCCTGTACACGTCACCCTGATCGCAGGTGACGGTCATCGTCCCGTCCTCTTGCCGGGCGATATCCGTCACATCGTCCCATACGAGCCGTGCGCCGAACTTCTCCGCCTGACGCTGCATGTTGTCCATCAGGTCGGGACCCATAATGCCATCGGGGAAACCGGGGAAATTCTCCACTTCCGTGGTGTTCACCAGCTGTCCGCCCGGCGTCAGCGCGCCGGCGATCACTATGGGCCGGTAGCCCGCACGGCCCAGATAGATGGCCGCGGTATAACCGGCCGGGCCGGAGCCGATGATAATCGTGTCATGAATCTGTTCTGTCATGGTTCCACAATAGGGAATCACGATGACGCGTGGGGCGTTTCTTTCTCACAGCGCATACGAGGCGGGGCCCGTGCTCACCGCACAGGCCCCGCCTTGCAATGCCGCGTCAGAAGATCTCGACGGAATCGATGTAGAGCTGGTTGCCGGGCAGACTGTCCATCGGCACCCAAAGCATGACGTCCTGGGTCTCGACCACCTTGTCGAACTTGATTTCGGTGGTGCCGCTCTCGTCGAAGGTGAACTGGGCGACCTGCTCGCCTTGCGTCGGATCGTTCGTGGCGTTCACGCGGATATAGCCCTGGCCGCCGGAGGAGCGGATCTTGATGACCATGCGATACGGCTTCTGCGGCTGCGACAGGTGCATGTAGTAGCCGAAGCCATCCTGGCCGTTCGGCCTTTGCAGGAAGTTGCGGTTGTCGATCTGGAAGGCGACGGTGTTCTCCGGCTGCTTCGGTTCGGGGACGGCCTTGGCCTGCTTGTCGGCGGTGACCACCTTCGTGTCCTCGTGGGCATCGTCGCCGGAAGCTTCGTCGGACGAATCAGCGGCATCGGCATTGCCCGAGGCGTCATCGGGAGCATCGGCGGAGGAGGCGTCGGAACCGTCCTCACCGGAGGAGGACGCGGTCCCCTCGCCGAACGGCACGTCGTTGAGATTCATCTGCGGCCATGCGCTTTCGCTCTCGTCGATCTCGAAGGTGCCGTCACTGGCGGGTTGGGACAGGCTGTGCAATGCCAATGCCAACGAAACGGCCACAACGACGACCAGAACGATGATCGCGACGACCTTTGTTTTCAGGTTGCCCAGCAATCGGGCGTCGGAGACCTGCTCCGTCTGCTCCTTCCGCGCTTCGGAACGGGTGGCCTGAGGCTCGAACGAAGGCGGGGCCGGCATATTGCGTGTGGGCGAAGGCACGGAGGCCTCCGGAATCAGCCGATCCTCATGCAATTCGCGTTGCGAAGCGGTTTCCGGTTCAATGACCGAACCGTCCGGCGCGATGACGGGCAGACGATGCGTGGATTCCGCGAACGAGGAATCATCCGCCGGCGGGAAAGCCGGCTCGCCCGCCGTCAGGGGGAAGGAGAATTGGCCCGTTTCCCCGGTGCCATTGAGATTCTCCTGACTCCATACCTGCCTGCTTTCCGCCCAAATGGATTTCAATGCGCCCGGAGCGGCGTTTTCGTCGCCTGACATGGACGATTCGATATTGGTCGTCGCAATCGGGGACGTGACGGCGGCCATGCCGTATGGAGACTGGAAATCCATCACCGGCACGCGTTCCGAAGTGACGATGCCGTCAGGAAGATCGTTGACGTCGTCCGCGCGGACGGAGGCCAGCGCGGCCCCGATAATGGAGCATTCCCCATCAATGGACGGAATATCGAGATCGGCGGCGTCCAGATCCTTCACCGGAGTGAACCGGCCAAGAAGCGCATCCAATTCATCCAACGTCGCCAACGCAACCACCGAATCATCGGCGTCGCTCTCCGGCAGCGCCAATCCACGGCGGCAGATCACGCGCAGATCCATCGGCACGCTGTCGTCAATCTGATCAAGGTCGAAATCGCCGATCGCATACGATGGCTTGCGCGTCAGCATCGCATACAGCAACGCCGCCAATTGGCGGATGATATACTGCGCTTCGTTGGAGGTCTCTTCGGCATGCGTGGGGTCCAGCAGCAGCGGGCTGATCGCGGTGTCCGCCAACTGCACGCCGCTGCGCGTGATGCGCACGGTATCGGTCGTGATCGCGTGATGCAGCAAACCTTCGTCAAGCAGAATGCGCGCGCACCGCAGCGTTTCGGACATGATCGAACGCATCGCATCGAAGGTCAGCGGCCTGTGGGACCCGTCCTCGGCATAATCGGACAGGCTGATGCCGGCGTCGAGGCGTGTCACGACGACGACGGCGCCCTCATTGCGATGCACCTGCAGCACGTGCGTGAAATGGTCGTCCTGCGTCAGGGCCTTGGACGAGGCCAGCGCGAACACGGAATCCAGAACCTTGGCGTTATTGACGATGAACACCTGGCAATCGCGCGACAGCAGATAGTCGTTGGCCTTCCATGCTTGAATTCCATCCGCGTCACGCAGCGACGATACCAGAACATACCTGTTGTTGACGGTATCTCCCAATTGAGGTTTCATCGTTTCCCTTGGTCTTACGATTCGTATGTCATGCCGGTCCCACCCGGCGCTGTTGTCATTCTAACGACCGGGATGGTCCTTGGAATTCCGGCCGTTCCCGGCCGGAAGACGGCGGGCGATCATGTCGGAAAACGCCGTGAGCTCCTCGGTCCGGAGCAGCCGGAGCACAAGCATATAAACGCCTGACGTGACGATGCCGAGGATGGCGCATGAGCCCACGGCCTGCAGCCAATTCATGTGCCCGGCGTCGAAGGAGCCCGCCATGGCGGGATCAAGAATTCCCGATACATTCACATGTGCGCCCAGCAACGAGTGCACAGGCTCGCGCAGAACGACCCCGATGATCCCCGCGCACAGGGCGGCGACGACGGCTTTGGCGAAGGTGCGCAGAATGTGCAGGCCGTCCAGATGGCCTTCGAAACGTCGTCGCAGCATCGCGATCAGCGGGGGGAACGACAGGACGTAGCTCAATGTGACGGCGACGCTGAGCATCAGCACCCATTGCGTCGGCGGCAGGAGCGCCGTTCCGGCCAGCAGGATCAGCGCCTGCAGACCGACCTGCAGCGCGGTGAAGATGAACGGGCTGCGCCCGTCCTCGAAGGCGTAGAACGTGCGCTGGATGATCAGATATGAGCTGGACAGCGGCAGTATGCATGATTGCGTCATCAGCGGGAAGGAGATCAGCAGCGCTTCCTTGAGGCTGACGGACGGCAGCAGCGTCAGCGCGATTTCCGTCGGCATCACGATGAACCCCGCCGCGAAAAAGCACATGAGCAGACCCACGTTGCGCAGCGCCTCGCTCAGCGCAACGCGTGCGCCATCCAGATCATGTGCGGCCGCCGAACGTGAAATCATCGGGAAAACGGCTGTCGACACCGACACCGCGATCAGCGAATACGGCAGCATGTAAATCGTATAGGCGTTCTGGAAGGTCGCGTTGCCGGCCACGTCGAACTGCGCCAGACCATACAGCGCCTCCGCCTGCTGCGGCGCCCCCGTCGTGACGCGTGTGGTCACGATATTCGCGATCTGATCGACGATGACGATGCCGACGCTCCACGCCGCGACCGGCCCCATCGAGCGCAGTCCGATGCCGCGCACGCCCCATGTGGGGCGGAAGCGAATGCCGAGGCGGCGCATCGGAACGAACAGGACGAGCGCCTGGAACGCGACGCCCAACGTCCATGTGCCGGCGGTGAGCAGGATCTTGTCGCCGGTCCAAAAACCGATCGGCTGTTCGCCGGCGTTGCCGAACAGCGCGATGAACAGCGCGAAACCGGCGCAGCTGATGATGTTCGCGCCCACCGAACTCCACGCGTATGTGGAGAAATGGTTTTTCGCCGCCAGGATCTGTCCGAGCACGGTGTAGAGGCCGTAGAAGAAGATCTGCGGCATGCACCACAGCGTGAACGCGTTGGTCAGCGCCATCATCGACGGATCGCCGTTCACGTACAGCCGGGTCAGCAGCGGGGTCGCGCATGCCATCAGTATGGTGACGCCTGCGAGCAGCACGGTGGCGAACGTGATCAGACGGTTGAGCTTCGTCTCCGCGTCATCGTCCTGCAGCGTGCGCACGATCTGCGGTACGAGCACCGCATTGAAGATGCCGCCGGAAACGAGCGTGAAAATGACCTGCGGGATCATCGACCCGGCCTGATACGCGTTGGCGGCCATGCCGGTCGTGCCCACCGCCCATGCCAGCAGGATCGTGCGCAGCTGGCCGGTGATGCGGGACGCGGCCGTGCCTCCGGCCATGATCAAGGAATTACGTCCGATTGATGAACTCATTCGTCGGGATCCTTTTTGCGGTTGAATTGGCGCCACAGGCCGAGCACTCCCAGCAATGCCGCGAATGCGATGATGACGAAGCCGCTTTTGTCGCTGATCTGCAGCGCGCTGGTGATGGTGGTGGCCTGTGTCGCCCCGAATGCGTTGCCTTCGCGATCGACCAGCGTGGTCGTCGCGGTCGCCTTGCCCGATGCGATGACTCGGATGTCGAATGTGACCTGGGATTCGGAATTCGCCGGTATGCGGACGTCTTCAAGTCGGGAAGTGACGATCTGCGCCGAATCGGTGATGGACGACACCTGAACGCTGACGGCGAACGGCAGGTCGTTGTGCACGGTGACCGGCATATTGGCCGTTTCGCTGACGACGGACACCGTTTCGGACGGAGTGATATGCACCATGCCGTTGAGCCTGTCCGTCATCGTCTGCAATGCGCCCGTCAGGGACCGCTGCGAGTCGTCATCCGCCTCAAGCGCGGCAAACGTGAGATTCCTGACGGTGGAGGAGAGCCGTGAAGCCCACTGTTTGACGGTCGGCGCGGCATCGCCGCCCGTCGATGATCCAGCCGTTTCCTCCGTCGTGGATGCGGTTTCCGGCGAATCCTCGATGACGGCGTCACGGAAGCGTGCGATCATCGTGCCGGCATTCCGTGCATGTCGTAAAACGGCATCCACCGTCGTCCTGCGCTGCTCGTCAAGTCCGGATTGCGTGGGGACGGCCTGTAACGCGTCGGTGCCGGTCAGATAGGCATCCGTCGAGAGCAGCGTATCCATATCGGTGGTCTCAAGCCAGGACGACTGTTCGATGGTCGTCATCAGTGTGTCGACGAAAGCGGAGTCTGCGTCCGGGGACAGGCAGACCAGCAGATTGCGCGACGTATAGGGCTGTTCCATCTGATAGAACGCGCTTTGCGCGACGAATCGCGCAAGACGTCCCGCATCGGTGGTTTCGCCGTCGGCCTGCCCGCTGGTCGGCTGCGATCTCGCCAATCCCGTAAGTACGTTTTGCGCGGCAAGCACGATGACATCGCCCTTTTCCGTCGGCACGACGTATTTGCCGGTCTCCACGGTGGCGGAATCGTCGGCATCGAAATCATGCGTCGCGATGACGGTGGAATATCCTTGCGAAGCGGCCAGCGTCAAAGCATCCAGCGTCCAGTTGGCGTCGCCCTGCCACGCGTACACGTTCGACTGCGCCTGGTCGTCGCCCAAGGCTTCGCGCAGATCCGCGATCGCCGCGTCGGCGTTCCAATCCCGCTCGTCGATGCCGGCGTCGCGGAATGCGTCGTCGTCGGCATACGCGTCGTAGCCGGTGATGTCGAAATTCGCGGGCTGCATGATGCCGTCGGTCTGCGTCGGCATCGTCATCGTGGTCAGATATGCGGGGTCGCCTATGATCTGCAAGGCATCATGTCTGGCGATGACCTGCTCCAGCGTCCTATGTCGGGACGCAGCGTCCTTGCCGGGGGAGATGACGTCGGAGGCGTCGTCGCCCGCGATCTGCCTGCCGATGGCGTTCTCGTCCACGCTCCAGCCGTCGCCGGTGACCGGCATGGCGACGGTGATGTTCATGGCCGGCGTCTGCGCGGTGTTCAGTCCGGCAGGCGAACGCGTCACAAATGTATGGATTTCGTCGATCGGACCGGCGCCGTCGTTCAAAGACAGCAACACCGGTTTGGGGCCCCACGTGGTGAATGATCGGATGGCCGGCGCGTCGGCTGCGATATCGATGGAGACGGTGGTCGCCTCTCCCGGATCGAGCGGAGCGACCGCGGCCTGTCCAAGCGTGTTCGGCGTGGGGATTCGCGCGACGCCTTCGGCCCATTGCTGGATGTCGGTGCGGGAGACGAACAGGTATGACGCGTTCGCGGATACCGTGAGCGTCGCGTCATCGATGGCTGCATCGGTGATGTTGCTGACGGTGACCCGCAGATGATAGCCGGAATCGCCGGTAATGGTGGATGTCGCTTCTTCGACGCGCAGCATGTCGGTGACGCCGCCAGCGGCGTCCGATGTGTCGGCAGTGCCGACCGAGTCGTCGGCCGACGGGTTTTCGGCATAGGCCGCAGATCCCGGTGCGAACGCCATCATCAGCGCGGTGGACGCGATGATGGCGAATATCGCTCGCCATATCGGGCCGGGGGCGGAACGCCGGTGACATGTCGGTGTGACGCGATGCTTCACTGTTGTGCCTGCCTGTTCATCTTCCTTGCATAAAGCCATGCGATCTTTCGTTCGTTCGGATAGCTCAATACACTATCCAATTCGCGGAAATCCACCCAAATCGCGTCTTCCGCCTCATGATCCGGATCGCCTTCCACGGTCAGTTCGCCGCCGATCTGGCGAAGCGCGAAATGATGCACCAGCTTATGCACGCGCTGGCTGGTGCCGGTGAACCAATAGTCGATCGTGGCGATGGAATCCACTATCTCGCCTCTGATGCCCGTTTCCTCGAACACTTCACGCACTGCGGTCTGCTGCGGCGTTTCGCCTTTTTCGATATGGCCCTTCGGCAGGCACCATTCAAGATGGCCGCTGCGTGAATGCCGCGCGATGATCGCCACACGGCCGCGATCGTCGAATACCAGGCCGCCTGCTGAATATTCGCGGACCACCGGCAGGTCCTGCGCATCGAGGGATGCGAATGTGGTCGGCGCGTCGCTGCTGCGGCGTTGCGGCATAATCGCTGGCGTTGGCGTGTCGGAAGCGTTCTCCGGAGCGTTTTCCGTCCCTGGATCCGGCGGCGGCGTGGAGACGACGGTGCGCTCCATGCCATGCCGGTTTATGGAAACCGACTCGGATGTATACAGTAATTTGTCCGGTTCCAGGCCATTTTGGGTATGCGCGTCCGCAGCATGGGCAAGCATGCGTGCAAGGTCTGCGGGCGTAATCATGCATTCCACCTTACTCAACTCTGTGTGCAGGTGGGGTAACGGTATGCTGGTAAATGCATAAAACTTGTGCCGGAAAGGGTAGGCGTGAACTTCGAAGTATGGCCTGAAGCCATTGAATTAGGGCGGCTGTTCGCCGATGAGGGGTATGAATTGGCATTGGTCGGAGGGCCGGTGCGCGACTTGCTGCTGCACCGCAAGTCTCATGACCTGGATTTTTGCACATCGGCGCGTCCCGAGGAATTCGAACATATTCTGCGCCATTGGGGGCGTGACGGATTCTGGGATATGGGCCGTAAATTCGGCACGCTCGGAGCCATGCGGCGTCGCGATGACGGCACCGAAGTGCAGGTGGAGATCACCACATACCGTTCGGACGTGTATGACCCGGATTCCCGCAAGCCGGAAGTCAATTACGGCGACACGCTGGAAGGCGATCTGTCGCGTCGCGATTTCACGGTCAATGCGATGGCGCTGCGTGTGCCCGATCTGGAATTCGTCGATCCGTTCGGCGGCGCGAACGATCTGGCGAAGGGCGTGTTGCGCACGCCGGTCGATCCACGCCAGTCGTTCGACGACGATCCGCTGCGCATGATGCGTGCGGTGCGTTTCGTCGCCCAGCTGGGATTCCGCATCGAGCCGGAGACGGCGGAGGCGATCGTCGACATGGTCGACCGCATTTCGATCGTTTCCGCGGAGCGCGTGCGCGACGAACTGACGAAGCTGCTGCTGTCGGACCGCCCGCGGGCGGGCATCGAAGCGCTGGTCGATTCCGGGCTCGCCGATATCGTGTTCCCGGAGATTCCGGCGTTGCAGCTGGAAATCGACGAACACCATCGTCACAAGGACGTGTTCCAGCATACGATGACCGTCATCGATCAGGCTGTGGCGCTGGAAACCGACGAGAACGGCCCCGTGCCCGCTCCCGATCTGACGCTGCGCCTGGCGGCGCTGGTGCACGATATCGGCAAGTCGAAGACCCGGCGTTTCGAGCCGGGCGGCAAGGTCAGCTTCCATCATCATGACGCGGTCGGCGCGAAAATGACGCGCAAGCGTCTCAAGGCGCTGCATTTCGACCATCATATGGTCGAGGACGTCGCCAACCTGGTGAATCTGCACTTGCGCTTCCACGGCTATGTGGAAGAGCCGTGGACGGATGCCGCGGTACGCCGCTATGTCAAGGATGCGGGCCACCTGTATGAGCGTCTGAACCGTCTGACCCGCGCCGACGTGACCACGCAGAACCGACGCAAGGCCATGACGTTCGCCGCCGCGATGGACGAAATGGAACAGCGCGTGCGCGACCTGAAGGAGAAGGAGGATTTCGACGCCATCCGCCCGGATGTGGACGGCAACGAAATCATGGAACTGCTTGGCCTGGCCCCCGGCCCGATGGTCGGCCGGGCCTACAAGCACATGCTGGAATACCGTCTCGATAACGGCCCGGTCGAACACGACGTCGCCGTCGCCGAATTGAAGCGCTGGTATGGGGAGATCTCAGCGGCCTGACCTGATACGGATGTGGCCCGCGTCATCGATATGATGCGGGCCACATCCGTCTATAGGACGGCCGTCAGCCTTCCGCGCCCTGCGCGGCGTTGGGGTCCGTGGCCTGGTCGGCGCCGGCGCCCTGCCCGCCGGATGACGGCAGGTCGGTCATCGAATCCGCTGCGACGCAGCCTTCGATGTCCTGGATCTTCGTGCCGGCCTCCGGAACATCCTCCAGATCCTTCAGATCTTCGAAGGTGGCGCCCAGCACCACGTCGATGACGGCATCCTGGCGGTCATCCATTATCATGACCGCGTCGGTGAAGTTGCTGGCCAGCGTATACGCCTGATTGATGGTATTGACGCCGAACAGGATCTGCGTGCGCTTGACGTTCGTGCTGGTGTAGTTGCCGACTTCCTGCATGCTGAATTCACGCAGCTGCAGCGCTTCGCTGACCGCGCCGGCGAAGCCGGAGAATGCGGTGCCGTTCAGCACCCGCACCTGGATGTTGTTGTTCTTCTCATATACGGCGTCGGAGCCGTCCCCGCCTTTGACGCTGCACGGAGCCGTCTGACCGTAGTTCGGCAGCACCCGTTCCGAAGTGGGCCGGCCCAGGCCCCCCACATGGAAGAAGAACAGCGATGCGATGACGAATATCACCGCAAGCAGCGCAGACGTAAGAAGAATCACGCTTTTCTGGCGGCGTTGTACATAGCGTTTGCGAGCCGTGCGCTCATCAAAGATCTGAGTCATGCCATTCCTCCATCCGGCAAGCAATTGTTATCACCATAGCGTCAAAGGATGACGCTGTCGGATGCCGCGATCATCGGACGACCGTGACGATCGGCTTCGCCGGAGCGGCGGCCGTGATGATGCGGTCGACGCAGCGATGCTCCTTCCAGACGTCACGTATCGCGTCGGCGGCGTCATCGGTCGCGAAGGCCACCACCGAAGGGCCCGATCCGGAAACGAACGCGTGTGCGGCGCCGGCCCGCAGAGCCGCATCGATCGCCTGCCCGCTGCGAGGATGCAGCGAGACGGCGGCGCGCTGCAGATGATTGTCGTCGCCTTCGCCCGCGCCCGTCACGTCAAACGTCGCATACACCTCCGGCGTGCGCAATTCGGCCTTGTATGCGCCGACCAACACGGTCCCCGCATATCCTTGCCGGCGCAAATCCGCCACGGCATCGCCGTCGTCCGACAGCATTTCGATGCGCTCGCCGAAACCGGTGCCGCGCGCATACCCGCCGGAAAGGCAGAACGGCATGTCGGCGCCCAATGTCGCGGCGACCTCGCGCAGCCGTTCGATCGGCCAATGCAATCCCCACAATTCATTCAAGCCGAGTATCGTTGCCGCGGCATCGGCGGAGCCGCCGGCAAGACCCGCGCCGACGGGAATGCGTTTCGTGATGCTGATCGACACATCGGGATCATGCCCGCAGGCCTGTGACATGGCGAATAGCGCCAGCACGGCGTGATTGCGGCGCATGTCGCTGCGTGAGGAGGCGAGGTCGCCCAGATGCGCGCCTTCCAATTGCAGCGAAAAGCCCGCTTTTGGCGGTTTCGCTTCGACGGTGACGGTGTCGTAGACGCCGATTGCGCAATACAGCGTGTCCAATTCGTGGCGTCCGCCCCATTCCGTGCGCGCTGTGCCGACATGCAGCGTCAGATTGGTTTTCGCGGGGCAGTCGACGCTGATGATGGAAGGAAGGTCCTGCATGGTGGATTTCGCGGTCATAATGCGCCTCAGCGATCTTCGCGATCTTCGACGGCACGCGCCAACGCGACGAATTCATCGATGGTCAGCGTTTCGCCGCGTCGCGTCGCGTCGATGCCGGCCTTGTCGAAGGCTTCGGCGGGAACGGTTTTCTTCAAAGCCGCATGCAGCGTCTTGCGACGCTGTCCGAAGGCGGCGTCGATCAGCTCGAACACGCGCTTGCGCAGTCGTTCCTCCGCCTGCGCATCCAGGTCGAGGCCGGCCAGCGGGCCTTCGCCGACGGCGTGGCGTTTGAACGAGACCAGCGCGGAATCGACGTTCGGCGCCGGCCAGAACACGTTACGCCCGATGTTGCCGGCCCGCCCGGCTGTGCCGTACCAAGCCAGCTTCACGCTGGGCGTGCCGTAGATCTTGCTGCCGGGAGTGGCCGCAAGACGGTCGGCGACCTCCTTCTGCACCATCACGAGGAAGGTGTCGAGATTGCCGAAGCGTTCCAGCAGCGTCAGCAGAATCGGCGTCGCCACGTTGTACGGCAGATTCGCCACAAGCGTGAAATGCCCGTCGCCATTGAAATCGGGCAGGTTTTCGGGAGTGACGGACAGCGCGTCCATATTGACGACGCGGAAACGGTCGAGCGCTTCCGGCATGTATTCGCCGATGGTGCGTGGAAGACGTTCGGCGACCGGCGGGTCGATTTCGACCGCGGTCATATGCGCGCCGGTTTCCAGGATCGCCAATGTCAGCGAGCCCAGGCCGGGGCCGACCTCCAGCACATGATCGCCCGCGGCGACGCCGGCTTCGCGCACGATGCGACGCACCGTACCGGGGTCGATGACGAAATTCTGGCCGAATTTCTTCGTCGGGCTGATGCCCGCGTCGGCGGCGATGCGGCGGATGTCCGCCGCGCCCAACAGACGGCCTTCGCCGGCTTCGTATTCGTTGGTGTCGGTCATGTCTTCTCTTTCCTGCCGTTTCTCGTCTGCTTTGTCATGTGCTCTATGCGGGTGCGGCCATGCGGGTGCGGCTGTCCTCAGTACCAGCCGACTTCTTCGGAATGCGCCCACGCTTTGGACGGCGAACCGTAGGCCTGGGCGATGTAATTCAAGCCCCAGTCGATCTGCACGGCGGCGTCGTCACGCCACAAAGCGCCGAACGTCGCCATTTTGTTCGCCGGCAGCGACTGGGGGATGCCGTATGCGCCGGAGTATGGATTCTCCGCATACCACAGCCACGACGATTCGCGCGTCCACAATTTGACCAGATCCGTCCAATTCTGACCGGTCCAGCCGTATTGGGCCGCCGCGCCTGCGGCATACGCCTGCGCCTGCGCGGGCGTCGGACGATAGAGGCGGTACTGCGACATGTCGACGCCGCCACCGGAGGAACTGCCATTATCCGTGGCGCCGCCGCTATCGCCGGTATTGCCGTCGGCGTCGCCATTGCCGGAATCGTTCGCGTTATCGGAGCCGCCGTCTCCGGCGTCGCCTGCATCATTGGCGGCGTCACCGCTGTTGCCGGCGTCGTTATCGGCGTCGCCTGTATTGTCGGTGCCGTCGTTCGCGTCATCATCGGCGTCGCCGCCGTCGGCCTCGCCATTGTCTCCGGCGTTGGTGCTGCCGTTTCCGTCATCACCTGTACCTGTGCCGATGCCGCCGTCGGCAGCGCCGCCGCTTGGCGTCGATGCGTCCGGCCCCACCGCGATCACCTGGTCGACGGCGATCTTCGTCGTGGTTTCGCCGGTCATCTTTTCGCTTTCGATCTCGCCATCCACATAGGTGACGTCATACATCTGCTGTACTTCGCCGTTTTCGCCCTGCCGGCGGATGACGACCTGGCCGGGCGCCAGAGCGGGGTCGACGATGGTGATGGTGCCGAACGGCACGGTTTTCGTGCGCGTCTCCTGGCCGTGCGTGACGCGGCGGACGCGCAGAACGGTCCCGCCGTCGTTCTTTTCGACGCTGACGCGATCCTCCCTGTTCAGCACGATGCCTTTGGAATCGAGGATCGAGGCCGCGGGAAGCTTGCCGTTCGGCGCGATCGAGCTTTTTCCGTCGGCGATGACCGTTACCGGACCGTCTTCGTTGATGGACAGGCCGCCGGTGAGCTGGTTGTACACGTTGTCGATATTGACGGTGATGCGTGAGGCCTCGATTTCGTTCGCTTCAAAGAATCCCAGCAGCTGTTCGGCGCTGGTCGCCACCGTCCAGAACGGCACTTCCGTTCCGTCTATCGTGATCGTCGTCTGATACGCGCTTTGCACCGTCACCACCGCATGATCGGCGAGCGTTTCGCCGGATGTGGAGACGACGACGTCATGCGTTTTGACGTCGACGTTCTGTTCGTCAAGCAGCCGGTCGATGCTCATCGCATACGTGGTCACCGTATCGGTTTCGCCGTTGACGGTAAGGGCCACCGTCTTACGTGCGGTAACGCCGAACGTGATGCCCGACGCCAGCACCAGAGCGGCGGCGCATGCGGCCACGCGGACGCGGCGAAGCATGACGAACCGTTGCGGAGTCCACCTACGCGCCATGACACCTCTTTCCAGCGGTCTGATTCAACGCACGTAATTGTATCGTGCAGGTCGCCGCCGCGCCTTACGAGTCGGGAAACACAACCATACCCGCACATCAGGCGCAAGGTTTTACGGAAAGATGCCTCCGGTGCGGGAATGGACGGGGAATGAAAGTAGAAGGGGTGCGGGAGAGAAGGGGATGTCCCGCACCCCATACGGACGAAGCAGGTTGGGGAACGCTTCGTCCGGTTACCAGAAGCCATGAGTTAGGGGGGAAACGGCTTCTGGATTTTGACTTACTCGGGGTAAGACTTGCTGCATGGCGGCAACCATGTATGTATCCATCATACGCGATTGTCTACATCAGGAGAGCCTCCTGTCGGGATCGAACCGACGACCTGCCGCTTACAAGGCGGCCGCTCTGGCCATCTGAGCTAAGGAGGCGCTTGTTCCCTGTTCCTTTCATGCGGTGAAAGGAACAGGGAACAGCTTACCAGCACCTATGACAAGGCCACAAACCGAATCGGATCGGCGGTGCGGGATGCTGCTGCCCCATGCCGTTCAGGCGGTCCGATGCCATCCGGAATCGCCTGAACGGCGTCGAAATCATTCCCCGGTCATATTGGAAATCGGCTCGCCGTCGGCGCCGATGGACGGCATCACATCGGCGTCGCCGACCTCATCGGAGGACAGGCCGATCGATTCCAGCAGGCCGTCGTATATCGTCATGCCGGCGGCGGCGACCTCGTTCAGATCCCAATGCGTGCCGTTGATGGTGAGCGTCGGCGTGGTCATCGACCCCTTGTAGCTGCCGCTGGTGTTCCACAGTTCGGAGCGCTTCGGCGTGTACAGGTTGACGGCGTCAAGCCAATCCTGATATTCGCGGCCGAACGCGGCGTCCGCCACTTGCGGTGAGACGCCGGCGTCGACCATCTGCTGCTTGATCCGGTCGTCGCTTACCGGCTCATAGGCGGAGCCTTCCTCCGGCTGGAAATCCTCGGCGTACAGGTTTTCGACGAAGGTCAGCAGATGCATCGGATCGTCGTCGTGGTCGGCGAGATACAGCGCGGCATTCGCCGCGCGACTGGAATATTCGTCGGTCGACAGGCGGTCCATGAACGACATGAAATGCAGTTCCACATTGATCTGGCCGGCCTTGACCATGTCCATAAGACCCTCATCCAGCGAACGATGCACGCTGCCGCAGCCGGGGCACATGAAATCCATATACAGCGCAACGGTCGGTGCGCCTTCCACCGGCGTGCCGTAGCCGTTCCGGGAAACCAGGATGCCGCCCTTGTCGTCGGCGCGCTCCGGCTTGACGGACACATTCTGCAGCTGGTCGTAGGCCTGTTCGATGGTGACGCTGTCGGTCGCATCGTCGGGATGCGTCGCACGATACACCGAAACCGCGCCGATGATGATCAGGATGGCGACGATGGCGAGGACGATGGCGCCGATCAGCGTCTGCTGCTTGCGCTCCTTCGCCGCCCGCTCGGCCTGCGCCTTCATCGCGGCGGCTTCGGCCGCGCGACGTTCGGCACGGGATTGGCGTTTTGCTGCTTTGCCTGGATCCTGTGGCATATATGGTCCTTTCCCATACGATTCACGCTCATGATAACGGAATGCTGGCATATCCGGATCGCGGCGGTCATTCGCGGATCATGCGCCGATCGTTCGCGGACACGCGCAAACGGAGAACGATTATCGCCGGTAGGACGCGCCTCATATGGCCTTGCCGCACGGCCTTCATACGGCCTTTCCGCGAAGCCGCCCCGCGCCCAATGCCAGCAGGGTTCCGCCGGGGGCGAAAGCCGCTGCCAGCCAGCCCGCCGCGCATGATGCCGCGCGAGCCAGTCCGGTTTGGGAAAACGTGCCATCGACGGGAACGGGCAACCGCACGGTCCAGCCGAACACCCCGATATTCCATATCGCATACGGCAGATGCAGCGCGATCATGAGAACGGCGAACAGCGCGGCGCCGACGCCGGCCATGATCAGCGCGCGCGTAACCGTAATGCCGGCGGCCCGTACGATATGCCATGGCAGCGCGCCGATGCGCAGCAGCCAGTCAAAACCGTGCTTCGCGCCGTCGACGCGGCGTTCCTGCCGCGCCAGCTGCGCGTCCACATTGCATCCGTACGTCGAGACGAGCCATACCGCGATCGCGGCGCACAGAAGGCCCCAATGCAGGCCGATCGCGCCGACGGCCATCACGGGAACCGCCAGCAGCAGACGCGGCAATGTGCTGCGCGACATGTAACGGTTTCTTGCGATGATCGCGGGATTCGGCGACGCCTGTGACGCCGGCGACGGCTGCGGCGGCGTCTGGGGCGTCCCGTATTGCGGGGCCGCGATTCGAGACGCGTCATATTGCGGAGGCTCATACTGCGACGCCATATATGCCGGACGGGAAGCGGATTCGGCGGCCCCGCACGACGGCGGCAATGCGGCGGTCCGCATCACAGCCGTCTGCGGCGGCGGGGATTGCGGCATGACCGAAGTCGCCGTGCCGGGCTTGGCGTTCCCGGCAGGCAATACCGACGTCGCCGCGGACGGCAACACCGATGTCGTGTCCGACGGCGGCGCCGCTGCAACGGCCGGCATCGCGGCGGTCGCGCAGGACATGGCGATTCTTGCGGGACGCGTCGCCGGCGCATCCGATATCGTATCGGCCATGGCGGCGGCGCGACCGACGTCGCTGTCATCGGTATCGTCATCATCGACGTCGACGGCATCGTCAATATCTTCGTTCCCCCATAATCGGCGCGGATTGTCTTCCGATGCGCCGTCAAAAGGGCGCATCATCCCCTCGTCGTCCGCCGCCGGCGCGTCTTCCGTGGTCTGCCAGGCGGCGGGATCAAGCGCATCCAACGAAATCATCCGCAGCAATTCATCCGGCGTGCAGCGCTGCGCGCGATCCGGATGCAGCGCTGCACGGAACGCCGCCATCGTGCGCGGCGGCAAGCCGGCCAGATTCGCATTGCCCGAAGCGGCGCGCTCCAGCACCGCCATCATCGGCTTCGTGCCGAAAACCGGCGCGCCGGTCGCCGCGAACGCCAGCACCGACGCCAGCGACCACCAATCGGTCGTCTCGTCGGAATCCGCGCCCTCGATGATTTCCGGCGCAATGAATCCCGGCGTGCCCATCACCAGGCCGGTGCGCGTCACATGGCTTTCGCCCTCGCCCATCGCAATGCCGAAATCCACCAGCACGGGTCCACTCGCGGCCACCATCACATTCGTCGGCTTGATGTCGCGATGCACGATGCCGGCCGCATGCACCGCCTTCACCGCGGCGATCAGCTTACGGGCCAGCCGTTCCAAATCATCGCCCACATAGCGGCCGTTCGCGGCGACGTCTTCGCGCAGATTCTTGCCCTCGATCAATTCGGTGACGATGAAGGCGAGGGAATCGTCCAATTCCATATCGACGATCGAACACACGCCGGGGTGGCGCACTTTCCGCAACGCCATCGCCTCGCGGCGCAGGCGCTCGCGGGCCGTGCGATGCTCCCGTTCGTCCTGCGCATCGTCCGATGAAAGCGAATCGCGCAGGATCTTCATCGCATACGTCTGCCCGCCGTCGTCGTGCACGCGCCAAACCGAGCCCATCGCGCCAGCCCCCAAGCGCGAAACCAGCGTATAGCCGCCCACGATCTGACCGGGCTCCAAATTCAAGGCATGCATATCGCTCATGGGCTCCATCCTAGCTGTTCGCGTTCTCGGCGCGGCATCATCGCGCGCGTGGACCGCGTCATCGGATATGCAGATTATGCGAGTGAAATGACAGGCTGTGCAGAGCATGATGCGACGGAAAAAGGAATCTGCTGAAATCGAAGCAGCGACATGAGGGCGTGTATGCGCAGCGATCCTCGATGGTGAGTCTGATCAAACACCACCCTTGGCGTCGTCGGAACGGGGCAGTGTTCCGCGATGCCTGCCAGGCGGCGATAGCGAAATCGCGGTCCGTGTCGTCGAAGTATCGAGAACAAGGAGGAGAAAAGATGCTCGGCATCAATTGGAGTGACGTGCTCAATGTCATTGCCTCGCTTACCCCTCAGCTGATCGCCATCGCCGTTGTGCTGGTGCTGGCGCTTGTGCTGACTTTCGCCGTCAACAAGAAGACGGTCAAGGAAGCGGCCACTCGTAAGCTGATCCATTCCGAATCCTGGCTGGTCTTCCTGGTCGCGGTCGTCGTGTCCGTGTCCATGATGCTGTACGGCCCGCTGGCAAGCCTGCTGAACAGCGCCACCGCCACCAGGTACGAACTGAGCGAAGCCACTGTCGCCAACGCAAGCGACCTGGCCAAGGAAATCCAGTCCGAAGCCATCACGATGCTGAAGAACGAAGACGGCAATCTGCCGTTGGCCGACAAGAAGCTCAACGTGTTCGGCTGGGCCTCCACCAACCCGGTCTACGGCGGCACCGGTTCCGGTTCCATGAACGCGAACTATGAGACCACCTCGCTGCTGGCCGGCCTGAAGGAAGCCGGCGTCGAGACCAACGCCGATCTGAGCAAGCTGTACACCGACTATCGCGCCGACCGCCCGGTCGTCGCCATGGCCGAACAGGATTGGACGCTGCCGGAAGTGCCGGCCGCACAGTATTCCGATTCCCTGATCGAAGACGCCAAGGCGTTCTCCGATGAAGCCCTGATCGTCATCGCCCGCGTCGGCGGCGAAGGCGCCGACCTTCCGAAGAACATGAAGGCCGAAGGCATCACCTACACCGACAACTCCACCGACTACGCCGACTTCGAAGACGGCGAAAGCTTCCTGGAGCTCTCCCAGACCGAACGGGACATGATCGACCTGGTCACCTCCAACTTCGACAACGTCACCGTTGTCTACAACGGCGCCAACACCTTCGAACTGGGCTTCGTCGACGAGTACCCGCAGATCAAGTCCGTGCTGTGGTGCCCGCCGGCAGGCCAGACCGGCTTCTCCGCTCTGGGCGATGTGCTCGCCGGAACGACCAACCCGTCCGGCAAGACCTCCGACACCTTCGTCAAGGATCTGACCCAGCAGCCGAGCTACAACAACGCCGGCGACTTCAAGTACGAAAACATGACCGAATTCGGCACCGAGAACTTCGAGGAAGGCGAAACCTCCCCGGCGTTCGTGGACTATGTCGAAGGCATCTACGTCGGCTACAAGTTCTATGAGACCGCCGCCGACGAAGGCGCCATCGATTACGATGCCGTCGTCCAGTATCCGTTCGGCTATGGCCTGAGCTACACGACCTTCTCCCAGGAAATGGGTGATGTGACCTACGCCGACGGCACCGTCTCCTTCGACGTGACCGTGACCAACACCGGTGACGTCGCCGGCAAGGACGTTGTTGAAACCTACTTCAACCCGCCGTACACCGACGGCGGCATCGAAAAGGCTTCCGCCAACCTGGTCGCCTTCGAGAAGACCGACCTGCTGGAACCGGGCGATTCCCAGACCATCACCATCGAATTCGATGACGACGACATGGCCTCCTACGACGACCGGGACGCCAAGGCTTGGGTGCTGGAATCCGGCGACTACGAAATCTCCATCCAGTCCGATTCCCACACGACGATCGCCGACGCCACCGTCAACGTGCCGGAAACCGTCACCTATGATTCCGACGACAACACGCATGATGGCGACGCCGTCGCAGCGACCAACGCCTTCGACGACGCCCGTGGCGATGTGACCTACCTGTCCCGCGCCGACGGTTTCGCGAACTATGCCGAAGCCACCGCCGCCCCGACGAACTACACGCTGTCCGACGAGCTGAAGGCCACCTTCTTCAACGCTTCGAACTACGACCCGACCGTGTACGACAACGATTCCGACGAGATGCCGACCACCGGCGCAAACAACGGTGTTCGACTGGCGGATCTGACCGGCAAGGATTATGACGATCCGCTGTGGGATCAGCTGCTCGACCAGCTGACCTTCGAAGAGATGGACAACCTGATCGCTTTCGGCGGCTACGGCACCCAGGCCATCGACTCCATCGGCAAGGTCGCCCTGACCGACGTCGACGGTCCGGCCTCGCTGAACAACAACTTCACCGGCGTCGGCTCCATCGGCTTCCCGTCCTCCACCTCCGTGGCCTGCACCTGGAACAAGGACCTGGCCCTCCGCTTCGGTGAAGGCATCGGCGATATGGCCCATGACATGCACGTCGCCGGCTGGTATGCCCCGGCCATGAACATCCACCGCAACGCCTTCGCCGGTCGTACCTTCGAGTACTTCTCCGAAGACGCCACGCTCTCCGCGGCCATGGCCTCCCAGCAGGTCGCCGGCGCCGAGTCCAAGGGCGTGTACGCCTTCATGAAGCACTTCGCGCTGAACGATCAGGAAACCAACCGTCTGAGCATGCTCAACACCTGGTCCACCGAGCAGGCGATCCGTGAGATCTACCTGAAGCCGTTCGAGGCCTCCGTGAAGGAAGGCGGCACCGGCGCGGTCATGAGCTCCTTCAACTACATCGGCACCGAATGGGCGGGCTCCCACTCCGGACTGCTCAACACCGTTCTGCGTGACGAATGGGGCTTCCGCGGCATGGTCCTGACCGACTACTTCGGCGGCTACGGCTACATGGACGCCGATCGTGCGATCCGCGGCGGCACCGACCTGATGTTGGCCACCACCGACATCACCAACCACATCGACGACAAGTCCGCCACCTCGGTGATCGCGATGCGCACCGCCACCCACAACATCCTGTACACGGCCGCCAACAGCTGGCTGTACGCGGATGGCGAGCCGGAAGTCGCAACCCCGATCTGGCAGACCATCACCTACGTGGTGTGGGGCGTGACCGCGGTTCTCGTCATCGGTCTGGAAGCGCTGACCATCAAGCGTTACATCGGCCGCCGCAAGGCAGCCAAGGATGCCGCGAAGGTCGAAGCCTGATCCGGTAGCCCTTCCTGGCATAAGGTGATCGCCGCGGCTGCGGAAACGCCCCGGTGACTACCTTCGGCACAAGCGGGCCGGCCATCCCGATGGATGGCCGGCCCGCTTTTCGTATCCCCGCTTTCCCAGTTGTCGGTCCCCCGCGTGTCGCCGCGACAGGTTATGCATCGTGAACGACAGGTTATCGGACGGGGACTGCATATCCCGAAGCCCGCGACGCATTGCGGCGATATATGATGCATCCGCAAATCATTGGAAAATAGCGGAATTTCATATCATGTACGACAAAGGCATGCAATCGTCGCATGGCTGGTCATGCGGCCTGGGCATTACCGCGGAACGTTCTTTTCTTTGACAATGAATGGCGTCGGACGCATCCACAACAGCGTGGATACAAGTAGCGGAAGATCGCTACGGAATCCGCGCAGATGCGAATTTCAGGAAGAGGATCAAGGAAAGGATCGCCATGCTGGAAATCAACATGGATGACGTCAAGGCCGTCATCCAGTCGATTCAGCCCCAGCTCATCGTCATCGCAGTGGCGTTGGCCCTGGGCATTGTGCTTACCGTTGCGGTCAATCGCAAGACCGTGGCGGAGCGGCGGGTACGCAAGCTCGCTCATTCCACCAGCTGGATCATCGTGGCCGTTGCCGCGATCGTCTCCGTCAACATGATGCTGGTGGGGCCGCTGAGCAACATGCTCACCATGGCCACCGCGCAGAAGCAGGAGCTGACGCAGGAGACCATCGACAAGACCAATCAGCTGGCCATCGACATCGAACGCGAAGGCATCACCATGCTGCAGAACAACGATGGTATGCTGCCGCTCGATGCCGGCAGCATCAACGTGTTCGGCTGGGCCTCCACCAACCCCGTGTACGGCGGCACCGGCTCCGGTGCGCTGTCCGATGCCTATCCGACCACATCGCTGTTGGACGGCCTGCATCAGGCCGGCTTCAAGACCAATGAGGAGCTGAGCTCCTTCTACACCGATTACGCCACCGAACGCGGCGTCATCGCAGTCACCTCCGCCGACTGGACGCTTCCCGAGCCGGCCGCCGCGACCTACGGGGACGATCTGATCGCCAATGCGAAGGATTTCTCCGACACCGCGATGATCGTGCTGGGGCGCTTGGGCGGCGAAGGCCTTGACCTGCCGACCGACATGAACGCCGAAGGCGTCACCTACAACGACAACTCCGCCGACTACAAGGACTTCGAGGAAGGCCAGCATTATCTGGAGCTCAGCCGTTCCGAGCGCGACATGATCGATCTGGTCACTTCCAACTTCGACGACGTCGTGCTGGTCTACAATGGCGCGAACGCTTTCGAAATGAGCTTCCTCAACGACTATCCGCAGATCAAGTCCGTGCTGTGGGCCCCCCACCCGGGCCAGGCCGGCTTCGCGGCGCTCGGCGAAGTGCTCTCCGGTGAGGTCAATCCGTCCGGCAAGACCGCCGACACCTTCCTGACCGATCTGACGGCAAGCCCGAATTGGAACAATTTCGGCGCCTTCCAGTACGACAACGTCAGCGAGTTCGAGATCGACTCCGCCCGCGGCCTACGTTCCCCGAAGTTCGTGAACTATGTGGAGGGCATCTACGTCGGTTACCGTTTCTTTGAGACCGCCGCCGACGAGGGGCTGATCGACTACGACGACGTGGTGCAGTATCCGTTCGGCTACGGCCTGTCGTACACGACGTTCTCGCAGGATATGGGTGATGTGACGTATGCCGACGGCACGGTGAGCTTCGACGTGACCGTGACGAACACGGGCGACGTGGCCGGCAAGGACGTCGTCCAGGCGTACTTCGACCCGCCGTACACCGACGGCGGCATCGAGAAGGCCTCGGCGAACCTGGTCGCGTTCGAGAAGACGGACCTTTTGGAGCCGGGCGAGTCCCAGACCGTAAGCGTTTCGTTTGATGACGACGACATGGCATCCTATGACTATCAGGATGCGAAGGCGTGGGTGCTGGAGGCCGGCGACTATCAGGTCTCGATCAACGCCGACTCTCACGAGGAGATTGCTTCCGCGACCGTGAACGTGCCGGAGACCGTCACCTATGACACGGAGGGCAACACGCACAACGGCGACGCGGTCGTGGCGACGAACGTGTTCGACGACGCCCGTGGCGACGTGACGTATCTGTCCCGTGCGGACGGTTTCGCGAACTATGCCGAAGCCACCGCCGCGCCGACCGATTTCAGCATGTCCGACGAGTACAAGGCCACGTTCTACAACAACGGCAACTATGATCCGGCCGAGCATGACAATGCGGATGATGAGATGCCGACCACCGGCGCCGACAACGGCCTGCGTCTGGTGGACCTGCGCGGAGTGGATTATGACGATGCGCAGTGGGACCTGCTGCTTGACCAGCTGACCTTCGACGAGATGGACAATCTGATCGCGAACGCCGGTTACCAGAACGCCGCCATCGAATCGATCGGCAAGATCCGTCTGTCCGACGTGGATGGACCGGCCGCGTTGAAGGACAACTTCACCGGCGTCAGCTCCATCGGCCTGCCCGGCAACATCGTGGTGGCATGCTCCTGGAACAAGGACCTGGCCCGCCGCTTCGGCGAAACCATCGGCGATATGGCCCACGAGATGAACGTGTCCGGCTGGTACGCCCCGTCGGTGAACATCCACCGCAGCGCGTTCGGCGGCCGTAACTTCGAATACTTCTCCGAAGATCCGGTGCTGACCGGCGATCTGGCCGTCGAACAGGTGCTCGGCGCCGCCGACCGTGGCGTGTACTCCTTCACGAAGCATTTCGCGCTCAACGAGCAGGAGACCGAACGCAACGGACAGCTGTGCACCTGGTCGAACGAGCAGGCGATCCGCGAAATCTACCTGAAGCCGTTCGAAACCATCGTGAAAGCCGACGGCGACGCCCAGGCGATGATGGGTGCCTTCAACTACATCGGCAACACCTATGCCAGCGCCCATGTCGGCCTGAACCAGACGGTGCTGCGTGACGAGTGGGGCTTCCGCGGATTCCTCGAGACCGACTACTTCGGCGGTCCGAACTACTCCTATCAGAACGCCGATCAGATCATCCGCGGCCACACCGACGCGATGCTGGCGACGACCGAAACGACGAACCATGTGACCGACGATTCGGCCACGTCGGTGATCGCCATGCGTGATGCCGCGCACAACATCCTGTATACGGCGGTGAACAGCTGGCGGTATGCGGATGGCGAGCCTGACGCGGACATGCCGTCATGGCAGATCGCGACGATCGTGGTCGACGTCGTTCTGGGCGTGCTGCTGGTCGGCCTTGAAGTTCTTGCAGTGAAGCGATTCCTCGCTCGCCGCGCGAACCGATAGCCTTACCTCCTCCCGATAACAAAGGTCACGGTATCCCTGCCCGGATACCGTGACCGTTTTCGTATTCCAGCCGGAAATGTCCAAAAGTGCCGTCTTCAACGAGGCCACTGCGCAAGAAGTGATGTAAAGGCCGTCTGAAACGTCCGATTTTGGGCAGTGTCTTCGTTGAAGACGGCACTTTTGGACATAATCAGAAGTACAAGCGGCTGAAAACAAAGGACAAGCGGCCGCGGAAGCCGTTTGCAGGAGTCCGCATCTGCTACGTCCCAATCAAGTTATCCACAATGGCCGCACAAGATGGCATGCTGCATGATCGTTGCAATATCAAGGGAATCTCGGCATCAATTTCAAGCGCGGCCTCAACCGGGCATCGCAACACGCCGGCATCCTCGTCCATTCGACCACAGTCCCGCTTTTCGCTTGCCCAACATCCCCTTTGCCCTCCACCATAGTGATATGAGCGCGCAGCAACGATTGACGGCAATGATTGCAGAGGCGGAGCGGGAGCGAAGATGCTTCTCCGTGCAGCATAGTGCTGACCGTCATGCAGTGTGCCGTCGTTTGAAGAACGGCCAGCTGACTGCGGCCTACAAAAATACGTATGCCCGCACCGAATATTGGAATGCGCTGAATCCTGTCGACCGTACGCTGCACATCGTTCGCAGTATGGCTATGCGATATCCGCAAAGGGTTTTCGCAGGCAGCAGCGCGGCGGCAATATTCGGTTGGGAACAGCCCTGGTCGCTGCATCGGTCGAACAATATTTATATCGCGGTGGAGAAATCATATCGAGAAAAGCGCTCGCGCGGCCAGCTGAAACGGATATATGTGAATTCGTTGGCGAATCATACGATGACGTGCTCCGTTGCCGGTCTTCCATGCGAGATGCATATGACTTCACCTGCGCGAACATTGGTGGATTGCGGATTGCTGTATTCGTTTGCGGAGGCATTGCCGATATTCGATTCGGCGCTGCGCTTGCAGGCGGCGACCGCAAGCGAGGTCGTAGACATATGCGATCGCCTGAAATGCGACTGCGGGCCGGTTTTTCGTTTGCTGCATTATGCGGATTCGGCCAGTGAGAACGGCGGGGAATCGTTGTGTCGTGCGATGATCATCGAATTGGGATTTGCCGTACCGCAATTGCAGCATGTTTTCGTCGATCCGAATAATTCCTATGACAGGGCGCGCGCCGATTTCGTATGGCATACGCCGGATGGGCGCATTATTGTGCTGGAATATGACGGGATGCGCAAATATGTTGACCCCGCAATGACGAAGCGGCGTGATGTGGCGCAGGTGGTGGGCGAACAGCTGCGGCGCGACGAATTATTGCAGCGTGCCGGTGTCGGCGCAATCATTCATGTGACTTATGACGATGTCGTTGGCGGCGCCGCGCTTGCAGCAAGGCTTGAGCGTGCCGGCGTGCCGGATCTGCAACATTTGTCGCCGTATGAGCGGGTTGGGTATTCGGTGTAGGCATCGCTTTCTCGAGGCCTCTTATGTGTTGTTTGATTGCGCGGCCTCAAAATTTGACGGTTTTCCATGTTGTGTGCATTTGGCGGATGGGGAAACGTCCAAAAACGCAGTCTTGGACGAGGTCACTGCGCAAAAAGTGATGTAAAGGCCGTCTGAAACGTCCGATTTCGGGCAGTGTCTTCGTTGAAGACGGCACTTTTGGATGTTTCAAGGTTGGCTGGGATGAGGTTGGTGAGAGACGACGGATGATTGGATGAGTCTGGATCGATGACTGGTCAGGACGGGGTCGGCTGGGGTTAGGCGGATATCGGGGTGAGGTCGCCGTCGCGTCTGTCATCAACCAATTGTGCGACCAAAATGACAGGTTGTGTAATTCTTCCTTTATTCCGCCCGCAATCCTGATTGAATCAGAATAGCGGCGGAATCGCGTGCGATGCAGCATCGCGGCTTCGCACCGACAGATAGTTCAGTGCAAGGGAGAACGAATGGAATTGGAAGAGCTTTCGGTTGTCGAGAAAGCCGCCATGCTTTCCGGTGCGTCCGAATGGGACTCGCGCGGCAGTGATAAGGCCGGCATTCCAAGCTTTGTCATGAGCGACGGCCCTCACGGCGTACGTCGCCAGCTGGGCGAAGGCGATCACCTGGGCCTGGGCGCCTCCAAGCCGGCCACCTGCTTCCCGACCGCGGGAACGGTCGCAAGCTCCTGGGACCCGGAATTGGCGCAGACCATGGGCGAGGCGCTGGGCAAGGAGGCGCACGACCTGGATGTGAACGTGCTGCTTGGCCCGGGCCTGAACATCAAACGTAATCCGTTGTGCGGCCGTAACTTCGAGTATTATTCCGAAGACCCGATCGTGGCCGGCCGCATGGCCTCCGGTCTGATTCGCGGCATCCAGTCCAACGGTGTGGCCGCCTGCCCGAAGCATTTCGCCGTCAACAGCCAGGAGCTGCGCCGCCAGGCCAGCAATTCCGTGGTCGACGAGCGCACGATGCGCGAAATCTATCTGACGGCCTTCGAAATCGCCGTGCGTGAAGCCAATCCGCTGACGATCATGACCTCCTACAACGAGATCAACGGTGTGTACGCGCACGAAAACAAGCATCTGCTGCAGGATATCCTGCGCGACGAGTGGGGCTTCGACGGCATGGTCGTCTCCGACTGGGGCGGCTCCAATTCCGCAGTCGCGGCGGTGAAGGCCGGCGGCTCGCTGGAGATGCCGTCTCCGGGCTACACCTCCGTGCGCGAGCTGGTCGGTGCCGTCACCGCCGGCACGCTGTCCGAGGCCGATCTGAATGCACGTGCCGCGGAAGTCGCGAAGATCGCGAAACTGACGAAGACCGAAGGCGTCGGCCGCGACGATCTGCTGACCGATGCCGTGGCGAAGTCGCATCACGAGATCGCCCGCCATGTCGCCGAGAACGCCAGCGTGCTGCTGAAAAACGAGGGCGCGACGCTGCCGCTGAAGAAGGGCGTTCGCGCCGCGGTCGTCGGCGACATGGCGAAGGTCGCGCGCTTCCAGGGCACCGGCTCGTCGAAGGTGAACGCCACTCGCGAAGAGAATCTGCTCGACGAACTGAGCAATAGCGATGCCGTGGCCGTCACCGGCTACAGCCAGGGCTATGACCGCCAGGGCGCCGCGAATCCTGCTCTGATCGACGAGGCCGTCACCCTGGCCTCCCGCAATGACGTGGACGTCGTGATCGCAGTCGTCGGTTTGGACGAGCGCAGCGAATCCGAAGGCCTTGACCGTTCCACGATGGCCATTCCGCAGGTGCAGAACGACATGGTCGAAGCCTTGAAGAAAGCCGGCAAGCCGATCGTCATCGTGCTGGTCGCAGGCTCCCCGGTCGAACTGCCATGGCTGAACGATGTGGACGCAGTGCTCTATATCGGCCTGTCCGGCCAGGCCGGCGCCTCCGCCGCCGTCCGCGTGCTGACCGGTGAGGTCAACCCGTCCGGACACCTGGCTGAAACCTGGCCGATGCGCTACGAGGATTGCCCGAGCGCCGGCTGGTATCCGGCGATCGGGCGCGACGCGATCTACCGCGAAGGCCCGTTCGTCGGCTACCGCTACTACGAGACGGCCGACGTGCCGGTGCGTTTCCCGTTCGGCTATGGCCTGAGCTACAGCACGTTCACATATGCGAACATGACCGCCGACGAAACCGGCGTGGAATTCACCGTCACCAACGATTCCGACGTTGCGGGCGCCACCGTCGCCCAGCTGTACGTGAAGGGCGCCGAAGGCGGCGTGCTGCGTCCGGCCCGTGAGCTGAAAGGCTTCAAGAAGGTCTGGCTGGAGGCCCACGAGAGCAAGACCGTGCGCATCGAATTCGATCGCTACACGTTCCGCCATTTCGACGTCGCATCCGATGGCTGGAAGGTCGAATCCGGCATCTGGACGCTGATGGTCGGCGACAATGCGGAGAATCTGCCGCTGCAGACCCGTTTCGCGGTCGCCGGCGACATCGACGCGAAGCCGTCCGATCCGGCGCTGGGCGCATATCTGACCGGCCGCGTCAAGGAGGTCACCGACGCCGAGATGGCGACGTTGTTCGGTCACGAAGTCATCGCCCCGGGCAAGCCGGTGACGTTCGGCGTGAACGACCCGATCTCCTCCTGGGTCGACTCCAAGGGGTTTGTGGCCCGCACCGTCGCCAAGACCTTGGTAAGCCGTGAAGCGAAGGTCCGGCAGAAGACCGGTTCCCCGGATCTGAACACGTTGTTCATCTTGAACATGCCGCCGCGCGCCATGAGCAAGATGACGCAGGGCATGGTCGACTCCGCAATGGTCGATGCCATCGTCCGGATCGCCAACGGGCACACGTTCCGTGGTCTCGGCGGCGTGATTGCGGGATTCTTCCGCAACCAGGCAGCAAACAAGCGCACAGCGAAGGAGCTTGAGAAATGAGTGAGAAGAACAATCAGGAAACCGTGAAGAAGGAGAGCTCCAACGCGCTCGTCGCGTGGTGGCTGGGCGTATGGGGCAAGTTCTCCCATGACCATCCGGTGCTGGCGAAGTGGGTCTATCAGATCTTCTACTTCTTCGTGTTCAGCATGGGCGTGACGATTTTCCAGTATCTGGTGTTCACGTTCATGCCGCCGCTGCTGGGCAAGGGCCTGGCCGGCACGGAATTCATGTGGCCGCAGATCGACATGAACCTGTTCGGCGTGGAATTCACGTGGAGCCTGCTCGGCTATAACGTCATCTACGATTCGGCCGGCGCGGTCGTCATCGGCGGTGGCCTGGGCTATTTCATCAGCTATGAGGTCGGCTCGTTCCTGGCTCAGTGCATCAACTTCCCGCTGCAGCGCAACATCACGTTCAAGAGCCACGGCAACCCGGTCTACCAGGCCATGTGGTACTTCATCGCCTGGATCGTGATCTCTCTGATCTGCAACGGCTTCAACAACCTGTGGATGCCGATCGCTCAGGCATACGTGCCGCTGGCTGTGTATAACCTGCTGGTCACGTTCATCACCGGCGGCGTTTCGATGGTGATCTTCTTCTTCGTCTTCAAGATCATCTTCCCGGAAGGCGAACCGGAGAAGAAGAAGGCCTGACCGGCATCTCGCGATTCCCGAAAGCGCGAATCGGGCTTCCCTACGGGGAAGCCCGATTTCATATCCGAATGTTCCAGGTATTTTTCGCCCGCTATCGTCGGCGTCGCCGCTATCGTCATCGCCATCGCGCGGAGCGTGCCGTCATTGCGACAGCGGATGCTTCCCGGTGTTCTGCGGCAGCAATATGGTCAGGACAAACCAATGGTCTTCCGAATGAATGGTCACTTCGCCGCCGTACTGCTGGGCGATGTGCCGGATTGATTTGACGCCGAATCCATGCCGGTGCGCATCGTTGCGTTTCGTGGTGCGCAGATTGCCTTCGGCGTCCTTTTTCAATGCGGAATCGTAGTAGTTTTCGACGCGGATCACCGTGAAGCGGCCCTGCCCGTAGAGGGCCAGCCGGATGAGCCGCTGCTCGGTGTCGCGCAGCTGCGACGTCGCTTCGATGGCGTTGTCCAATGCGTTGCCGAACAGGGAGGCGATGTCCATGGACGACATGCCGGACAGCAGCTTGCCGTCGGCGACCGCGGTCAAGGTGATGTCATGCTCGGTGCAGACTCGCGTTTTCGTCGTCAGGATAACGTCCAAGACGGGGTTGCCGGTGTGCTGCTGCGCGCTGTATTCCTGCACGGAGGCTTCAAGCTGTTCGAAGCCGGCGGCGACGTGCTCGGGATCGACCTCGGCGCGCAACGCCGCGATCTGATGTTTCAGATCGTGCGCGAGGCGGCCCAACGATTCTATGTTCTCCTTGGATTGCAGATATTCCTGATGCTGGCTGACCAGTTGCGCGTTGATGGACGCCAGTTCGGTTTTCGCGGCCAGCCGCTGCGACTGCTCCTGCTGCGCGTAGAGAATGGCGAATCCGCAGAAATCCACCAGTGTGCGGATGTAGAACACTTCCTGGCCGACGGTGCCGGAGAAGGGCGTGTTGGTGGAGATGAAGCTCAGATTGCTCATGGCGAAGGTCACGATGGTGATGGCCAACGTCATCACCGTGGTCGACGACGTTGGCATGGTCGGCGCGGTGTCGCTGAAATTGCCGCGTTCCGCGAACCATGCCAGCATGAAGCAGATCGCGTATGTCGCGATCAGGATGACGACCGCCTGCAACGCGTATTCGCCGGCATCGTCGTATACGCCGATGAATGTCGCGAGCTGCCAGTGCAGCGATGCCACCAATTCGCCCAATATGAACGCGCGGGCGGTGATGTAGAGTGTTTCGCGTTTGCCGCTGCCTGCACCGAGCAGGATGATCGCGTACATGCCGGCGAAGGCGATGAGCATGCCGAAGACCCAAAACCAGATCGGCATGGCGCCGTTGAAGTATTGGATGCCGATCATGGCCGCAAGGCCGATCGCGCATACGGCGATCGTGCGCCGCCATGGCACGCGGCGGTATATGACGGTGATGTAGGTGATGCAGGCGAGCCATTCGCAGAGCGCGGTGAAAAGGCGGGGGATGTCCGGCAGCGCATTGGTGAGCGTGACGTTCATCGACTGCCTCCCATGTAATCGGTGAGGGCGGCGAGGAACGCCTTCTTGCGCGGCCGGCTGACGCGCAGGCGTTCGCCGTCGGACATGATGCAATCCTGGTCTTCGACGCCGGTGACGTGCCGCATGTTGACGAGATAGCATGAGTTCGACCGGAAGAAGCCCTGCTCCGACAGTTTGGCCTCCAGGTCCTTCAACGTGCTGCTGATGGATATTTTGCCGCCGAGCGTGTGGATGACGATGGTGTGACGGATGGATTCGAGGTAGATGATGTCGGACAGTTCGATGCGGGTCTGCCCGTTGGAGGTGTCGACGAGCAGCGTGGCGTCGGCTTTTTTGCGGATCATGTCGATCGAGCGTTTGAGCTCCTGGGAGAACGCGAACCAGGGAAGCGGCTTGAGCAGGTACGACAACGCCTGCACTTCGTAGCCGCTGATCGCGTATTGCGGCGCCGCGGTGATGAAGATGATGATGACGCTGTCGTCGCGCTGCCTGATGCGTCGGGCGGCTTCCATGCCGTCCATATGGGCCATTTCTATGTCGAGCAGCAGAATGTCGTATATGGGGGTGTATTTTTCGATGATGGCTTCGCCGTCGTCGAAAATGGATACGGTGAATCGCACGTCATTCTCTTGCTGGTACCGGTTGAGGAAGTCGAGCGTCCTTTGGCAGCTTGCCGGGTCGTCTTCAACCACGCCAATTCGAATGTTGAGCATGCTTCACTCCTTTATTTCTGCGTTACCCACTGTACAGGATGGCCGGATTCGGGGTCCGCTCCCTGAGCCCCAGCGATTCCCCGGCATTTCGGATTTCGATGCGGGCCGGTTGTCCGCGGTTATCCACAAGCTCACAATGAGCGGGAAGATGTTCACAACTGTGGATAATTCTGTGGAAAACGCCGATGGAATCATATTTTTCAAGAAAAATCCCGCAAAAACGTCGTTGTCGACATTTTCCCGTGTATAGTTAGTCATGGCTCAAAGAAGAGAACCTTCAATGGACCAGACGAAAAGTTAACGCTGAGGTTTGCGGTTTGTCGAAGTCGTCAAAACGTAGGCTGAAGCACAGACAACAATCCCTTTACAACGGATCGTGAGGCACGTACCTGCCTCTGAAAGGATGACCATATCATGGCAGAAGTCGTATTTGACCATGTCACTCGTATCTACCCGGGCAACGACAAGCCGTCGGTGGATGACTTGAATCTGGATATCAAGGACGGCGAGTTCCTCGTACTGGTTGGCCCGTCTGGCTGCGGTAAGTCCACCACCCTGCGCATGCTCGCTGGCCTGGAAGAGGTCAACAAGGGCCGCATCCTCATCGGTGGCAAGGATGTCACCACGATGCAGCCGAAGGACCGCGACATCGCCATGGTGTTCCAGAACTACGCACTGTACCCGCACATGACCGTCGCCGACAACATGGGCTTCGCCCTGAAGATCGCCGGCACCCCGAAGGACGAGATCCGCAAGCGCGTCGAGAAGGCCGCCGAGATCCTCGATCTGACCGAGTACCTCGACCGTAAGCCGAAGGCTCTGTCCGGTGGTCAGCGTCAGCGTGTCGCCATGGGCCGTGCAATCGTCCGTGAGCCGAAGGTCTTCCTCATGGATGAGCCGCTGTCCAACCTCGACGCCAAGCTCCGTGTGCAGACCCGTACCCAGATCGCCGCTCTGCAGCGTCAGCTGGGTGTCACCACCCTGTACGTTACCCACGATCAGACCGAAGCCCTGACCATGGGCGATCGCATCGCCGTCATCAAGCTCGGCATCCTGCAGCAGGTCGGCGCTCCGACCGAGCTGTACGATCGTCCGGCCAACGTCTTCGTCGCAGGCTTCATCGGCTCCCCGTCGATGAACATCAACACCCACCCGGTGGTCAACGGCAAGGCGAAGATCGGCGAAGACACCGTCGACCTGCCGGCCGAAGCCGTCAACAAGCTGACTCCGGAAGACAACGGCCAGATCGTTGTCGGCTTCCGTCCGGAAGATGCCGGCCTGGCCGCTCCGGATGATCCGAACGCGTTCTCCCTGAAGGTCATGAACGTCGAAGATCTGGGCTCCGACGGCTACATCTACGGCAACATCCTCACCGACGGCTCCGCCGCCGAGGAGAGCCAGCTGATGTCCGATCAGAACAAGCTCACCACGATCCGCGTGAACCCGCGTGCTCTGCCGAAGGTTGGTCAGATCGTCAAGATCAAGATCGATCCGTCCAAGATGCACCTGTTCGCTCCGTCGACCGAGCTGCGTCTGAACTAGTAGATACTTGGCGGGAGCTTGCTCCTGTCAACCATTAAACGAGGCGTTTCTCTTCCTCTCTTAGGCCTCGTTGGAAAAGCCCCGCATGGTTGCGGGGCTTTTCTTTTTCGCGCAGCGCAAGGCTTTTCGCATGTGGCGCGACGCGGCCGCTCGGACGGTCCGGGGCATGGAACGCCGATATGCGCCGATGCGTTCATGGATGACATGTCATCCGTTCTTGAGGGAAGACCCGTAGGTAAAGTAGGACCTTATGATGCAAGCAGGAATGGATTACTCGCAAATGGATCCGCGCGCGATGAAGGCGACGTCGGTGAAGGCGGAAGATGCGTCCGTCAACAATCCCGAGCCGCAGGCGCTGAATATTACCGCCGCGAGCTCGAACCCGAAGATGTTCACGTTGCCGTGGGAGAAGCCGTTGGCGACATGGCCCGCCGAACTGCTCGCCAACCTGCCGCGAGGCATCTCCCGCCACGTCGTGCGTTTCGTCCACGTCGGCGATGAAGTGTACGCGATGAAGGAAATCACCCGCACCGTCGCCGAACGGGAATATGAGCTGCTGCGCCGCCTGCAGAAGCTCGACCTGCCGACCGTGCAGCCGATCGCCGTGGTGACGGGCCGTCACAATCGTGAAGGCGAGCCGTTGGAGGCCATTCTGGTCACCAAGCATCTGAAGTTCTCGCTGCCGTATCGTGCGCTGTTCGCCCGCAATCTGCGCCCGGACACCGCCGAACGACTCATCGACGCGCTGGCCGTTCTGATGGTGCGCCTGCATCTGGCCGGCTTCTACTGGGGCGACGTTTCGCTGTCGAACGTGCTGTTCCTGCGCGATGCCGACGCGTTCACCGCGTTCCTGGTCGACGCCGAAACCGGCGACCTGCAAGTGAATCTGACCTCCGGCCAGCGCGAATACGACGTCGACCTGGCGCGTACGAACATCATCGGCGAACTGATGGATCTGAGCTCCGGCAAGCTGCTGCCGGGCGACGTGGATGAAATCGAAATCGGCAACCGCCTGGCCGACCGCTACCATTCGCTGTGGGCGGCGCTGACCGATACCGACAAGTTCAGCCCGGACGAGATGTGGAAGATCGAAAAGCGCGTCGACAAGCTCAACGAGCTCGGCTTCGACGTCGACGAGCTGGAAATGAAAACCGCCGAGGACGGCAAACGCGTATTGGTGCGCCCGCGAGTTGTGGACGCCGGCTACGCCAACCGTAAGCTGCTGCGCCTGACCGGCCTGGACGTGCAGGAGAACCAGGCCCGTCGTCTGCTCAACGATCTTGACGCCTACCGTGCCTCCACATGGCGTGAAGGCGAGGATCTGGAAATCGTCGCGACCGACTGGATGCGTGAGGTGTTCGAGCCGACCGTACGCATGATTCCGCGCGAATACCGTTCGCAGATCGAACAGGCGCAGTTCTTCCACGAAGTGTTGACGCACCGTTGGTATCTGGCCGAACGAGTCGGCCATGACGTGCCGATGGCCGAGGCCGTGCGCAGTTACGTCAAGGACGAGCTGCCGAAGTACAAGCTCGATTCGAAGGCGCTGGGCGAGCTGCTGGAAGAGGCGGACGCCGGCGTCATCGATGACGAATACACCTACAACGATCCCGACGACGACGGCTACAATCCGGACGACGATCCGGACGCCGCGGTCTGGAGCCACTGAGCCTGATCCGATGCGGGGCCGCCTCATAAGGCGCCCCGCATCGCCATATCCGTCCCGTATTCGTAAAACCCGTGGATATACGGATACGGGGGCCTGCATGCCTCTAAAACCGTTGTTCTTCCGGTTCAGACTTTTCTTTGCCTTGAGTGCGGCGCTCGAATTTCAAGCAAGGCCAGGATATGAACGCAGTGTGGTGATTCGGGGAGGAGCCCATGCTTCCGCTGTCCAAGCAAACTCGTGGAGAAGTCGTTCCGATTGAATATGAGATCACGGGCTGGGGCTGCGAAGACGATATCGACGCATCCTCGAATCGCAAACCCGAAGGCCTGATTGCACGTTTCTTTCAACCGGGAGGCATTTCCGCGAAGCCCTTCCCAAGGTCAAACAGGCCGTTGACAGTCTGACCATGGCAGCGTGCCGCAGCCGGATTCGAGAGGAACTTGCCTGATGCCGACACACGTTGTCAGCCTCGAGCTGTTCATGACACTCTCTTTGACGCGATAAAGCTGGGCGTTGTCCAGTTCGCAGGGGCCGCTTCCGGGAACGGGGGCGGTCGTTGCGCATCTGAATGGGGAAACGCGGATGCATAAACCTTTTATGACAGTCTCCGACCAAGTGGGGCTTCTCTCGCGGCGAGGTTTGACAACGGATTCACGCACCGCGTGGGCACTCGAACGGAGGGATGCCATTCCGTCATCAACGGATATAAGGAACCGTTCCTGGACGCCGAACGAACGCTTTTCGTGCGGCAGCGCATCCATTCGATTCATGGACATATGACACGAAGCGGGACGAAGGACGCTGGTGACAGTTTGGTAGCGGAATCCGAAAACATCACGAACGACGTGATTTAGCGGAACGGGGTTTCCCGGCGAATCAACGTTTCCGCAGTGCCGTGATTGAGAGAAACGACGTTCATGGAGTTCAAGGCCCCTGAACGCGGAAGGACGGTGCGGGATTACGTGTATATGCGCGGCGGCATGTTTCGTTCCGTCCGCCCTGTCGGAATTCTGCTGTTGAAACACACCAAAACATTGGAATTTTGCAACTCAGCCCCCCTGAATTCATGAGAATTTTGCTGTAAAATATAGTAAAAAGATGAGAATTTTGCTAACGAGGATGGCTGGACATGTTGAAACGTAAGGCTTATCAGGTGTTGCTGGATTGGAAGCGGAATCATGGCAATGAAAGCCTGTTGGTATGCGGGGCCCGTCAGGTCGGCAAAACCACCTTGATCAGGCGTTTCGGCGAGGAAATGTACGATTCGGTGGCCGAAATCAATTTCCTGGGCAACCGATCAGCCATCGAGACGGTATCGCAGGCCACTGATGCCCGCGATCTGCTGTTCAGAATATCGGTCGTGTCACGTCAAGAGCTGATTCCCGGCAAGACGTTGGTTTTTCTTGATGAAATTCAGGCATGTGAAGACCTTATTACTTGGGTGAAATTCCTTCGGGAAATTTCCGATATCGATATCATTCTTTCCGGTTCCCTGCTTGGGGTGGACGCATTCAATGTGCGCTCCATCCCGGTGGGCTTTCTGCAGCAGATGACGATGTATCCGTTGGATTTTGAGGAATTCTGCCTTGCCGACGGTATGCCTGCGGGCGCATTCGGCGTAGTCCGTGAAGCCTGCGAACAGCGCAGCGAAGTGCCGGATTTCCTGCATGCTCAGCTGATCGATCTGTTCTACAAGTATCTGATGATCGGCGGCATGCCGAGCGCGGTGCAGGCGTTCGTGGACAGTGGCGATATGAATCGTGTCCGCTCCGTGCACCGCAATCTGTTCGACATGTATGAAGCGGATATTTCGAAATATGTGCGGGACAAGGTGGAAGCCCGTCAGATAAAAGTCGTATACGAGGCGATTCCGGGGCAATTAAACGCGGAGAATAAAAGATTCAAATATGCAAGGCTGAGCAAGACCGCGCGTTTCGCCAATATGGAAACGGCATTTGACTGGTTGGCAAATGCCGGTGTCGCATTGCCTGTGTCGCGGGTCACGGAAATCGCCTATCCGCTTGGTCTCAGCGAAAATCGTAGTCAATTCAAATTATTCATGAACGATGTCGGATTGCTGACTTCGCGTCTTATGGGCGATGTCGATTTACAAATCCTTAACCGTAAGGATGACATCAATTTCGGTTCGATCTATGAAAATGTGGCAGCGCAGGAGCTGCTCAGCCGCGGATTCGATCTGCACTATTACAACACGAAGAAAAACGGCGAAATCGATTTCGTCATGCAGACGAATCGCGGACGCATCATATTGTGCGAAATCAAATCGGGGAAAGATTACCGTCGTCACAGTGCGTTGAATAATTTCATCGCCGAGTTTGAAAGCGGAAAGAAAGAACATGCTGGTTGCGAAGGCGGCATCGAATGCTTGGTATTGTGCAATGACAATCTGCAATCGGACGGACGGATCACATATCTGCCGATATATATGTTGGGATGCCTATCTGCGCAATCCTGATGACTACAGGCGATGAAACGCCAATCCCCGTGCCTTTGCCGTTTCGCAGGTGGTGAAGACGCCTGGAACGGAAACGGTACGGGGATTGTGCGATTCTTCGGAAGCGGTTATTCCTTTGCGGCTTCGCGACGGGCGCGGGCGACGGCGTACAGGCTGATGCCCGCGGCGACGGACGCGTTCAAGGATTCGACCATATTCGACATCGGAATGCCGGCGATCGAATCGCAGGTCTCACGCGTCAGACGGCTCAGGCCGCTGCCTTCGGAGCCAAGCACGACGACCAGCGGATCGGTCTCGAAACCGGTTCCGCCGACCAGCGCATCACCGCCGCCGTCAAGGCCGACGACATAGTAGCCGCGTTCCTTCAAACCGTCCAGCGCCTTGTTCAGGTTGACCACGCGGGCCACCGGCATGTGCGCGGCGGCGCCGGCGGACACCTTCCAGGCGGCGGCATTCACGGAAGCGGAGCGGCGTTCCGGCAGAATCACGCCATTGGCGCCGAACGCCGCGGCGGAACGGATCACCGCGCCCAGATTCTGCGGATCGGTGACGCCATCCAATGCGATGAACAGCGGGCGTGCGGCAAGACGGGCGGCCTTCGAATCGGCGGCTTCCATGGCGCGCGCCTTCTTTTCGGCGCGTTCGGCCAGTTCGATCAGCGAGGAATACTGATACGGCTGCGCCTTCAGCACGACGCCCTGATGATTGCCGGAACGTGCGATGCGATCCATTTCCATACGATCGGCTTCAAGCAGATGCAGACCATGGATGCCGGCAAGACGCACGATCTCACGGGTGCGGTCGTCATGCTCCAAACGCGCCGCGATATACAGCGTCGTCGCGGGAACGCCTACGCGCAACGCTTCGAGAACGGCATTGCGGCCGATGACCAGATCGTCGGAATCGGACGTGAACTTGGCGGCGCGGCGGCGTGCTGCCAGACGCGGATCGGCCATTTTACGACGATCGGCCACCTTCTTGGCTTTGTATGCCTTGTGGTACACGCGATCCTCGGCCTTCGGCGTGGGGCCGTGACCGCGCAGCTTATTGCGATGTTTTCCACCCGACCCCTTGGTCGGACCTTTCTTAGTAGCCATAAAACGTATTGTCCCAGCACCCCTCAACTTGTGGTGCGGGCATGCCGGGGCGTATCCCGTACCGTTTCGCTGCCCGGCAAGGTAAAGGATATATGGAATAATGGGGGAGATGCATCGGCAGCATATGCGCCGATGCCCATGACCGCGCAGTCTTGCCATGCCTTGACGAGGGCCATGCATGCCCCGTCCGCATGAGGACTGACTACTCCGCGGCAGACCGAGGAGATAACTATGGTTGATCGTAGGAAAGATCAACACCGATCCGGATCTGAAGCGAACTCTGTCCGGGAATCCGATGCCACTTTGGCCCAGAAGGCGCTGCTCAACGACGTCGATCCGTCGCTGACCGATGCCGAGGCCGTAGCGAAAGCCCTGAATGTAGACCCGTCCACCGGTCTGAGCTCCGACGAGGCGAAGCGTCGTCTGGAGAAGTTCGGTCCGAACGAGCTGGAAGGCGCTCCGCCGGTTCCGAAGTGGAAGAAGTTCCTGCAGCAGTTCCAGGATCCGCTGGTGTATCTGTTGCTGGCGGCGACGGTGATTTCCGTCATCGCATGGTTCATCGAGAAGATGAACGAAGTTCCGGGCGCCGAAGGCGGCGAAGCGCTGCCGTTCGACGCCATCGTCATCGTGCTGATCCTGATCGTCAACGCAGTGCTCGGCTACATCCAGGAAGCCAAGGCCGAGCAGGCCGTCGAAGCGCTGAGCCAGATGACGGCCCCGCAGACGAACGTGCTGCGCGACGGCAAGATCACACGCGTCAACACCTCCGAAGTGGTGCCGGGCGACATCATCGTGCTGGGTGAGGGCGACACCGTCTCCGCCGACGGCCGTCTGTTCGCCGCCGCATCGCTGCGCATCGCGGAGGCAAGCCTCACCGGCGAATCCGTGCCGGTCGGCAAGAAGCCGGAAACCCTGGAGAGTGCGAAGGCTCTGGGCGACCGCGCCAACATGGTCTTCAACGGCACGTCCGTCACGCAGGGCACAGGCCGTGCCGTCGTGACCGGCACCGGCATGAACACCCAGGTCGGCAAGATCGCCGATCTGCTGTCCGCCACCGAAGACGAGGCGACGCCGCTGCAGAAGGAGATGAACTACGTCTCCAAGATCCTCGGCATCGCCGTGTGCATCATCGCGGTGGTCGTGCTCGTCGCGCTCGCCGTCATGGAAGGCTTCCATGACATCCATGACGTGATCGACTCGCTGCTGCTGGCCGTGTCCCTGGCCGTGGCCGCGGTGCCGGAAGGCCTCGCCGCCATCCTGACCGTCGTGCTCGCCCTCGGCGTGCAGCGCATGGCCATGCACAACGCCATCGTCAAGAAGCTGCATTCCGTCGAAACGCTGGGCTCCGCATCCGTCATCTGCTCGGATAAGACCGGTACGCTGACCCGCAACGAAATGACCGTCGAACGCGTGGTCACCCCGAGCGGCGAAGTGCAGATCACAGGCACCGGCTACGCTCCGGAAGGCAATATGGTCGCGCTCGGCTCCGAGCCGGTCTCCGACGCTCTGGCCGGCGAGGTCGTCGCCACGCTGGGCGCCGGCAACCTGGCCAACGACGGCGAACTGCGCAAGGGCGACAAGCCCGGCACCTGGGAGATCGTCGGCGACCCGACCGAAGTGTCGCTGGTCGTCGCCGCCCGCAAGGTCAAGGCCGACGCCAAGTACGCGCATTTCGAGCGCGTCGCGGAAATCCCGTTCACTTCCGAACGCAAGCGCATGTCCATCGTCGCGAAGGACAATGCCGAAGCCGGCAAGCTGACCGTATTCGCCAAGGGCGCCCCGGACGTGCTGCTGGGCTACTGCACGCGCATCGCCGTGGCCGGCCAGGTCCGTCCGCTGACCGAAGGCGACCGTCAGACCATCCTTTCCACCGTTGAACGCCTGTCCGGCGAAGCCTACCGCACCCTCGGCCAGGCGTATCGTCCGCTGGACGTCACCTCCTTGGGCAGCGTTCCCGGCGTGAAGGCCAACGCCGCCGGCGAAGTCACCGACATCGCCGAGCAGAGCGACGTCATCGAAGCCGATCTGATCTGGAACGGCATGGTCGGCATCATCGACCCGCCGCGTACCGAAGTTCGTGACTCCGTCGCCGAGGCGCACCGCGCCGGCATCCGCACCGTCATGATCACCGGCGACCACCCGCTGACCGCGGCCCGCATCGCCTCCGATCTGGGCATCATCGAAAAGGGCGGCAAGGCCCTGACCGGCGACCAGCTTGACGCCCTGACCGACGAAGCCGCCTTCGACAAGGCGACCTCCGAAGTCTCCGTCTACGCCCGCGTGGCGCCGGAGCACAAGCTCAAGATCGTCGAGTCCCTGCAGCGCCAGGGCAACATCGCCGCGATGACCGGCGACGGCGTCAACGACGCACCGGCCGTCAAGAGCGCCGATATCGGCGTCGCGATGGGCATCACCGGCACCGAAGTGACGAAGCAGTCCGCCAAGATGATTCTGGCCGACGACAACTTCTCCACCATCGTCGCCGCCGTGCGCGAAGGCCGTGGCATCTTCGACAACATCCGCAAGTTCCTGCGCTACCTGCTGAGCTCCAATGTGGGTGAAGTGTTCACCGTGTTCGGCGGCGTCATGCTCGCCGGCTTCCTCGGCATCACCCAGCCGGGCTCCCAGGGCGTGACCGTGCCGCTGCTGGCGACCCAGCTGCTGTGGATCAACCTGCTGACCGACGCCGCTCCGGCGTTGGCCATGGGCGTCGACCCGTCCACCGAAGACGTGATGGACCGCAAGCCGCGCAAGCTCACCGACCGTGTGATCGACGCGCAGATGTGGGGCGACATCATCTACATCGGCATCATCATGGCCGCCGTCACGCTGATCGGCATGGACATGCATCTGGCCGGCGGCCTGTTCACGGATCGTTCCGTGGACGCCTTGGGCCATGACGCGCAGATGGTCGAGGCCCGTACGATGGGCTTCACGATTCTGGTGTTCGCCCAGCTGTTCAACGCGTTGGCCTCCCGTTCGCACCTGCAGAGCGTGTTCGTCGGCATGTTCTCGAACAAGTGGCTGTGGGGCGCGATCGGCATCTCCATCGTGCTGCAGCTGGTCGTCATCTACGTGCCGTTCCTGAACACCGCCTTCGGCACCACGCCGCTGGGCGTCACCGCGTGGCTGGAATGCATCGGCCTGGCCGCGTTCGTGCTGATCGCCTCCGAACTGCGCAAGTGCGTGTTGCGTGCGATGGCGAAAAGCAGGTAATGCACATCTGACATGTCGCTAACGACCAAACCCGCCGGCCGGGGTGAAACCTGCTGGTGGGTTTGGCCGTTTTTTTTTAGGCCGTCTGCGACCAAAATTGTCAGGAAAGACGAAGGCACATGGCGGTTTTGGTCGCTTTAGGGGTCTGTTTGCGACCATATTGGCCAGTGGATTCGTCGAATATGGCAGAAATGGTCGCTGTCGGACGATGAAGGCCTCCTCCTTACGATAGGACGGCGGGACGGGACCGCGAAGGAGGGCGGCTAGGGCTTCAGACAAAAAGAAACCCCGGCGGGGTGACCGCCGGGGAGAGAAAGGAGAGAGAAGAAGAAAGGGGTTCAATTGTCGGGAACTGGTGTTCCTGATCAGCGCGTCTGCTGATGTCTATTATGTAACCACCCTTTGCTGGGCACAGCGCTTGTGTTGTCTGTGAAATTCCTGAGAATTCAGAATTCGGTTTGCGCCATCGGTAGCGTCGGCAGCCAAAATCGTGAAATCTGGCTTCACGTTGTCGAGGCTGACGATTTGGGGATTGACTCGGCCGGCGAGACCGGAACGATGCGGGACGAGGCGATGCGGACGGTGGTTTGGGGTCGTCGTTAGACTGAAGACCAGAGATACATTACATTTGTTCGCCGGACTGTGACCTGAACGATGCAGCAGACATGCGGATGCGCAAGAGGCAGCCGGCGTCACGCATGTGTGGAGGAACGCAATGCTGTTGTCCGATCGCGACATTCTGGCCGCCCGAGCCGATGGTCATATCGATTTGGATCCGTGGACGCCCGAAATGGTGCAGCCGGCGTCCATCGACGTTCGATTGGACCGTTTCTTCCGCCTGTTCAACAACCACGCCTACACGTACGTCGATCCGGCGGAGAACCAGGGTGAGCTGACCGAGCAGTTCGAAGTCGCCCCGGACGAGCCGTGGATCCTGCATCCGGGCGAATTCGCGTTGGGCTCCACCTGGGAATACGTGAAGCTTGACAGCACGATCGCCGCGCGTCTTGAAGGCAAAAGCTCGCTGGGACGCCTTGGCATCCTGACCCATTCCACCGCAGGCTTCATCGACCCCGGCTTTGAAGGGCATATCACGTTGGAATTGTCGAATGTTTCGACGCTGCCGGTGAAGCTGTGGCCGGGCATGAAGATCGGTCAGATGTGCTTCTTCCAGCTGTCCTCTCCGGCCGAGCATCCGTATGGCTCGAAGGAGACCGGCTCCCACTATCAGGGCCAGCGTGGCCCGACCCCGAGCCGCTCGTATGTGAATTTCTACAGGGCGCGGATCACCGACTGACGATACGCCGCTCGGCATTGCCGCGATGCCGCTGTTTTCTGTCTTTTCCCGATACACTGGAGTCAGGTGACGGCACCGAGGGAGCGGGGTGATGGCGATGGCCGATGACGACGAATACGATTTTTTCGCCAATGCCGATGATGAGAACGATGATTTCGGGTCTCCGAAATTCGACCGTGTGCATGGACGAAAAGGTATGCGCGCGCAGGATGTGCGTTTGACGAGCCCGCTGAGCCGGCATTGCAGCGTGTATGCGCTGATCTGCGGTCTGCTGGCGGTGCTTGCCGCGGCGTCTTCGCTGGTGCATGAGGCCGCTCCCGCGATGATCGGCGTTCTGGAGCCGGTCCGCGGCCGCTATATCGCCGGCGTCGCCGCTGCGCTGATAGCGTTGACGCTGCTGCTGGTCGTCATCGCGCGGGCGGCGATGCCGAAGCGCGCAAGCCGTCATGGCGTCGCGTCCGGCGGCATCATGATGCTGCTGTGTTCGACGCTGCTGCTGGTTCTGGGCGTCGTGATCGGCGTCGTATTCCCGCAGGGCGTCATTCAGCCGAAGATGCGCGACGAGGCGCCGGTCGATGATATCGCGGCGATGGAGCGGCAGATTGATCAGGTCGCCGGCGATTGCGCGAGCGGCTGGCAGGCGTTGAGCAGCGGAGGCTTTCCCGGCGTGGCCGGCATTGAATTCTGCGCCGATACACATGTGGCGTTCGCGTCGTTCGATTCGCAGTTCGCCGCACAGACCGCGCGTGCCGCATTGGGGTCTCGTGTCGGCGACGCGATCGGCGCGGTCGCCGGTGACGATGCCGTCGATATGACGCAATGGCGGCTGTTGGGCGGCGAACGTTGGATGGTGTTCGGTGAGGCCGATGCGATGACGTCGTTGCAGGAACTGTGGGGAGGTGAGCTTTCCTCCCTGCAGTCGCAGGACGGAGCCCGGCAATGATCCGCTGGGCGGCCGGCCTCTTATAGTGGCTTGTATGAGTGAAGCTTCGCAGTCCATCATCGGTCGTGAATCCTCTGTCGTGCCGGGTCGTTTCGGAGACCCGTTGAAGATCGAATACGCGCAATGGTCGCGTGGGGGAGGCACGGCCGCGCCGAACCGCCCGCTGTTCCTGTGCCTGCACGGATGGGGGTCGAATGAGGCCGATCTGGCCGATATGATGCGTTACGTCGCCCCGTACAACGACTACGCCTCCCTGCGCGCGCCGCTGGTGCTGCAGGGGCCGGGCGCGGGATTCGGCATGACGCAGGGCGCGTATTCATGGTTCCATGACGCGGTGCCGTCCGGCGATGATCTGGACTGCGATGCGTATGCGGCGGCGCAGGCGATTGACGCATGGGTCGCCGGCAATGTCCCCGAAGACCGCGACATCGTGCCCATCGGCTTTTCGCAAGGCGGCCTGCTGGCCGTGCATCTGCTGCGCGTGCATCCGGAACGCTACCGCGCGGCGGTCAGCCTGTCCGGTTTTGTGGCGCCGGGCAATGTGCCGGGAACCGCGCCTGCGGACGATCGCGTCGCGGCGATGAACATTCCGGTGTTCTACGGATACGGCCAACGCGATACGGTGGTCGCGCGCTATGAGCTGCATGCCGCATCGGCTTGGCTGGAGGAGCACACATGGCTGACCGTCAAGGAATACGCCAGGCTCGATCATGCGGTGAGCCTGGACGAATTCCGCGATCTGGGCCAGTGGCTGGTGACGAACGGCATCGCCTCCGGCGTGATGTGACGCCGGCATGACGTCGGCGTCACATCGATGCGTCGGCGTCACACGTTGGCGTCGGCGTCCACGCTCATCACATACACGTTGCGGCGCAGTCGCTTGGCCTGCGCGCGGTTGATGTCGCCCGCCTCGAGCATGTCCTGGATGATGCCCAATTCGATGCCGTAGCTTTCGCGTTTGACGTCGTTCGTCTGCGCGATCGCCGCCGCGCTGACCCCCATGTCGGGCCGGGAGCGCAACGCCGCCTCGGCGCGACGATAGTCGAGCAGCAGCGACGAGCAGTATTCGGTGTTGTAGGTGCTGTGCCGCATCTCCTCATACAGGCGGTCGATGACATATTCGATGGCGTCCACTTGGATGCGCCGCGTGCAGGCGAAGAGCTCGTCCTCGCTGAACAGGGGCGTGGTATGGCGGATCTTGCTGCCGGCGCGCCGCATCAGCGTCGCCGCCTGACGCTGCATCGCCCGCATGCGCCCCTTGATGCGCCACAACGTCTTGCGCGAATGCCGTTCGGCGTCGACATGACGAAGCGAATTCATGATCTGGTCGAGCATGCGCTCGCAGGCTTCGGTCTCGACGTGCTCCCCGGCCTGGCCCGCCGTCTGCTTGAGGGCGTGGATGCGGTCGATGACGTAATCCTTCTCCCAATTCAATGCATCGATCTGCAGCCGCAGGTAGCCGTCCGGGTCGATGGCGCCGATGCGCTGCTTCAGCCGGGTGATGCGCTTGGTGTAGGAGTCGACGACCATCAGCACGGCGCGCCGGTTGTCCGCGGTGATGCGCCCGGTGAGCTCCTCGACGGTGCGGCGCAGCACCTCGATGGTGATTTCGTCGAGTTCGCGGGACGTTTTGGCGTTGCGGTTGGGGGCGATAAGAGGCAGCAGGAAATTTGCGAGCAGCAACGTGATGACGATGACGCCGCCGGCGATGAAGATGAGTTCGTCGCGCATCGGGAACGGCACGCCGCCGGACATCGCGTAGGGGATGGTGAACATCAATGCCAGGGTGATGGTGCCTTTTGCGCCGCCGAAGGTCATGATGGCGGCCGACCGCCAGCGTTCCGCCGTCATCCTGCGGCGCAGATGCGTGGTCTGGTCGCGGGCGATGCGCAGCATGCCGGCGATCCAGACGAATCGCATGGCGACGACGACGAAGGCGATGACCACGATGGTGCCCAGCAGACGGATGTTGCTGACGGTCGGATCGTCCCAGCTGGCCGACATCGCGTTCGGCAGCAGCATGCCCAGCAGGATGAAGACGATGCCGTTCAATGTGAACGACAGGACCGCCCATACGCTTGACGCGACGATGTTGGTGCGCGCGACGTTCGGGCCGACCGCGCTGCGGTCGAAGCGGGTGGCAAGACCGGCCGTGACGACGGCGAGGATGCCGGATACGCCCAGCGATTCCGCGCCCATGTACAGCATGAAGGGCAGGAACAGTTCCATCAGGATCCGTGTGGTGGTGTTCTCCCAGCCGAAGGCGCGCAATGATTCGAACAGCAGGTTGGCGAGCATGCCGATCAGCAGACCGGATATCGCGCCGCCGATGAACATGATGACGAATCGTCCTGCGGCCTGCCCGACTTCAAAGTCGCCGGTGAAGGCCGCCGCGATGGCGAATTGGAAGCCGATGATGCCGGAGGCGTCGTTGAACAATGATTCGCCTTGCAGCACGCCTTTCTGACGCTGCGTCAACGCGGCGTCCTTGCCCAGGGAACTGACGGCCACCGCGTCCGTCGGCCCCAGGGCCGCGCCCAAGGCCAGGGCCGCGGCCAACGGCACGGCCGGCCATATCGAATGCAGTACGAACCCCACGGCGGCCATTGTGGCGATCGCCAGCCCGATGGCCAGCGACAACGACAGCTGCAGCGTTTTCAGCAATGACTGCTTGTCGATCTCATGCGCTTCCAAATACAGCAGTGGCGCGATGAACAGGACGATGAACAGTTCCGGATCCAATGTCACATCCGGGAAGGTCGGCGTAAGCGCGATCAGCACGCCCAATGCGATCTGGACAAGCGGCGTGGACACCTTGGGAATGAAGCGGCTGAGGAATGACGACAGCACCACCGCCGCGACGATGAACAGAATCAGCGTGAATACGTCCATGGTGCATTCCTCCCTTATAATGGCCCGTTTTCAGGGTAAAGGTTGCCGTGGCCCGTACACTGGAGGCATGTTGTCGAAGGAACGCAGCGCGATGGACGAGGCATTGCGGCTGGCCGAAGAAGCCGCCGAAGAGGGGGAGGTGCCGGTCGGGGCCGTCGTCTTGGATGCCGTCGGCGATGTGATCGGCCGCGGCCGCAATCGGAGGCAGACGCATGGCGATCCGCTGGCGCATGCCGAAGTCGAAGCGATGCGGCAGGCGGCGCGAACGCGCATGGGGGAAAACGGCACCCGTGCCTGGAATCTGGCCGACTGCACGCTCGTCGTCACATTGGAACCCTGCCCGATGTGCGCGGGAGCCTGCGTGCAGACGCATATCGGACGCATCGTCTTCGGCGCATGGGACGCCAAACTGGGCGCCTGCGGATCGGTATGGGACATTCCACGCGATCCGCATATCGGGCACGTCCCCGAAGTATACGGCGGCATCCTCGAACACGAATGCGCCGGGATCCTCACCGCGTTTTTCATTGCGAAACGCGACGGCCGATGATTCTCCCGACACATATGCGACGGCGTATCCCAGGCGCTCCTGCCCGATCGCGCGCGGTATTTCTTTCCATCATCGGGAAACACTCGGTGTCGACGCAAGAAAAACCAATCATCTACTATCGGTACAGGAATGTAACCAATCGAATAAGGATGGGGCGATGACGCACATTCAACTCTTTCACGGAACGGCTTCCGACGGCACCGCATTGACCGCCGTGTACGCGGAACGGCCGCAGGCGGGCGTCGCATACGCGCTGGTCTGCGCGGCCGGCCAGCTGCCGCGCCTTGTGCATTGGGGCCGCCCGCTGCATGCGCCCGAAACCGTGCTCGGCCTGTACGACGCGCAGCGTCCGCAGCGCGTCTCCGGCGCACTTGACGACACCGCATGGCCCAGCATCATGCCGACGCAGGCCGAATCCTGGATCGGGCAGCCTCGCCTGACCCTGCGCCGCGACGGGCGTGAGATCCTATGCAAATTCACCGGCACCGCCATCGAAGCGGACGGCGATACCTGCCGCGTCACCGCAGCCGACGCCGAACAAGGCGTCAGCCTCATCTGGGAAGCACAGTTGGAAGACAACGGCCTGCTCCGCCAGCATGCGACGCTCGCCAACACCGCCGCCGCACCGCTGGAAGTGGGCGGCGTGGAGCTCGGCTTCCCCGTGCCGGCCATCGCAACCGAAATCCTGACCACCACCGGCCATCACTTGCGCGAACGCTCCCCGCAGCGCCAGCCGCTCACCATCGGGCGCTTCTCCAAAGCCAGCCTCGTCGGTCGTCCGGACTTCGATGCCTCCCTGCTGCTGAACATCGGCGAACCCGGATTCGGATTCGAGCACGGCGACGTATACTCCGTACACGTCGCATGGAGCGGCAACAGCGTCCTCTCCGCGGAACGCCTGCCATACACCACCGGTCTCATCGGCGGCGGCGAGGTGCTGTTCGGCGGCGAAATCACACTGGCCGAAGGCGAAGCATATACGACCCCATGGGTGTACGGCTCGTACGGCAACGGCCTGAACGAGGTCGCCGCGCGCTTCCACGCGCACCTGCGCGGCGTCCGCAGCGCCTGGTGCGAACGGTACGGCATCGCCGCCAAGCCGCGCCCGGTCATCCTCAACACATGGGAAGCCGTGTATTTCGAACACAATTACGAGACTCTGGCCGCGCTCGCCGACAAGGCCTGCGAAACCGGCGTCGAACGATTCGTCGTCGACGACGGCTGGTTCGGCTCGCGCCGCGACGACACCTCAGGTCTGGGCGACTGGCGGATCTCGCGGGACGTGTGGCCCGACGGCGACCGCAGCCTGAAGGCGCTGGCCGACTACGTGCACGGCAAGGGCATGGAATTCGGCCTGTGGTTCGAACCGGAAATGATCAACCCGGATTCCGACACGTTCCGTGCGCATCCGGACTGGGTGCTGAAACCCACCGCGAACCGTCTGCCGATGCAAGGCCGCAGCCAGCAGGTCATCGACCTGACCAATCCCGACGCCTATCGATACGTTTACGACGTGATGAACGGCCTGGTCGGCGAACTCGGCATCGACTACATCAAGTGGGATCACAACAAGCTGGTCACCGAAGCGGTGTCGCCGTATTCCGGCCGTCCGGCGGTGCATGGGCAGACGCTGGCCGTCTACCGTATCTTCAGCGACCTGAAGGCGGCGCATCCCGGACTGGAAATCGAAAGCTGCTCTTCGGGCGGCGGCCGCGTCGATCTGGGCATTCTGGAAGTCGCCGACCGCATCTGGGCATCCGACTGCGTCGATCCGGTCGAGCGCGCCGACATCCAGCGCTACACGTCGCTGCTGGTGCCGCCGGAAATGATCGGCGAACATGTCGGCGCCAGCCCGGCGCATTCCACGCATCGCGCCACCAGCCAGGAACTGCGCATGGCGATGACGTTCTTCGGCCATATGGGCATCGAATGGAATCTGCTGAAGGAGCCGCAGTCCGATATCGACAAGCTGCGCATGTGGGTGGACGCCTATAAGGAGCATCGCGACATGTTCGCGTCCGGCGTCGTCGTGCATGGCGACGACGCGGATCCGGCCGTGCGTTTGGACGGCGTCGTCAGCGCCGACAAGTCGAAGGCCATCTACCGGTTCACCCAGCTGACGACGTCGGCCACATATCCGGCCGCTCCTGTGCGCCTGCCCGGACTGGACGGGGACGCCGCCTATCTTGTGCGGCCGCTGCCGGTCAGCCTGCAGGACGGATTGATGGGATCGTGGGCCGCGACAGGGCAGACCCGGCTCGGCTGGTGGAACGAGAACGGCGTGACCATGGACGCGCGGGCCCTGCAGGCCTACGGCATCCGTCCGCCGGCGCTGCATCCGGCGCAGGCCGTCCTGTTCGAAGCCGTACGCATCTGAAAATCATCGGAAAACCGTCGATACGTCATTCGATATGCCGGTGGGCCGGCCTGCAGCAGGAGCAGGCCGGCCCACCGGCATTATTCTCTTTACGAACCGACCGATCGCGACCGCTATCCGATATGCTGCACAATGACTTGGGAGGCCGCGGCCTTCGCCCATAATTGCCAATCATGATCGGCGATGACGAACGGCACGGGCGCGGTCTGGCTATGCCGGTATCGGTTGATGCCGTCCCGAATGGAATCAGTGCCCAATTTGGCGATGAACGCGGATTCGCCGGCGATCATCACTTTCGCCGGCATCGCCAGATTCGCGATGATCGCGATCAGCGTGCCCAAACGGAAGCAGGTGCGATTCACCAACTGCGTCGCCAGCGAACGGTGGTCGCGCGCGTCCTTCGCGAACTCCTCGAATGTGGTGGGGCGTCCCATCATCTGCGAATACTGTTCGGCGATCGCATCATCCGTCAGACACTGCGAGCAGCCGACGTGGCCGGACGGGCAATGCGGGCCTTCCGGATCAAGCGGAATATGCCCGGCCAGACCATAGCTTTTATCCGGATAATCCACCGGCTTGCCGTGCGCGGCCAGCGAATATCCGACGCCTACGCCGAAGGTCACCACGGCGAACATGTCCAAACCCACGCCCGGGCCGAACCAGCAGGCGTCCACCAGCAGCGAATCGATATCGTTATAGACGCCGCACGGCAAGCCCGTTTCGCGCCAAACCATCAGGCCGAGATCGACGGGATTCTCCCAATGCAGGAACGGCGCGAACGTCACGACGGAATCGTCGACGACATGCCCGCCGACGGCGATGCCGACGGCGAACGGCGCCGGCAGCTTCGCGGCGACGACGTCCGCGGCGCATTCCGACGCGAGCTCGGCGACCAAAGAAGAGACATGTTCGGGGGATTGGTCCGTGAACGTGCGCTTATGGCAGTCCGACACCACCTTGCCATGCGCGTCGATCGCGGCGGACGTAATGAGACCGCCATGAATCTTGACGCCGACCACGGTGCGGGCGCGCGCGCAAAGCTGCAACGCGGTCTGCGGGCGTCCCCGCCGGTCGCCGCTTTTCTTCGGCGTGAATCCCTGCGGGAAGCGCGAATCCGAATCGAACGTCACCGACTGTTCCTCGATGACGCCCGCATGGATCAGATCGCTGGTGATCCTCGAAAGGGCGCCCTGCGACAGGTTCAGAATCTGCGCAAGCGTGGTGCGCGATATAGGCCCGTACTGTGCGATGGTCTGGGCGACGTGATGCGTATGCTCCGAGCCGGAAAACCATGGTGGAATCCTGTTTTCTTGTGCCACAGGGCCTCCTTTCCGATTATTTTCTTTCGCTCAGATAAAAATACCGCGTTTTTAGTTTCGTACATGCGCGAACGCGCTGGGAGTGGGAATGAAAAGGCGGGATGGATATATTCGATTGCAACGGAGCGTGGCGATGATGCGCGTCCGGAAGAAGTCGAAGGAGCATTGATGAAGCGCGATTTTCACGGAAGGCAGGGTGGCTGGCGACGCGCGGTACGCAGTGCGGCCGTCGCGTCATGCGCGATCGCAATCGGCGTCGGCGCGGCGGGATGCGGCGGCGACAACGCCGGTACCGTTACGCTGGATTTCTTCCAGTACAAGGCGGAAGCGGGCGAATGGTTCACTAGGAAAGCCAAGGAATTCGAGAAATCCCATCCGGACATCAAGGTGAACGTCAACAATTCCTCCGATGCGACCACCGACCTGCGTACGCGCCTGGTGAAGAACCGCGAACCCGACGTCATCACCATCAACGGCGACATCAATTACGGTCTGCTTGCGGAGACCGGCGTATTCCATGATTTCACCGACGATCCCGTCGTGGACGACCTCAATGAGGGCATGGTGGACATCGCCAAGGCGCTGGTGCAGACCGACGACGCCTCCAAGAAACGCCTGTACGCGATCCCCTACGCCGGCAACGCCAGCGGCTACATCATCAACGTCGATCTGTGGGAGCAGGTCGGGCTTGATCCCGACGATCCTCCGCAGACGTGGAGCGAATTCCTCGATATGCTCGAAACGTTCAAGGCCGCCGGCATCGCGCCGATCGAAGCCAGCTACGCCGATCCGTGGACGCTGCAGGCCCCGCTCTCGTCGTTGAATTCGACGTTGGTTCCGGAAAGCGAATATGCGGGTCTGAAGACCGGAGAGACGACATTCCAGGATCTGTGGCGGCCGGTGAGCGAACAACTGGTCGAACTGTTCGGCAACTACACGCAGGACAATCCGTCCGTCACCTATCAGCAGGCCACGCAGGACTTCGCCAACGGCAAGGCCGGAATCCTGCCGCTCGGCACGTATGCGATTCCACAGGTGCGTCTGATCGACGAAGACATGAATCTGAGCTTCGCGCAGATGCCGGCCACCGATGACGCCGACGAGCAGATGCTGACCGCAGGCGACGACGTGATGCTGACGATCGGCGCGCACACCGACCATTACGACGAAGCTCGGGAATTCGTGGACTTCCTGATGGAACCGGAGAACATCAAGGATTATTGCGACGCCCAGTCCGCGTTCGGGCCGCTGAAGGAAACCTATGTCGGCGACGACGCGTTGACCAATGTGATGCCGTTCTTCGAAGACAACCGCATCACCGACTTCTGCGACCACTATGTGCCGGCCAGCATCAACATCGCAGGCTTCATGCAGTCGCTGGTGTCGTCCGGCGATATCGACGCATTCCTGAACAGCATGCAGTCCGAATACGACAAGGTCCAGGCCCGTAACTTCCGGTAGGAGAGGAGGAATATCATGAGCGCAGACAACAACAAGAAAAAGGTAAGCCGATTCTCCAAGCGCAAGGTCGACAAGGCGTATTACTGGATGACCGTTCCGGCCGCGATCCTGGTGGCGGCCTTCCTGTACTGGCCGTTTCTGCAGGGCGCATTCTATTCGCTGACCAATTCGCAGGGCTACGGCACATGGGATTTCATCGGCCTGAAGAACTACATCGCGATGTTCTCCGACAGCCGCGTCGGACATGCGTATCTGTTCACGATCCTGATCGCCATCGCCATCACCGTCTGCACGAATCTGATCGCCATGTTCCTGGCGGTGCTGCTCAACTCGAAGATCGCCTTCAAGAACGGCTTCCGCGCCATCTTCTTCGTGCCGTACACGCTGTCCGTGCTGGTCATCGGCTACGTGTTCAAATACATCTTCATGGTTCCCCTTCCCGAATTGGGCAAGGCGTTGGGCATCGGCTGGCTGTCCGAATCCCTGCTGACCAATCCGGACTGGGCGTGGCTGCCGATCGTCTTCCTGTCCGTCTGGCAGGGCGTCGCCTATTCGACGCTGCTGTACCTGGCCGGCCTGCAGACCATTGATTCGGAGATCTACGAGGCCGCCGACATCGACGGCGTGAACGCATGGCAGAAGTTCTGGAAGATCACCTTCCCGCTGATCGGACCGTTCTTCACCATCAATATGGTGCTGAGCCTCAAGAATTCGTTGGGCGCCTTCGACCAGGTCGTGGCATTGACCGGCGGCGGCCCGGATTCGAAGACCGAAACCGTGTCCTATCTGATCTTCAAGAATGGTCTGGGCAACGGCGAATACGCCTATCAGATGGCGAACGCCGTCACCTTCTTCATCGTTCTGGCCGTGCTGGCGTTCGTCCAGCTCAAGTTCTTCAGCAGCAAGGAGAAGGTCTGATCCGCCTCCTCCAAGGCGTTTCAGATCGTTAAGGAGCATCGAATATGACTACCTCATCCAACGCAACCGTTGCCAAGCCGAAGTATCGCCGCGACCATAAGATCAACTGGTGGCTCACCGCAGTGGTCGCAGTGCTGTCGCTCACCGTTCTCGTCCCCCTGTATTTCACGATCGTCACCGCATTGAAGACGCCGGCCGAAGCCGGCACCTTCAGCCTGCCCGCCACCTGGGAATGGCATAATTTCGTGGACGCATGGAACAAGGTCAACTATCCGAAGGCCGCACTTAATTCGGCGATCATCACCGTCGCCGCGATCGTGCTGACGCTGCTGACCAACACCTTCGTGGCATACGCCGTGGCCCGCAACATGGACAAGCGGTTCTTCCGCTTCCTGTACTACTTCTTCCTGGCCATGATGTTCGTGCCGTTCACCGTCATCATGCTGCCGATCGCACATCAGATGGGCACGCTGCATCTGGACAACCAGCTCGGCCTGATCGTGCTGTACACGATCCTCGGCCTGGGTACGAATCTGTTCATCGCCATCGGCTTCATCCGCTCCATTCCGGTGTCCCTGGAAGAGGCGGCCCGCATGGACGGCGCCGGCACATGGCGCGTGTTCTGGACGATCATCTTCCCGCTGATGGGGCCGATCAACGCGACCATCGCGATCATGACCGCCCTGTGGGCCTGGAACGACTTCCTGCTGCCGTTGATCACGATCACCGATCAGTCGAACCAGACGATTCCGCTGGCGCAATACGTGTTCCAAAGCCAGTTCACGTCGAACTATCCGATGGCATTCGCCTCCTACCTGATGGCCATGGCTCCGGTGCTGATCGTCTACATCTTCGCCCAGCGTTGGGTCGTCGGCGGCGTGATGCGCGGCGCCGTGAAATAACGCGAGCGGCGCGCGGGCAGGGCGTCCGGATTTTCCGGATCGTTTGATCCCGCGGATGCGAGCGGGGGCGACGGATTCGAATCCGTCGCCCCCGCTCGTTTGTGATTGTGCTGTTGCTGCGCGCTCGTGTTGTGCCGTCCGCATCACTGCGTTGCGATTGGTGCGGTGGACGTGCCGGGCTGCAGCGTCGTCTGGATGACGGTGTGCGTTTGCTCCAACGGCCCGCCATCGATCAAGGCCAGCGCTTTGTACGCCGCGATTCGTCCGATTTCACGTGCCGGCTGCGCCATGGTCGACAGCTCCAGACTGTCTGCCATATCGGAACCGTCATGCCCGATCAGCGACATGTCATCGGGTACGGCGATGCCGTTTTTCCCGAGTTCATGCAGCACGCTGACCGCATAGTAATCGGACCATACGCAGATGGCCGTCGGACGTTCCGGCATGGACAGGATCGCGGCGACCACCTGCCTCACGGTTTTGGGATCCTGCGGGTCGATGGCGAAGATGCCGCAATCGGTGAGGTTGAGTTCGGTGATTGCGTCGCGGTATCCGCGGGTTCGTGCGTCGTAGCCCCACGAGTTGCCATGCAGCGGGTCCACGCGGCCGATGTAGCAGAAGCGGCGGTGGCCGATGGCCGCCAGGTATCGCACCGCCGTCGCCTCCGAGGAGACGTCGTCGATGGCGATGGAGGCCTGGCAGTGGTCGGTATCCGGAGAGTTGACGAAAATGATTGGCATATCCATTTTGGCCAAGGCTTCCTCTTCGTCCTGCGTCGCGGAAAAGCCTGTGATGATCAGTGCGTCGGCATTGCGATTGGCGGGCAGATGATTGAAAAACATCGTTCGTTCCGCATCGCTGCCTGCACGGTATACGGTGATGTCGTAATGCTCGCCGCTGAGTACGTCATACATGCCGTCCAGCAGTTCGCCGATGAACCAACCGGAAATACGCTCGCGCGCAAGCAGCGCGATGCGGTTGGTGCGTCCGCTGGCCAATGATGATGCGGCTTTTGAGGCCGTATAGTTCAACGCCTTGGCTGCACGCAGCACTTTTTCCTTGGTCGCCGCTGCCACGTGGTCTTTTCCTCGGAGGGCGCGGGAGACGGTAAACGTCGATACGCCCGCCGCTTTTGCCACGTCGTCGATGGTTATTCGTGCCATGTCGTCCCCTTTACGGTCCCTTCCGATTCTATCGGCAGCGGTTGGCGTTGGCATCCTTCTCTGTGCCGGCTTTACAATAAGCGTTGATATATTCATGATAGTGCAAAATGATTTTGCGAAAGAAAAATTTGATGTCACATAGGCTGAAGTGTATTGAAACACGCCTATTTTCTGCATGTTTTACGATTATTTGACAAACCGGTTCGATATCGCTTACGCTTATATAAGCGCTTAGCAAATGGCGCTTGGCGCGTCGAAGAAGATGTATTGGAGATTTCAGGAAAGGACCATTCCATGAGGATTGGCAAGACGTTCAAAACAGTCGCAGCCGGCATGATGGCGGCCGCATGCGCGTTCTCCTTCGCGGCCTGCGGCCCGGGCTCGTCGAATAACGCGAACTCCACGGCCAACGACGAGCCGGTGAGCACCGACCTCGGCGATGAGAAATATGAGCTGACCCTGTGGGACGGCGCAGGCCTGAAGGCGTTCGACGATCAGCTGATCGCCGCCTTCGAGGAGAAGTACCCCAACATCAGCATCACGGCCACATACGATCCGGACAACACCTCCCAGCAGAACGGCCCCCGCATCATTTCCGCTGCTGATACGCCCGACATCGCGCGTATCACCGATATCAACTCCGCGGTTCGCGGCGGACACGTGGTCAACCTGGATGAATACGCGGAAGCCTATGGCTGGTCCTTGCCGGAGGCGCAGACCGAGGTCTATCGTGTGGACGACAACGGCAAGATCGGTTCCGGCAGCCTGTATGCGGTGCCGTCCGGCATCTCGATGACCGGCATGTTCTGGAACAAAGACGTGGCGGCGGAGCTCGGCATCACCGAAGCCCCGGCGACCATGGCCGAACTGGAGGAAGACATGCGCAAGGCCAAGGACGCCGGCGTGCTTCCCATGATGATGCCCGCCAAGGAAGGCGGCACCTCCTACATCTATCAGGCGTTGCTCACCAACTATGAAGGACGCGACACGGTGCAGGAGTGGATCGTTCAGAAGGACGGCGCCACCTTCAACACCGAAGGCGCCGTGAAGGCCGCCGAGAAGATCAAGGAATGGGCCGATGCGGGCTACTTCTCCTCGGACGCGCTTGCCCTTGACGGCTCCACCGCGCTGGGCCGCTTCTGCAACGGCGAATCGCTGTTCTTCCCGGCCGGCAGCTGGTACACCGGATCCATCAACGATGCCCTGGGCGACGCCGCTGGCTGGATCGCGTTCCCTGGCGAGAACGAAGGCGACTCCGGCTCCGCCGCCGCCAACGCCGTCACTGCCTTCGGCATTCCGGCCAACGCCAAGAACAAGAACGCGGCCGCTGCGTTCCTCGATTTCCTGCAGAGCGATGAAGCCCGTCAGATCGCCGTGGACAACGGCTATCCGCCGATCGGAGAGGGCGAAACCCCGTCCACCGACAACCAGCTGCTTGGACAGGTGCTGACCGCGTACGAGGGTCTCGTCGAATCCGGGAACACCACCGACTACATCAACAACGCCACTGCAGGCATCCAGGCCAGCGCCATCATTCCGGGATTCCAATCCCTGATCGACGGCACCATGGGCCCGCAGGAGTTCGTCGACTCCATCCAGGCCCAGTACGAAGAGGAAACCAAGTGACAACAGTCGGTGCGCGTTGAACGCATCGCGGGTTCGGGCGGAACGGTGACGTCCCGCCCGAACCATCCAACAGGCAAAGTGTGGTAAAACATGGCTGCTAAACAACCCGACAAGCCGAAGCGCTCCATGTCGCTTGGCGTGGTCAGTCTGCTGTTCCTGGCTCCGGCGCTGGTGTTCTACGCCGCGTTCGAGCTGTGGCCCATCCTCCAGACGATGTGGTACTCGCTGTACGAGTGGAACGGCATCGATGCCAGCACGTTCGTGGCCTTCGACAATTACGTCAAGGTGTTCACCGATCCGGAGCTGTACGGTTCGATTCTGCATTCCTTCTACCTTATTATTTTCTTCTCCCTGATCCCCATCGTGCTCGGACTGATCATTGCTGTGCTGATCAAGGACATGCGTTCCAAGGCCGGTCGTTCCTTCGCGCAGGTCTGCCTGTTCCTGCCGCGCGTCATTCCGGGCGCGGCCGCAGGCGTCGCCTGGACGTGGATGCTTGCCGACAAAGGCACCGTCAACCAGCTGCTGAATGCCGTGGGGCTGGGAAAGTTCGCCCATGTATGGCTGGGCGACCAGTCCACTGCCTTGAACGCTGTGGGTGTCATCGGATTCTGGCTGCAGCTGGGCTTCTGCGTGGTGCTGCTGCTGTCGGGCATCGGCGGAATCGACCAGTCGCTGTATGAAGCGGCGAGCTTGGATGGCGCCGGTTGGTGGCGTCAGCTGTTCTACATCACGCTGCCAGGTCTGCGCGGTCAGATCGGCGTGTGCCTGACCATGACGATTATCGCGGCGCTGGCCAGCTTCGATGTGGTGTACATGTCCACACAGGGCGGCCCGGGAACCTCCACGATGGTCCCTGGCGTGCAGGTGTATCGCTTGGCGTTCACGCAACAGAGCGTCGGTTTGGCCTCCGCTTTGGCGGTCACCCTGATGGTGTTGGTGCTGCTGGTGGTCGGCCCGCTGCAGCGTCTGGTCAACGGTAAGGAGAAGTGACGGCATGAAGCAGTCCAAGACGGTACGCATCACAGGCAACGTGATGCTGGCATTGACGGTTTTGTTCTGTGTGCTCCCGTTTATCAGCATGCTGTCCGCGGCGCTGCAGCCGCAGGGCTCCATGCCGGAGGGCATTCAGTTCACCGCCACTCCGCATTGGGAGAATTTCATTGACGCCTGGAACATGGCGAACATCACCCCGCTGCTGATCAACAGCGCCATATTGGTCGTTGCAGTCGTGCCGTGCGTCGTGATTTTCTCCGCCCTTGGCGGTTATGCATTCGCCCAGCTGCGAGTGCCTTGCAAGGGCCTCATCTATGTGGTGTTCCTGGTCGGTCTGACCATCCCGTTCGAGACCCTGGTCACCCCGCTGTACTACGAAATCAGCGACATGGGATTGCTGAACACCCGTTGGGCGCTGATTCTGCCGCTTATCGGCCTGAACATTCCTTTCGGCATCATTTGGATGCGGTCCTGCTTCGAACAGATGCCTCGCGATCTGATCGAAGCCGCCAGCATCGATGGCGCGGGCCATTTCCGCACTTTCATGTCGATTCAGCTGCCGTTGGCGTTGCCGGCCATTTCATCGCTCGGCATCCTCACCTTCCTGGCGACGTGGAACCAGTTCCTGCTTGCGGTGGTGTTGGAGAACGATCCGAATAAGCGCACGATGGCCGGTGCGCTGCAGTCCTTCGTCGGTCAGTATCAGACCGATGTCGTGCTGCTGAATGCTGGCGCATTGCTGATCATGGCTCCGACCATGATTCTGTTCATCTTCCTGCAGCGCTACTTCATCCGCGCCATGCTGGCCGGCTCCGTCAAGGGCTGATCGCATCGCAGGATATTCGATATGGCCGCTGGAATCAGCATTTCAGCGGCCAGACTCATATGTGCCGCGAATATGTCGCGGGTCATCTATTTGTGATTTCCGTACTGTTGTTCCGGTTTATGCGCGTCATGCGCGCAAGGGATTACTTTTGTCGTGATAGGGAGGAAATATGGCGTTACAGAATGAGGATTGGTGGAGAGACGCCGTCATCTACCAGATTTATCCGCGTTCGTTCCGCGATGCGAACGGCGACGGCAATGGCGATATCGCAGGCGTCATCGGCAGGCTGGAGTACCTGAAGACCTTGGGCGTCGACGCGATCTGGCTGTCGCCGTTCTATCCGTCGCCGTTGGCCGACGGCGGCTATGACGTCGCCGATTATTGCGATGTCGATCCAAAACTGGGCACGATGGCGCAATTCGATGAACTGGTCGACAAGGCGCATGCGCTTGGCATCGGCATCATCATCGACATCGTGCCGAATCACACTTCGGACCAGCATCCCTGGTTCCGTGAAGCGCTTGCGCAGGGGCCGGAATCCGAAGCGGCGAAGCGATATGTATTCCATCGCGGGAAAGGCGAGCACGGAGAGCTGCCGCCGACCAACTGGATAAGCAATTTCGGCGGTTCCGCATGGGAGCCTTGCGGTGACGGATGGTACTATCTGCACCTTTTCGCCAAAGAACAGCCCGATCTGAACTGGGACAATCGCGAAGTGCATGAGGAATTCCTCCGCATTCTGAAATTCTGGTGCGATAAAGGCGTCGACGGCTTCCGTATCGATGTTTCACACGGATTGGCCAAGGATCTTGCGGAACCGTTGCGAGACCGCCCCGATCCGACGATCATGGCTCCGCAGTCGGCGGACGGCGGCGATCCTTTGTGGGATCGCGACGCCGTCCATGACATCTACCGGGAATGGCGTGAATTGTTCAATCGCTATACGCCGGCGAAATATGCGGTGGGGGAGTCATGGACTCCGTTTACGCCGCGCGTCTTCCAATACGCCCGCCAGGACGAATTGGGTGCGGTATTCGATTTCTCCATGTCGAAGGCCGCTTGGAACAAGGGCGAATACCGGCAGACCATTGAACGTACCTATACGTTTGCGCTGGATGCGCAGACCGCTCCGACCTGGGTGCTGGGCAACCATGACGTGCCTCGCATCGCGTCGCGCCTAGGGCTGCCTTCCGGCGCGGACATCGTCGCATGGGTGACCTCTGACGGAACGGACCCAGCCATAGATCCGCAGGTCACCGCCCGACGCGCTCGCGCCGCGGCATTGGTGATGCTGGGCTTGCCCGGCACTGCGTTCGTCTACCAAGGCGAGGAGCTTGGTCTCCCTGAAGATTTCGAATTGACCGAGGACGATATCCAGGATCCGAATTGGGAACGCACCGGCCACACGTTCAAAGGCCGTGACGGCTGCCGTGTGCCGCTGCCGTGGACGGAAGACGGCGGCGCATTCGGATTCAACGATACGGGTGAATCGTGGCTGCCGCAGCCGGCATGGTTCGCGCAGTATGCGGTCTCCCGCGAAAACGAGGATCCGCATTCCGTGCTGAATATGTATCGACAGGCCATTGCGCTGCGGCGTCGATGGGTTGCTAACGGGTCTGATTACGACTTCGTCTGGTTGGACGATGCTTTGGCGGAAGATACGGCCATGGCCTGGCGTCTGCCTTCCGGCATGACGGTGTTCGCCAATTATTCCGATACGGAAAACGCGACGATCGCTCCGCAATATGCCGGCTTGCACGTACTGGTGTCATCCGACCCAGCTATCGCAACGGGCGGGGAGACGACATGCGTGCCGCCGAACTGTGTGCTGTGGTGTGCGCCGCAGGCGGGATCTGACCAATGATCTGCCGACCATGCGAATGCCCTCTTACGATCTTTGACGTAACCGCGCGCATAACATCCGCCGCAAGCCGTTATGCTGGCGCGGCGGATGTCGCATATGCGCCGCTGCCGTCGACGGCCGCCTCCGTGACCGCTGTATCAGTGGCGCCCTTGCCACACCGCGACGATTGCGACGATGAAGAATCCTGCCCGCCGCAGGCATGGCGCATTGACGTGACCGCTGTGCTTTCGCAGCCGCCGGATCGGGCCGCCGCCTTTCAGGAACAGGACACCTTCGCCGCGGATTGCTCACTGACGATTCGCTGCGCCGTACCCGATTTTGCTTCGCCTGTGCTGGCGATATACCAGCACAAAGAATGGTGGATGCGGCCATCGTGGGTGCAGGACGCGGCGCATGTGCCGGAACGAACGCAAATGGTGCTCGGTCGGAACGTGTCGGGGCGATGGCAGTGTCTGTTGGCGATATGCGGCGATGACGCGCGAGCCGATTGGGGTCCGACGCAATCCGGCGGCCGTGCAGAGGACGAGAGCGGGAAGGGAATTCGTCTGTCGCTGTCGATCAACCGTTCCGGACGCGTTGCGTTGCGGGACACCGTCGCCTACATATCGGTAAGCGACGACCCCTATGAGGCGATTCATGCCTGCGCGTCGGCGGCGGCGGAACGCAGTTCCATCGCCATGCGCGCGCAGCGCGACTTCCCGCAGGCGTTGACGGGATTGGGCTGGTGCACTTGGGATTCATTGGGACGTGACGTCAACGAAGCGGCGATCATCGCGAAAATGGAGGAATTCCGTACCAAACGCATTCCTATTTCCTGGGTGCTGATCGATGACGGATGGTCTTTGACCGATCATGCCGCGGAAACATTGCAGGATTTTGACGCGGACAGGCAACGTTTTCCGCAGGGATTGGCGCACACCGTCGATGTGCTGAAAAACGAATATGGAGTGCGCAGCGTCGGCGTATGGCAGGCATACCAAGGATATTGGCGTGGTCTTGGCCACGATGGCGCCGTTGCTGCCGTAATCGGCAAGGAAATCGCTGTAACCGCCAACGGATGCATCATTCCTTCTTCGCATTACGATGAAGCCAGACGATTCTGGAATGAGTGGAACAGCCGTCTGCAAGCCGCGGGAATCGACTTCGTCAAAGTCGATTCACAAAGCTCGACATCGGTCATGACGCGAGGCATGGAAAGCTACGGCGAATCCGCCAAAGAACGGCATGGCGCGCTTGACGCCAGCGTCGAACAATATTTCGGCGGCGCGCTGATCAATTGCATGGGCATGGCGTCTGAAGATTATTGGCATCGCCCCACCTCGCCAATCGTGCGCAGCAGCGATGACTATCTGCCGCACGATCCGGATTCCTTCGCTGAACACATCATGCAGAACGCGTACTGCTCACTATTGATGAACGAGCTCTACCATTGCGACTGGGACATGTTCTGGACCGAACATCCGCATGCGCACGCGCACGCCATCCTACGTGCGGTAAGCGGAGGACCTGTCTACTGCTCCGATGCGGTCGGCCGCACCAACGCCGATATCCTGCGTATGCTGTTCGCCCCCGACGGAACGCTACCGCGTCCGGAAATGCCGGCACGCCCTTTGCCGAACTCGCTTCTGCAGGACCCTACCCAATCGGACACGAGTCTGGTTTTGCAGGCGCGATTCGACGGTACCGATTTCGTGCTGTTCGTCGGCATGCGCCGCGAACAGCAGACATGCGTACTCATCGGCACCGGCGGAGGCTGCGTATTGACGGATGCGGAAACGGGAAAATCAATAACGTTGGCAACTGGCGAACGTTGGGAATGCGACATCGACTTCGGTGACGTCCGAGTATTCCGCGTCGAAGGCGATATGCCCGCAAATCTCACCGATCCTCAGATTTTGTTGCCGACGCGCCAATCGCAGTCGCAAATGGGAAAGTAAAACCGGCGAAATTATGATGGGACGCAATTGAATCACATATTCTCTTGAAGCAAAGGAGCTGGCATGACATCCTTCAATCGCCCGGCGCTCGCCGACGATATCCGTACCAACGGCGCAACGCCGAACCCGTGGTGGACGAACGCCGTGGTGTATCAGATCTACCCGCGCTCCTTCCAGGACACCAACGGCGACGGCATCGGCGATCTGAAAGGCATCACGTCGCGTCTGGACTACCTGGCCGACCTTGGCGTGGACGTGCTGTGGCTGAGCCCGGTGTACAAGTCCCCGCAAGACGACAATGGCTATGATATTTCCGACTATCAGGATATCGACCCGCTGTTTGGCACGTTGGAAGACATGGACGAGCTGCTGGCCGAGGCGCATAAGCGCGGCTTGAAGATTGTTATGGATCTTGTGGTGAACCACACGTCCGACGAGCATGCCTGGTTCCAGGCGAGCCGTGACAAGAACGATCCGCATGCCGACTGGTATTGGTGGCGTCCTGCGAAGCCGGGCCATGAGCCGGGTACGCCGGGCGCTGAGCCGAATGAGTGGGGCTCCTATTTTGGCGGTTCCGCTTGGCAGTATGATCCGAAGCGCGGCGAATACTTCTTCCACCAGTATTCGAAGAAGCAGCCTGATTTGAATTGGGAAAATCCGGAAGTGCGCAAGGCCGTCTACAAGATGATGAATTGGTGGATGGATCGCGGTATCGACGGCTTCCGTATGGATGTGATTACGCAGATTTCCAAGATCATCGATTGCAATGGCCGTCTGCCTGGTGAGGTTGGCAGTGAGATTGCTGACGAGCCGGTCGGTCCGGAAGGCTATTCGAATCCGGGTGGCTTCTGCTCCGATGGCCCTCGTATTGACGAATTCTTGGCTGAAATGCGTCGCGAAGTCTTCGAGGGCCGCGAAGGCTATATGAATGTCGGCGAAGCCCCGGGTGTGACCCCGCTGCGCAACGAGCACATTACGAATCCGGCAAATAAGGAACTTGACATGCTGTTCCTGTTCGACCATGTTGGTGAAGCTGAAGGCGATTCCAAGTGGGAGCCGTCGCCATTCCGTATGACGTGGCTGCGCGACAAGCTTGCTGCACAACAGGATGCGGTGAAGAACGCCGGTTGGGCCAGCTTGTTCTTCTGTAATCACGACCAGCCTCGCGTGGTTTCCCGTTGGGGCGACGACACCACGGAAGAGAGCCGTGCGCTTTCCGCCAAGGCATTCGGTTTGCTGATTCATATGCATCGCGGCACGCCATATGTGTATCAGGGCGAAGAATTGGGCATGACGGGCGCTCATTTCAAGACGCTTGACCAATATCGCGATCTGGAATCCATCAATGCGTATCGTCAGCGCGTTGAAGAGGCGAAGATTCAGACGCCGGAATCGATGATGGCTGCGCTGGAGAAGAACAGTCGCGACAACGCGCGCACGCCAATGCAGTGGGATGGCTCCAAGTATGCTGGCTTCACCGCTGTGGATGCGCCGACCGAGCCGTGGCTCGCGGTGAATCCGAATCATGTCGACATCAATGCTGCCGGCGAATTCGATGATCCGGATTCGGTGCACGCCTTCTACAAGAAGCTGATCGCGCTGCGTCACAACGATCCGACCGTCGCCGCCGGTGATTGGACTCTGATCGATCCCGACAACGATCAGGCGTACGCCTTCACCCGCACGCTGGGTGAGGAGACGCTGCTGGTCATCGTCAATCTGAGCGGCCACTACGCGACCGTCCCGCCGCAGGCCGCGGCGATGATCGGCGATGGCGTCGCCGAATCGCAGATCGTGATCAGCACATATGACGCGGCCCGCAGCGCGCGCCACCTGTCAAAGGGCGAGCTTGCCTGCTGGGAAGGCGTGGTCGTGCGCCTGTAGTCGCGCCTGCAATACAGCATTGCTGATTCGGCGTCATCAACAATACGAATGTATATGACTGCATATTGATGACGCCACGCATATATGATGCCGCTTGTTTCACGTGAAACGAGCGGCATCGATTATTGTCGCGCGCCGCGCGCAGGCCCGAAAAACGGAATATGCCACCGATCGGGCGCGGATGGCGCCTACACTGCTTGTTATGGAACAGAAAGACGTCCTTAAAGCATTGCAGCGCGATCACGCTGCCGAATTGAAGCTCGCAGCCGAGCGCCTCAAAGGCACCGCCCGTCATACCGAAATCATCGCCTCGCCGACCCTGTCGGAAATGACCGGGCATGAGATCCTGTTGAAACCGGAAAACCTGCAGGTGACCGGCTCCTTCAAAATCCGCGGCGCCTACAACAAAATCGCATCGTTGAGCGAGGAGGAGCTTGCCCGCGGCATCGTCACGGCCTCCGCAGGCAACCATGCGCAAGGCGTCGCCTATGCGGCGCGCGAACGCGGGGCGAAGGCGACGATCTGCATGCCGACGATCACGCCGCCGCTGAAGGTCGACGCCACCAAAGCGTACGGCGCCGAAGTGGTGCTGCACGGCGACGTTTTCGATGAGGCCGCAGCATACGCCGCCGAGCTTTCCGAAAAGCAGGGCATGATTTATGTGCCGCCGTTTGATGATTACGAAGTGTTGTGCGGCCAGGGCACAATCGGTCTGGAGATCCTTGAGGACGTGCCCGACGTCACCGATGTGATCGTGCCGTTGGGCGGTGGAGGCCTTGGCGCGGGCGTCGCGCTGGCCATCAAGACCTTCAAGCCGGAAGTCCGTGTGATCGGCGCGATTCCCGAAGGCAGCCCCGCATTCAAGAATTCGTTTGCCGCAGGTCGCGTGGTGCCGGCGGAACAAGTGTCGACGTCGGCCGAAGGCGTCGCCGTCAAACGTCCGGGCGACCTGACCTTCGCCTTGCTGGACGAATTCCTCGACGATCTGGTCACGGTAAGCGAACGTGACATCAATGAAATGATCCTGCTGATGCTCGAAAAGCACAAGCTGGTCGTCGAAGCCGCGGGAGCGGTGTCGTTGGCTGCGCTGGAGCATCTGAACCTGCGTTCCCGCAAGTTTGCGTCGGCCGAAGGGCCGCATGTCGTCGTGCCGATCATGTCCGGCGGCAACATCGATACGGTGACCATCGGCGCGGTGATCCAGAAGGGCATGATCGCCCGCGGCCGCATCATGAATTTCGAAGTGGAGCTGCCGGATGTTCCGGGCCAGCTCGTGAAGGTCGCGTCCATTCTGGCCCGAGAGCGTGCGAACGTCATCGCGCTTGACCACGACCAATTCAAGGCGTCCGCGCACTACACGAACGCCGTCGCTCTGGAGGTGACCGTCGAAACGAACGGGCCGGACCACATCGACCGCGTGCTGGCCGCCCTCCATGCGGAAGGCTTCCAGCCGCGTCGCATCTACTGATTCGCTGACAATTGTGGCGGCGTCGTCATTGGGCGGCGCCGCCACGATGCAATATCACATGGAATACCACCTGGAATGTCACTGTTCGGCGATCGTGCGTTCCACCAATTCCGGCAGCGCGACGGCGATGTCGTCATGGATCAGTGTCGTGGCGAGGCCGTCATATTGCGTGCGTCCCATATTCATGATGGTGATCGGCACCCCGGCCTGTGCGGCGACCGGCACCAGCGAAGCCGCCGGGAAAACCTCCAGCGTGGATCCGATCACCCAGAATTCGTCGGCCTGCTGCGCCAGGCGCATCGACTTTTCCATCGCGCCATCCGGCAGCGCCTCGCCAAAATAGACGACGTCGGTTTTGATCAGCCCGTCGCACGGCATATTGCCTTTATACGGCAGTTTGCGGCGGCAGTGCGGGTCCGGGTTTTCGTCAAGCCGCGCCATGATGTCGGCGGTGTCGTATTTCGCATGGCATTTCATGCAATGCGATGTGCCGATGGTGCCGTGCAGATTGACGATGACGTCGCTGCTGTTGCCGGCCTTTTCGTGCAATGCGTCGAAATTCTGCGTGGCGAGCAGACTGAGCATGCCTGCCTGTTCCAATGCGACAAGCGCCTTATGCGCCGCTCCTGGCTGCGCGTTCCATACGGGTGATTCCTTTTGCCAGCGCCACGAGTACTCGCGGTCTTCTGTGCTGGAAAGAAAAGCGTCGATGTCATAGACGTTCATCTGTTCGGGATGCTTCGTCCACACGCCGTCGGGCCCGCGGAAATCGGGGATGCCGGCGGAAGTCGAAATGCCCGCGCCGGTAAGAATTGCGATTTGTTTTGTCATACCTGTAACGGTAGTCCTTATATATGTCTTCCCATGCGTTCCGTTTGAGTTTTCGGAAAGCGCGTTGTGCGATGGGGCGGTCTTGCGGCGGTGATGTTTTTTGTCGTTGGCGATTGGCGTTTGGTTTTTACGGGATTGACGCTGCCGGATTGATGCCGCCGACTGATATTGCCGCTGGATGCTGCCGGATTGCGGTGTGCGCGCGATGTGCGTGAAGCCGCTGCGATGTGGCGGAAAATAAATGCAAGGTGAATTGCGGCACTGTTCGCGATGAAATTTGACGGTTAATGCATATGTTGTTGAGGTGATGGCGGTATCGTTGATATCGACGGCGATGCCGACGGGATATGCCGCTGGATTGATTGGAATCGGCGGTGGTGCGACACGCCGTGGAGGCCTTGGAAACATTGGTCTCCGAGCTTTTGCATGCCCGCCGGTTTGCGTTCTTTTGCCGGTTGGAGTAAATTAATTTTTTGCTGCCGCACGGTGCGGCCCCGGATGGTTCCGGTCGGCCGGTTTCCTTGCGTGTGGTGGTGGTTTGAGAACTCAAGAGCGTGTCTGTACTACTTATCTTATTGATAGTCAATGATTGCCAGTCCGATTCCCGCTCCGTCCGTTCCGGTCGGAGTCGCCGGGGGGCGTTGATGGGGGTCGGGGTTTTTGTGTGCGCGTCCTTCCTTATAGGACGTGCTCGTCTTTTTTCTTATTTTTTGTGAGAGTCATCTGATCGGTGCCTCTTCATGATGGTTTTTTCGTGGAGGGTTCGATTCTGGCTCAGGATGAACGCTGGCGGCGTGCTTAACACATGCAAGTCGAACGGGATCCGATGCAGCTTGCTGGATCGGTGAGAGTGGCGAACGGGTGAGTAATGCGTGACCAACCTGCCCCATGCACCGGAATAGCTCCTGGAAACGGGTGGTAATGCCGGATGCTCCGGCGGAACGCATGTTCCGTCGGGAAGGCGTTTCAGCGGCATGGGATGGGGTCGCGTCCTATCAGCTTGACGGCGGGGTGACGGCCCACCGTGGCTTCGACGGGTAGCCGGCCTGAGAGGGCGACCGGCCACATTGGGACTGAGATACGGCCCAGACTCCTACGGGAGGCAGCAGTGGGGAATATTGCACAATGGGCGCAAGCCTGATGCAGCGACGCCGCGTGCGGGATGACGGCCTTCGGGTTGTAAACCGCTTTTGATCGGGAGCAAGGCCCCTTCGGGGGTTGAGTGTACCTTTCGAATAAGCACCGGCTAACTACGTGCCAGCAGCCGCGGTAATACGTAGGGTGCAAGCGTTATCCGGATTTATTGGGCGTAAAGGGCTCGTAGGCGGCTCGTCGCGTCCGGTGTGAAAGTCCATCGCTTAACGGTGGATCCGCGCCGGGTACGGGCGGGCTTGAGTGCGGTAGGGGAGACCGGAATTCCCGGTGTAACGGTGGAATGTGTAGATATCGGGAAGAACACCAATGGCGAAGGCAGGTCTCTGGGCCGTCACTGACGCTGAGGAGCGAAAGCGTGGGGAGCGAACAGGATTAGATACCCTGGTAGTCCACGCCGTAAACGGTGGATGCTGGATGTGGGGCCCATTTCCACGGGTTCCGTGTCGGAGCTAACGCGTTAAGCATCCCGCCTGGGGAGTACGGCCGCAAGGCTAAAACTCAAAGAAATTGACGGGGGCCCGCACAAGCGGCGGAGCATGCGGATTAATTCGATGCAACGCGAAGAACCTTACCTGGGCTTGACATGTTCCCGGCCGCGGCGGAGACGTCGCTTCCCTTCGGGGCGGGTTCACAGGTGGTGCATGGTCGTCGTCAGCTCGTGTCGTGAGATGTTGGGTTAAGTCCCGCAACGAGCGCAACCCTCGCCGCGTGTTGCCAGCACATCATGGTGGGAACTCACGTGGGACCGCCGGGGTCAACTCGGAGGAAGGTGGGGATGACGTCAGATCATCATGCCCCTTACGTCCAGGGCTTCACGCATGCTACAATGGCCGGTACAGCGGGATGCGACGCGGCGACGCGGAGCGGATCCCTGAAAACCGGTCTCAGTTCGGATCGCAGTCTGCAACCCGACTGCGTGAAGGCGGAGTCGCTAGTAATCGCAGATCAGCAACGCTGCGGTGAATGCGTTCCCGGGCCTTGTACACACCGCCCGTCAAGTCATGAAAGTGGGCAGCACCCGAAGCCGGTGGCCTAACCCCTTGTGGGATGGAGCCGTCTAAGGTGAGGCTCGTGATTGGGACTAAGTCGTAACAAGGTAGCCGTACCGGAAGGTGCGGCTGGATCACCTCCTTTCTACGGAGTCTTCGGGTCATGTCTCGTGGCCCTTGCGTGGCCCCGCGTCCGGATCGTCCGGATGGGTTCGGGGCTTGCTGGTGTGGAAGAGATCGTTGGCCGGCCCGTCGGGTCGGGTGGTACGGGCGTGCTTTTGGGTTCCCGGATCGCCACCGGCCCGCGTGTTCGCGTGGGTTGGCGTTCCCGGCCCTTCCCGTGCGGCCTTCGTCTGTGTGGCGTGTGGCGCGTGCCGGGTTGGTGCGTGGTGGTTTGAGAACTGGATAGTGGACGCGAGCAGCACGGCTCCCTCGTGTTTGTCGGGGGTGGCCGGTGCTGTGTGTTTCGCCGGAAGGCCCGGGGCCCGTTGCGGGTCCGGGTGTTCCGGTTTCGTTTTGATCGTTTTGTGATCGTTAGTGTGATGATTTGTCGTCCAGGAATTTGCTGTGTCGATGCGGGCGGGCGTCCCGGGGTCTTCGGGCCTTGGGGGTGTGTCGTCTGCAAGGGCGTATGGTGGATGCCTTGGCGGACAGTGCCGATGAAGGACGTTGCGGGCAGCGATATGCCTCGGGGAGCCGCCGAGCGGGCTTCGATCCGAGGGTCTCCGAATGGGGGAACCCGGCCATCGTCATGGATGGCCACCGCACCTGGTGCGGGGGGTACGCAGGGAAGTGAAACATCTCAGTACCTGCAGGAAAGGATACTCCGTGAGTAGTGGCGAGCGAAAGCGGATCAGGCCAAACCGCGTGCGCGTGGATACCCGTCGGGGGTTGCGTGCGTGGTGTTGTGGGACGGCCTGTCACGATGCCGACGCGTCGTGGCGGAGTCAGAAAACCGTGTGGTAGGCGAGCAGGCTTGAAGGCCTGGCCGTAGAGGGTGCGAGCCCCGTAGCCGAAGGCGCACGGTCTCCGTATGGTCGTTTGTCCCAAGTAGCGCGGGCCTCGTGGAATCCCGTGTGAATCTGCCCGGACCGTCGGGTAAGCCTAAGTATGTCTGTCCGACCGATAGCGAACTAGTACCGTGAGGGAAAGGTGAAAAGCACCCCGGGAGGGGAGTGAAAGAGTACCTGAAACCGTGCGCCTACGATCCGTCGGAGCCTCCCGAAGTGGGGTGACGGCGTGCCTATCGAAAAATGAGTCTGCGAGTCAGTGGTGCGTGGCGAGGCTAACCCGGGTGGGGGAGCCGTAGCGAAGGCGAGTCTGCAATATGGCGTTTGAGTCGCGTGCCCTGGACCCGAAGCGGGATGATCTAGCCCTGAGCAGGTTGAAGCGCGGGTAAGACCGTGTGGAGGACCGGACCCACCTGGGTTGAAAACCGGGGGGATGACTTGGGGTTAGGGGTGAAAGGCCAATCAGATTCCGTGATAGCTGGTTCTCTCCGAAATGCATTTAGGTGCAGCGTCGGGGAATCTTCGTGCGGGGGGTAGAGCTACCGGATGCCCGCGGGCCCGTATTGGGTACCAATGGCAGCCGAACTCCGAATACCCGTCACGTGTATCCCGGCAGTGAGTCGGCGGGGGATAAGCTCCGTCGTCGAGAGGGAGACAGCCCAGATCGTCGTCTAAGGTCCCCAAGCGCGTGCTAAGTGGGAAAGGATGTGGAGTCGCATAGACAGCCAGGAGGTTGGCTCAGAAGCAGCCATCCTTGAAAGAGTGCGTAACAGCTCACTGGTCTAGTGGTTCCGCGCCGACAATGTAGCGGGGCTCAAGCACGCCACCGAAGACGCGGCAGCGATGTCTTGTCGCTGGGTAGGAGAGCGTCCTGCGAGGGGCGAAGCGGCCGTGTGAGCGTGCCGTGGACTTCGCGGGAGTGAGAATGCAGACATGAGTAGCGAGAGCGGGGTGAGGATCCCCGCCGCTGGATGACCAAGGGTTCCGGGGCCACGTTCGTCGTCCCCGGGTGAGTCGGGTCCTAAGGCGAGGCCGACAGGCGTAGTCGAATGGATGAACGGGTTGATATTCCCGTACCGGCGTGCAGCCGAAAGGAACCAATGGGTTGGGGCCTTCCCCGTCCTGGTTTCGTTCCCGCTTTCGGGTGGGTTCGTGGCCTTGGCGTGGCGGGTGGATTCCCGGCGGTTAGCGCGTGGAGTGACGCAGGAGGGTGGCCGGCCGCGGCGGTGGTAGTCCGTGGTCAAGCGTGCGGCCCGCATCCCAGGCAAATCCGGGATGCATATAGGGCGAGGCGCGATGATGGGGGCCGTTCGGCCCGATATCCGGTGATCCCATGCTGCCGAGAAAAGCTTCGGCGTGAGGATGCATGTCCGCCCGTACCCCAAACCGACACTGGTGGTCTGGTAGAGAATACCGAAGCGATCGGGCGAATCCTGGTCAAGGAACTCGGCAAATTGCTCCCGTGCCTTCGGCATAAGGGAGGCCCCCGCGGGTGAAGGGACTTTGCTCCCGGAGCGTGTGGGGGCGGCACAGGCCAGGGGGTAGCGACTGTTTACCAAAAACACAGGAGCGTGCGAAGGCGCAAGCCGCTGTATACGCTCTGACGCCTGCCCGGTGCCGGAAGGTTAAGAGGATCCGTCAGCCTTTGTGGTGAAGCGGTGAATTCAAGCCCCGGTAAACGGCGGTGGTAACTATAACCATCCTAAGGTAGCGAAATTCCTTGTCGGGTAAGTTCCGACCTGCACGAATGGCGTAACGACTTCCCCACTGTCTCGACCAGGAGCCCGGCGAAATTGCAGTACGAGTAAAGATGCTCGTTAAGCGCAGAAGGACGAAAAGACCCCGGGACCTTTACTATACCTTGGTATTGGCGTCAGTCGCGGATTGTGTAGCATAGGCGGGAGGCTTCGAAGCATGGGCGCCAGCCCGTGTGGAGCCGCAAGGTGAAATACCGCTCTGTTCTCGTTTGACGTCTCACCTCGACGAGTGATCCTCGTCAGGGACAGTGCCTGGCGGGTAGTTTAACTGGGGCGGTTGCCTCCCAAAGAGTAACGGAGGCGCTCAAAGGTCCGCTCGGCCCGGTTGGCAATCGGGTGTCGAGTGTAATCGCACAAGCGGGCTTGACTGTGAGAACGACGGTTCGGGCAGGGACGAAAGTCGGAGATAGTGATCCGGTGCCGGCGCACGGGCGCGGCATCGCTCAACGGATAAAAGGTACCCCGGGGATAACAGGCTGATCATTCCCAAGAGTCCATATCGACGGGATGGTTTGGCACCTCGATGTCGGCTCGTCGCATCCTGGGGCTGGAGCAGGTCCCAAGGGTTCGGCTGTTCGCCGATTAAAGCGGCACGCGAGCTGGGTTCAGAACGTCGTGAGACAGTTTGGTCTCTATCCTCTGCGCTCGTTGGAATGTTGAGGAGGCCTGCCCATAGTACGAGAGGACCTGGGTGGACGGACCTCTGGTATGCCGGTCGTCACGCCAGTGGCGCGGCCGGTTGGCTACGTCCGGGAGGGATAACCGCTGAAAGCATCTAAGCGGGAAGCCTGCTCCAAGATAAGCATTCC